>JAFRBW010000017.1 GCA_017404685.1 Candidatus Saccharimonadota bacterium
GGCGAATAGGACGCTGAGGGGCGAGTGGCTGCTTATGCTTGGGGGCTTGCGCCTAAAATGGACTTGTGGTATAATGTAAATACACCGAAATTATGCCGGTGGCGATGTTGGGGATTCGCCAAGTGGTAAGGCAGTGGGTTCTGGTCCCACCATTCGGGGGTTCGAGTCCCTCATCCCCAGCCAAGCCCTAGTGGGGCTTTTTTGTTTCCTGGAAGGTGAATTTAGTACTAGCGTCGATCTGTTGATGGCAGGTGGTGTGAGGCTAAGATTTTTGGTATAATTAGGTTATGGAAAAGAATCGGTTTAAAATTCACGGTGTTTATAAGCATTATAAGGGGAATCTGTATTTATTGGAGGATGTGATTTATCATAGCGAGACGGGGGAGAAAATGGTGGCATATCGGGCGCTTTATGGAGATGGGCGGCTGTGGTGCCGGCCTTATGAGATGTTTTTTGAGGAGATTAATCGCGAGAAACATCCTGAAGCGAAGCAGAAATATCGGTTTGAGCTACAAGACATAGAAAGTGTAGCATGAAAAATCTGTGAAGGTGGAAAGCTTTAGCCATGGATATATGCTGATGGCTTGGGAGATAGGGCTTGGGCCTTGGGACTTGGGGCTTGGGGCAGCAGCCACGAGCCAGTACTATCACTTTTTGAAAAACCGCAGGACTTTTCTGCAAAAATGTCGCATTATGCGGGCATCGCGGGGTTTATTGTTATGTTTTCAATTTTTGGCTAAAAGTGATATAATCTGATAAGGCGAAGTGGGGCGAGATTGCAAGTCGCCCGACTTGGTACTTTAAGAAGGAGGTTAATAGAAGCTAGGCAAGTCAAAAAATGCGCGTCAAAAGGAGGTATGTTATGACGGCATATTATTTGACCTTCGCCGTGATTGCAGCTGCGTTTTATTTGATTTGGCGGAACTTTGTGGACCTGAAGGCCCACGATGAGGGAAGCGCATTGATGATAGAACGGGCGGCGATCATACGGTCGGGGGCAAAAACGTTCCTCAGGCGTGAGGATAGGGCGATTGCGGTCGTAATTGCGGCAGCGGCGCTCGTCTATACGCTGGTGATCGAAATGTGGGCGGGGCCGGCGCTAATGCTCGGCGCTTTGCTCGCTAGATCGGCGGTGGAAATCGGAATGAGAGCTGGGACGTACGGCAACGTGCGGACCACAAATGCGGCCCGAGTGACTGGTGCGATTTCGCGAACGATTCGCATTGCGCTACTCGGAGGAAGTCTTAGCGGATTTACAGTGCAAGCGTTTGGGCTGGTCGGATTTACGATCGTGTTTCTGCTTTCGGGCGGAGCGCGGACGGATATAATCGGCTCTGGGCTGATCTGGCATAGCGCGAGAAATGCGGTGACGATTCGTCTGACGGCATACTCACTGGGATGCTCGCTGGTCGCGATGTTTAATCGCGTGGCGGGTGGAACTTATACCAAATCTGCAGATATCGCGGCGGATACGGTCGGCAAGAAAAATCATGGACTCGAAGAAGATGACCCGCGGAACGTTTGTTCAATTGCAGATTTGATCGGCGATTGCGTGAATGATATCGCGGGAAATATTTCGGATCTGCTCGAAAGTTTCGTAGCGACGCCGCTTTCGTGTATCCTGATTGCGATGCAGACGCTGAATGCTGACCCCGAAATGCTGATGGCGGCTTGTACGTTTCCGTTTGTCCTGGCGGCCGGCGGGCTGTTTAGTACGCTCGTCAGTGTGATGTTTGTGATTCTCAAAAATCGGAAGCATTACAAGTGGGTTGAGATGAGTATCGAAGATTTTGACGAAAAATATCCCGACTTAAGCAATCTGCCGCAGCATCGCAAAGTTGGCGACGGCAAGATGGAGGTCAGAGTTGAGTACTCGCTGGAGATTGATGATCCGGCGGCGGAACTGGACCTTACGACGACGATTTCGGCGGTGATGACGCTGCTCATTGGCGCGTATGGTGCGCATAGTATCTTTGGCGGGCTGAATATGTTCTCGGATTCGAAGTTTGGCTGGCTTTTGCCGTGGGCTTCGGCGCTGCTTGGCGTGGTAAGTTCGGTGGCGATTGGCAAAATTACCGAATATTATACGAGCACAGAGCATCGGCCAGTGAAAGATCTTGCGAAATCTGCGGTCGAGGGCGAAGCCTTTCTCGTATCCGAAGGAATTGCGCTGGCGTGCAAGTCGGTGCTTTTGCCGGTGATCGTGATTGCGGTTTCGATGATACTTTCGAACGCAATGTGTGGAACTTACGGCATCGCGATTGCGGCGGTGGGAATGCTGTCGTTCGTTGGAACGACGGTGTCGATTGATGCCTTCGGACCGATTGCGGACAATGCTGGCGGAATTGCTGAAAGTTGCGGTTTGCCGGAGAACGTGCGCGTGATTACCGATATGCTGGATGCGGTCGGGAATACCACGGCGGCGATTGGTAAGGGCAATGCGATTGGCTCGGCGGCGTTTGCGTCGGTGGCGCTAATTGTTTCGTATATCGGGAGCTATCCGTTTGCGGAAAAAACGTCGCTTTTCGACCTCGTTGTTTCGATGATTGCTGGTCTTGTAATCGGATGTGCGATTGAGATTTTCTTTATTGGCACTCTGACGAAGAACACGATTCGCGCGGCGGAGAAACTCGCGGATGAGGCGGAGCGCCAGCTCAACCTTCCGGGCGTGATGGAAAAGACGCGGCTGCCGGATTACAACGAAGCGATTGAGCTGGCGGCGGATAATGCTCTGCATTACATGGTGGTGCCGTCGCTGCTTTCCGTGGCATCGCCGATCATCATCGGCCTGCCCTTTGGGCCTGACATTATCGTCGGCATGCTGGCGGGCGCGGTCGGAACCGCAATCGTGATGGCGATTTATAACGCCAACGCGGGCGGCGCGTGGGATAACGCGAAGAAGCTGGTCGAGATGGGCAAGCTGAGAATCGTGCACGAAGGTCGTGAGATTTTGCTGGACAAGCATGATTCGGCGAACGGGGCAATTTACGCGACGATCCATGCGGTAACGATTGTCGGCGATACAATTGGCGATATTATGAAAGATGTCGTCGCAGTATGCCTTGACATTTCCGTGAAATCTATGTCCACGGTATCGAATTCGCTTTCGATGACGTTCTATTCGTCGCCGCTTCGGCTGGTATAACCTCCAAATCCCCTGCTTCTGCGGGGGATTTTTTATGCTATAATGGAGTTATGAGCAAGAAAGTTTTTACTTCCGAGCAGCTTGAAACTTTGTCTGCGGAGGAGATTATTGACAAAATCCAACACGAGGGGTATTCGCTACTTTCTACGCTTGGTGCGGAAAAGTTGCGACGCGAAATGGTGCCGGTGGGGAAGGTTTGCAACGCGGCGATTAATTACGTGCTTGGTACAACTGGGCCAAAAGACGACCCAGCGAAGCACTCTAACGCGGCGCGGGTAAAGTTAGTGAAAAAGCTCCGGAAGCTAACGCCAGGAGATTATGCTGGGTTTCCGAAAGATTCTAAAAAAGGCCTAGTGGTGGGGTTCAACCATCCATCGCTTGGCGAAATTGCGCGGATTTTGATGATGAAAATGGACATGATGGGCGACAAACCGATGTTTTTTCCGGTGAATTTGCCGTGGTACGAGGCGCTTGCGCCGGATTACGACCGGATTTTGAAACTGGGGATTATTATTACGCCAACGATTACGCCATCAACGTGGGCGAAGATCGGACTTTCTAAAGATTCGGAACTTTATGAGGCGGGATCGAGGATAAAACGGGAGTTTCGGGATCTCTATACGCGCCTTTCTCGTGAAACGGTGCGGGACGGCGGTGTGATTTTTGTGGCGCCAAGCGCGACGCGGCAAACGACAGTATTCAAGAATAAAGCGGTTTTTGATAAAAAAGAGCCGATTATTCCGACGATGTCGGTGCTTGCGATAGATCTTTTTTCCGATCCGAAAATGGATTGCGATTTTTTGCCGATGGCGATTTTGCCGCCAGAAGGCTATGGCAAAAGTCTGAACTTTTTCAAGCGTTATACTTTGATTCCGGGAGAAGCTTTTACGGCTAGCGAAATTCGCAAAAAATATCTCAAGAAAAATGCGGATAAATTGCCTGAGTTTGACTGGGATTTTCATAAAAGAATTGCAGATAAGCTACCAAAAAATATGCTTTTTTGAGCGGGTCCTGCCGCACATTTTCCCCCAAATTTTTTGCTAATCGCAAAACATTTTGGGGGTCCTCTATGCGCGTCACCCGCTCAATATTTGTATCGCATTTTAGTATTGCATTTTGGTTGACAATGTGCTATACTATTGACAAGTCTGGTATCAGACTTTTTTTAAGCAAAGGAGTAAAATGGCGAAAAAAGTTACCCGCATCAAAGCGAGTGATTCTCCGAAGAAAGTTTCGGAGGAGGAAAAGCCTACGCTAAAGAAAAAAGTCGTAGCAAAAGACAAAAAAGATGAAAAGAAACAAGCCGAAAAGGTCCGCGAGGCGGTGAAAGCCGAAAAGCAAGCGGAGAAAAAGGCCGATAAAGCCAAGGAAGAAAAGAACGGCAAGAAAACGTTCATTTTGTTCCGGCCGTTCGTGGCGTTTGGCAGATATATTCGCGATGCGTTCCGCGAAATTCGCCAGGTGCGTTGGCCAAATCGTAAAGACACTTGGAAAATGGTTCTAGCGGTATTTGTGTACACGATACTATTTATCGTGCTGATTACACTACTAGATCTGTTCTTTACATGGCTATTTAAGTTAATTTTGGGAAATTAGAAAGGAGTAATTATGGCAGTAAACCGTTATGATGACACTCGGGCGTGGTATGCAATTTCCACTTATTCTGGGTATGAAGACAAGGTCGCGGATTCCGTGAATCAGCGTGTGAATACGCCGGAAATGGCGGGGAAGATTTTTGAGGCGATTGTGCCGAAAGAAAAGCAGATTGAGATTAAAAACGGCAAGCGTAAAGTGGTGGATCGGAAGATTCTGCAGGGCTATGTGCTGGTGGATATGAAACTTTCTGATGAAACTTGGTATATTATCCGCAATACGCCTGGGGTGACTGGATTTATTGGTACTGGCACGCAGCCAACGCCAGTTTCCGAGAAGGAAATCGCAAAGATCAAGAAGCGAATGGGTGTTGAGGACCCGAAGTTCTCGGTGAAATACGAGATTGGCGAAGTGATTTCGATTACGGATGGGCCGTTTAAGGGCTTTGATGGTACCGTGTCGGAGATTGATGAGGCGAAGGGGAAGCTCAAGGTGATGGTGTCGATGTTTGGGCGCGAAACACCTGTGGAGCTTGATGCTTTGCAAGTGAAGCAGTTGAATTAATTGTATAAATGTGATATAATCAAATAGTTACATAGCTTCTACAATAAACTTAAAAAAGGATTTTACGATGGCAGAGAAAAAAGTTATCGGCAATTTGAAATTGCGTATCCCTGGTGGCAAGGCTACAGCTGGGCCTCCGGTGGGTTCGACTTTGGGTCAGTGGGGTCTCAATATGATGGACTTCATTAACCCATTTAACGAAAAAACTAAAGAATTCATGGGCAAGAATGTGATTGTGCACATTCGCGTGTTTGAAGATAGGACTTTTGACTGGACTTGCCTGGGGCAGCCAGTGGATGATTTGATTCGCGAAGCGATTAAGATCGACAAAGGTTCTGGCAAGCCAAATGTAGAGAAGGTTGGCAAGATTACTCGGGCGCAGCTTGAGGAAATCGCACAGAAAAAAATGGATCAGCTGAACGCAGTTGACCTAGAGGGCGCAGTGAAGATTGTCGCTGGCACCGCGCGGTCGATGGGCGTGACGGTTGAAGGTTAATTTATAATTGTGGGAGGGCTCTAGCCCGCTAAGACCACAGAAAGGATAATTATGGCCGAAGAAGAGGTCAAAACGAATGACGTAGTCGAGGAAGTTGCAACTGAGACTACCGAAACTAACGAGCCAGAGACTTTTGCGAAGTCTGGCAAAAAATCCAAAAAGCATATTGAAGAAGTAAAAGCTGAGGAAGAGCGTCTAGAACGGGCGGCAGAGCGGAAAGCTGCCGATGCGGCTGGCGAGAAGCCAAAGGGCGAAAAGCCAGTGACGCGGCCGAGGATTGAGCGCCGTGGCAAGAAATACCAGGAAGCATTCAAGCTGGTAGAGAAGGGCAAGACTTATTCGCTCAAAGAGGCGATTGAGCTTGCACTCAAGACTAGCCCGGTGAAGTTTGACGCTTCGGTGGAAGCACACGTACGTCTTGGTGTGGACCCACGCCAAGCGGATCAGAATATCCGCACTACGATTGTTTTACCAAATGGTAATGGCAAGACCGTGCGCGTTGCTGTGTTTGCGCCAGCGGATGTTTGCAAAGCTGCAAAAGAGGCAGGTGCTGACATCGCTGAGGACGAAGAGTTCTTGAAACAGCTCGAAAAGGGCGTGATTAATTTCGACGTGTTGATTTCTACCCCAGCATATATGCCAAAACTTGGTAAATATGCGCGGTTACTTGGACCGAAGGGCCTGATGCCAAATCCAAAGGCTGGCACCGTGACTCCTGATGTGGAGAAGGCTGTGCGTGAGTCTAAGGCTGGTAAGGTAGAATACCGCGTGGACAAGCAGGCAATTGTGCATATCGGGCTTGGGAAGGTTTCGTTTGGTGTAGACAAGCTGATGGAGAATGCAAATGTGTTCTTTGAGTCGCTCAAGGCACAGAAACCATCTTCGCTCAAGGGGACTTATGTGAAGAGCGTGTTTGTGACGACCACGATGGGGCCAAGCGTGGGAGTGGAGAATATTTACAACTAGTCGCTTCTAAAAAAAGAAGACAGGGCTTGACCTTGTCTTCTTTTTTTTGATAGTACTAGCGCTTGCTAATAATTATTTTATAGTGATAGAATAGTATCATGACCAGAAAATATATAGTGCACGTCGAAGACGATAGAAATTCTAAGCCTAGGCCGCACGAATATGCTACTGCCGAATTTCTTGCTGAATATTTTCAAAGTGATATTGTATTTTTGAAGCGCCATCAAAGCAAAAACCCAGACATATATGTCCTTAAGACTAATGTCCGTTGGGAATTAAAAGCACCGACTGGGAGTGGCAAGCATACAATACAAAATAACCTGAGAGATGCTGGACGCCAATCTGAAAACATTATTTTGGATTTTTATAGGATTGGTCTATCAGAAAAACAAGGCATCTCAAGAGTGAATGAATTTATACGAACTGAGCGTCACGGCATTAAGCGTCTCAAAATTCTTACGAAACACAACGGGGTCATTGACGTAATTAAAAAATAGCGGTATAATTGACATATAGATTGGAAAGTATAAGATACTGAACTGAATCAACTGCTTCCCAATCAAGAAAAAGGCTCCAGAAGTGGAGGCTTTTTTCTGAACTTTGCAGTGAGGGCTGGGCGAAATAGCTTAAAAATCAGGCCCCGTGGGCCTGATTATCGTGGGGGGGGATGGAGTACGGGCAAGAACCGGAATCCGGAATATACTACTCCGTAGCCTTAAGAATACACCGTACAGAGAACCCGCGGTTGCGAAGGCTGCCATAGGACGGATTGACACCCGACGTAGTGAGGTACAGGAGGTACATATTGGTGGTGTTATTGCTACGCGTAGACGACCAGTAGGAGCCGTCGCTGCCCTGACTCGTGGGCGCACCACTGCGGAAGTAGCCAGCGAGAGCGAAGGCAGCACCGCCGTTCGCAACACTTGCACGCATTTTGGCATAAGTGTGGTAAGAAGCATTAGCGTAGAGGGTGGCAAATTCACCTTCAGTATTGCTGGTTGGGAGTCTCCAGCCTGCTGGGCAGAGATCATAGGATGCATCACTGGAGTTATCACTTGTGCAGATTGTTTTAGCTGATGCGGCACAATAGTTATATAGAGTACCATAGGCCGTACCAGAAGTAGAGTCTGTGCCACTTACAGGAATAAACTCTGCAGAAGTATAGGTGCCAGTACCACTAGATTTCTTCCAGCCGTTGAAGGTGGAGGCGGCGATGGTGGAGCTAAGGTTGGTGTTGGCGCTGGTGAGCTTAGTGGTGGGATCGGTGGCGCCGAGGTTAAGGTTATCTCCCATCCAGAAGCGACCATCAGCAAAGTGGGCGACCGTATAGAGCTGACCATCGCGAGTGTCTGTGAGCTGAGTGTAGTCGCCAACGTTTGGCATCTTGGACAGTAGGCTAGAGTAGGTGGCGCCTTGGAGGGCATCGTCAAGAATACATCGTATAGAGGTCCCGCGGCTGCGAAAGCCGTAACTGGACGGATAGACATTCGACGTAATGAGGCTCAGGTCGTGCATAGCGTTGTTATTGTAACGCGTAGACGACCAGTAGTAGCCGTGGCTGCCCTGATCCGTGGGCGCACTATTGCTGAAGTAGCCAGCGAGAGCGAAGGCAGCACCGCCGTCTGCAACGCTTGCACGCATCTTGTCAATAGTGTTGTAAGAAGCATTAGCGTTGAGGGTGGTAAATTCATCCTCGTTTGGGAGTCTCCAGCCTGCTGGGCAGAGATCATAGGATGCATTGCTTGAGTTAGAGTCTGTGCAGATTGTTCCAGCTGATGCGGCACAATAGTTATATAGAGTACCGTAGGCCGTACCAGAAGTAGAGTCTATACCGCTTACTGGAATAAACACTCCAGAAGTATAGGTGGCTGAACCACTAGATTTCTTCCAGCCGTTGAAGGTAGAGGCGGTGACAGTGGAGCTGAGGTTGGTGTTACTGCTGGTGAGGTCGGTAGAGAGGGTAGTAGCGCCAAGATTGAGGTTTGTCATCATCCAGCAATGGCCATCTGCAAGACGCTGAATGGTGTAGGTCTGGTTGTCGCGATTATCGTAGACTAGGCTTGCGGTGGAAGTACACTCTGACGCGGCTAGATTTTGGATGGCCAGCATGCTTTGTTTTCCATTCGCCGTAATAGTTCCATTCCCAGTCCCAGTCAAGGTGATGGTGGTTGGGTTTAGGCTAGTGTTAGAAACGCTAGTGTTAGTTCCTGATGCCCATGAGTCAAACTCATAGTTGTCACTAAAGCTCATCGTGGCAGTGTATGGTTGGTTGTAGTAGAGCGAAACTGTTGGACTAGAAGCTGTAGCGGTGACTGTGCCGTAAGTAGCGTTCGTGAATTGTACCTGATTTGCGCCGGAATTGAACGTGACTGTCACACTATAGGAATTGAGTGTTGCACCTGGAGTGATGGTAGCATTGCCTGCTCCGACCGTATAGGTGGTAGATGCAGTGTTATTTGCGACAGA
>JAFRBW010000018.1 GCA_017404685.1 Candidatus Saccharimonadota bacterium
GCACAAGGAGAAAATATAAAATGAAAAAAGCTATAATTGCAGCAGGTGCTTCGGCGGTGTTGGCGGCTATGCCAATCGTAGGCGTGTTTGCGGCGGATGGCACCTTGAGCCAGACTGATATTGTGAAGGTCACGATTGACTCGGCTTGTAGCCTCGCCACTTCTGGTAGCGAAGTGACACCAGAAGCATCGACTTATACGGCCACTATCGCGAACGGTGGGCACAATGAGAATATTGCTGGTAGTACCTTTACGATTACTTGTAACGATACTGGTGGATGGCAGCTAAATGCTATCGGCGCTGGTACTGCAACTAACGATGTCACTAAGATGGACGCCAGCACGAACGTAGACAGCGACGATATTGCTACTGGTACGACGCTTGATGGTTCCGTTTCTAACTGGGCATTCAAAATCGCCAAGGGTGGTAGCGACGCGTCAAATATAACGATTACGACTGGGTACGATAACTTTAGTGCAGTTCCATCTGCTTCAACGAAAATTGCTCAGGGTACTTCAACTAGTGGCAACTCTACTATCGCTGCTACTTATGGCGTGGGTATTAGCGCCACACAATCTGCTGGTACTTATACCGGTAAGGTGACTTACACTCTAGCTCACCCAGCATCGAACTAATAAGTTAGTTCATTATCAAAATGCAGCTCTGGGGTGGGAGCTGCATTTTGGCTAATCGCCGAAAGTTTGAAAAAGGAGAAAAATGACTAAACGTGAAGAAAAATCTAATATGAAGGTCTGGCTGGTGGTGGCCAGTGTATTGGTGGTGGTGGCCTTATGTGTAGTTGGGATGGTCTTGCTGTTGCGTGGGTCTGAGACTAGAGAAACTGGTAGTAAGGAAACTTACGCTATCTCTGCGTTGACTTGTACGACGCGTTCGGCGGAGGACGCTTTTTTCTCTCTTGATTCGGCTATTTCGAGTGAGCATACCATAAAAATGACCTTTAAAGACGAAAAACCGGATAAAGTATCTTATAGCTATGTTGGCGAATTTTCGACCGCGGAGCTGGCGGAAAAGGCTTCGTCATCATATCACGCTAATTACAATGTTGATATGGGGGGGAACAAAATGAATCCAGAAAAGTTGACGCCAGCTTTTGTAGCGACGGATAAAACGGTGAAGATTAATCTATATTCCGCAGTAAATGAACTTAATGCCACTACGGCGAAATTTTTCTTTTTGACTGCGGATGAGCAGAGGAATTTATCAACCTATTCCGAAAAAACAATTCAGAAGATTTACGAAAATGTGGGCTTTAAATGCGAATACAATAATCAATCTAAATAAGGAGTAAACATGAAAAAACTAAAAATTCTAATTGTTGCATTAATTGCCACATTTGCAGTGATGTGGGGCAACGTCAATGCCTATGCAGATGAAGCACCGATTTCAGCAATGGTGGTTTCGCCGATGTATCAGAGGATAATTTTAACGCCGGGCGAGACGACGACGTTGTCCCTGAAGGTTTCTAGCCCGAATGCAGCACAAAATGATTTAAATTATAGTGTGTCGATTGGTTCGTTTAGCCATAAAAGTGAAGATGATTCGGTGGATACAGAGAGTGTGTCGTCTTATAACCAGATTATGGATTGGATTAATTTAGAAAAAACTACTGGTACTGTGGCGCCAAACGGTACTGATGTGCTAAATTTTACCATTACCGTGCCAGAGTCGGCACCTGCGGGAGGCCAATATGCGACGATTTTAGTAAAAGATGATACTGGTAGCACGACCGGTGCATCCAATGTGAATATTCAAAGTAATGTTCAGATGGCGTCGATTATCTATGCTGAGGTGGCGGGCGAGACTTTGAATACGGCGGAGATTTTGGAGAATAATATACCATCGTTTTTGATGAATAACGAGTTAGAGACGACGTCGTTGGTAAAGAATACTGGCAACGTGCATACGGATGCTAAATATACCCTGCAGGTGTGGCCGATGTTTTCTGACGAGGAGATTTGCACAAACGAGGAGAATGCTGATACTAATTTGATTATGCCAGGGATGGAAAGATATTATGTGCAAAAGTGCACTTTGCCCATAGTGGGGATGTTTCGAGTAAAACAGATAGTCCAAATTTTTGATGAGATTTCGACCGTTGAAAAGACCATCATTGTTTGCCCGCTATGGCTGATCGCGATTATTGTCTTTGTGATTGTGGCGATTGTTGTTTGGATTGTCATCCGCATGAAATCACGCAAGAAAGCTAAGTAGAAAGGGTTTAAAATAGCACTGTATATTATACAGTGCTATTTTGATTGGGGTTGGTCGCAGACGCTGAATTGGTCGAGGATGGTGGTGAAGTGCTTGTTTTGGCGGATGAAGCGCTCGAGGTAGGCGATTGGGAGGCATTGGTGTAGTGCATAACCCTATAATGCGAAGAATGTGCTTGCAATGTGCTTGCAGGGTGCTTGCAAGGTAGGTGGTGAGGAGCGAAAATAACAGGGACAAATGTACTTGCAAGGTGCTTGCAGTGTACTTGCAATATACTTGCAATCTGTGATTTTGTGTGCTATAATATAAAGTATGAACGACTTATCAGATGACAATTTGAAAAACATTTTGCAATATATTCTCTCTCAACCAGCTGAGGCTGAGTGGTTTGAGCTGAAGCATGATAATGCCGACCCCGTGACGCTAGGAAAGAATGTTTCTGCTATCATGAACAGCTTAATTCGGTTTGATATGGCTAGGGGGTATATCATCTGGGGGGTTGATGACGATTCTCGCGAGATTGTAGGAACGAAATTTGTCCCAGAGACGAAGAAGCATAAAAACGAGGAGCTACTGTTCTGGCTGACGAAGATGGTTGCGCCGCATCCGGAGCTTTCCTTTAGGACGCTGGAGTTTGATGAGGGCGTTAGGGTGGTGTTTTTGGTGATTAATGCATTGCCGACGTCGATTTCGAAATTTAATGGCGTGGCGTGGATTCGGATTGGTTCTAATACAACTGAACTGAAGAATTACCCCAGCATTGAGAGGGAGATATGGCAGAAGGTGCTTTCATATGACTTTGAAACCGACGTGGCTGAACCGAATTTGGATAGGGCGCGAGTGGAGGAGTTGCTAGATTTTGACGCTATGTATAATATGCGAACGCGGGGGACGTCGGTGGAGAGGGATGCGCTGTTTGAGGAGGCGGTTAGTTGCGGGATGGTGATTGCCAATAAAGATTCTACTTACAGTATAACTAATTTAGGGGCGCTACTATATGCTCGGAACCTTGCGGATTTTCGAAACCTCGTGAATAAGACGCTGAGGATAATAGAATATAATGGGGACAGTAAAATAGAGACAAGATACGAAGAGCGGATGCAGGGTGGGTATTTGGTGGAGTTTGACAAGGCATATCGTATTATTTTGGAAAGACTGGTAGACCATGAGGAGATAGGGGAAGATGGAATCAGGAAGAAAGTTTATCGGCTCCCATATGTGGCGGTTCGCGAGCTTTTGGCGAACGCCTTGATGCACCAGGACTTTACGGTTGGCGGGCTACACCCGATGGTGGAGATTTTTTCGAATAGGGTGGAGTTTACCAACGCAGGGAGTTTGCTGGTGCCGGACAATCGCTGGGTGGACTTTCCGCCGCGGACCCGGACTGAAGGTCTGGCCAGGGAGTTCGACAACGTAAGCGGGCGTGAAAGTCGGGGGCCTGGCTGGGAGAAGAGTGCCGGGGTATCGCCTGTCGGCGGCTGTCCGACGCCGCAGCTAGAGAAGATGGAGGGCTCAATCCGTGGTACGTTGATGGAGCGGCGGGGATTAAAAGATATGACGTTTGATGAAAAGATTGGGACGATATATTAGTATGCCTGCTATTTGTGGGTTTCTAAAAAATATTTAACTAACCAGGAGTTGAGAAAACTATTTCAGCTGTCGGACAAAGATAACTCGGTGGCGTCGAGGCTGTTGGCACAGGCGGCTAAGCTGAACTATTTGCGAGTGTTCGATATAAATTCTAGTCCGAGGGATCGGAAGTATTTGCCGGTTTATGTGGAGCAGTAGACCGAACCGCCGTATCGGTGTGCTTGCAATGTGCTTGCAAGGTGTTTGCAGGGTGCTTGCGGGTGAGGGTGGGGTTGATTTTTGGAAAGTATTGGTGTAGTATATAACCCTATAATGCGAAAAA
>JAFRBW010000019.1 GCA_017404685.1 Candidatus Saccharimonadota bacterium
ATAGGTTTGGGAGTATTTTAGTTTTGCGAGTAAGCAGGTCCCCGGATAAAAGCAAACGTAGCAGATTATGTAGGCTCTCAACGGGGGAGCTGCCGTGATAATGCTAGATAGTCAGGTTGCAGTTTCTCCGTAGTAGTTTGATAAAAACAAACACGAAAGGAAACGCGTATGGAGATAGAGTTCTACTTTAGATTCGTTCGTAAACCTAAAACAAAAAAAGTTATCGTTCAAGTCGAAGAAGAACGATAACTACCAAACCATGAGGGTTCTAGCCCCTCCATGTTCTAATTATACCACATCCACCCCCCACCCCACAACATTTATGCTATAATTATCTTATGAAGAAAATCATTCTCAAAGTGAAATTAAAAAACCGCGAAGCGTTCGAAGACAAACTCTCGGATAACGATCTCGATTTTAGCGCCATCTACTGGCAGCACGATCGCGTTTACGTCCCGCGCGGCTATAGGCCAGGGAATAACTTCCCGCGCCTCATTATGCGTACGACCATGTACGCGGTAGATGAGGCCCCAGAATACACCCTCATCCTCCGCCGTCATATCGAAGATTCTAGTATTGACATCATTGAAGAAACCCCCGTCGCAGATTACTCTGCCACCGCTAGCATCATCCTTCAGCTTGGTTTTACGCCACAAAAAGAAGTTTCTCGCCGCCGCCAGACCATGGACACCGAAGAGGGAACTATCCATCTCGACCAGCTGGATAACGGCGATGCCTATGCTAAGGTCGAGACGGAAATCAAGTCCACAGATTCCGTCACCGCCATCAAATCTCGCCTCGAAGCCAATCTGGTGGCCCTCGGCGAGACCGATTTCATCGCCCGCCCATACGCCGAGCTCTAGCGCGCGACTGTAGCCACACGCAATCAACCTTTACCCCCTCGGCGGCTCTCCGTCCGGCTCCCCAAGCAACTTTTTGCTCTTAATCTCATACCGCTTCCCATTCACCGGCGAGATGAAATAATCTTCATTGATTAGATTCACAAACATCGCAAGGTCCTTGTCATCCATAATGATGATCGACCCATCATCGTCCGTCATCAGCTCCAGCTGCATCTCGTCCGCGTATTCGAGCAGCTTATCCTGCGGCATCTCCTCCGCAATATCCATCGCTTGCACCTTCTTGAGCAGCGGTTTTTTGTCTGCAAGCAACGCATTCAGCGTCAGCCCCTCCGCAAAAGACAACCTATACTTCTCAGAAAGCTCCCGCGCCTTCGCATCCGCAATCACCTGCGACTTAAAATCATACTGGAACAAATTCTCAAACTTCGCCTGATTAAACACGATAATCGTATCCCCCACAATCGCCACCTGATTATCATCCGGCATCTTGAGCGCAATCTCGGCGGAAAACGGCTCAAACGATTCGCCATTAATCTCCCAAGAAGTCGCCCCCTTGAGCGCCGACGACGCCGGCAAAAGCTTCGCGATGTAGAACGTCTTCACTCCCTCATCGCCACCCGGATAGGTAAACTTCGCAATAATACCTTTTACCTTCTTAAAATCATACTCATTCTCAGAGAAATAATCAATATCCTTGTATTCCTTCTCAATCAGGTGAATCAGCGTCTCCGCCCTCCCCACATTAGACAGGGAAGTACGATAAATCACCTTCTCCTCACCATCCGCTTTCTCATATTCGCGACATTCTAGCCCCTTATCCGCCTCTTTAATGATAAACTGCACGGCCTCCTGCATAAACATCGCCTTCACCGCCCCCGCCAGCTTATCAGAATACTTTATCTTATACGGAGTATAGTTTTTATTAAACAAAAACAGCTCCGCACTCACATTATTCTTTACTTCGTCAATTTCGTTCGCCCACAGGAACACGTCAAACGGTTCATTTTCCATAATTTTCCTCACTTATTTCTTCTATTATAACACACTTTACGAGTTGAAATTGGCTAGTAGCGGTTTATTTTCTTTGCATTGAGCAAGCCCAAGTTAATTCGACAATTTTCCTCATCCGAGACGAGTAAAGTTGCGAGCCCAAAGGGCGAGTCAACTTGATCGAGGCGAGGATTGAGCGAAACGTTGTCAAATTAACATGGCGCGCTAGCGAAGCGCAAAGAAAATAGACCTCTACTAACCAGTGTGCCTCTGATTGTTCGGTTTCTATAAAACAAAATCAGGGAATTGTCAACCGCTTTTGTTCGGGAAATTAACAGGGAAGTTTTCCACATTTGGTGGAAAACAAAATCTTAAAAAAAGTCTAAAAAAGCTCTTGCATTTTTCAAAAAAATGTAATATACTGAAATCAGTGGAAATAATAATAAAAACCACAAACAAAAAAGCACATTAACAAGTTTGAGACCGGCCAACTAGGAGTTTCGGCGCGCATTACTATACGCGAGATGCGAAACCAAAATCGTGCGCACCTTCCTCAAAACACACCTCCCAATAAAACTCTATGGCCACCATTATAATAATATAGTGGCATCAGGCCAAATGCACAATAAGTCTCTCAACGGCTGCGATATATGATTAGCTTCGCGCTGGTAAATCGTGGTGGATTATATTGTGAAATCAAACAAAAATCAAACAGAAACAAAACCGCTGAAGTTTCTAGTTGATCGGTCTCAAACGTAGTATAATAAAGGTATGGAAAAACTACATATCCCAGTATTATGGAAAGAAGTCTTAGCAAGTCTTGCCCCAAAGCCCGGTGAAACCTATCTGGATCTCACGGCTGGCTACGGCGGACACGCTAAATCTATTTTGGATGTGACACAGACCTATAAAGATTCCGTTCTCGTGGATCGCGACGAATTTGCCGCAGAGTACTTAAAAAGCAAGTTCAAAGACACCACGATCATAAACCAGGATTTTTACAGTTCAGTGCTACAGCTTTTAGAGTGTGGAAGGACTTTCGACCTCATACTAGCGGATTTTGGAGTTTCGTCCCCGCAACTAGATTTTAGTGAGCGCGGCTTTTCGTTTAAAGACGACGGCCCACTAGATATGCGGATGGATCGCAGGCAAAGTTTGAAAGCGAGCGATATTGTAAACAGCTGGAGCGAGCATAACCTAGCAGAAATCTTCGTGAAGTATGGCGAAGAAACCCCAGGCCACGCCAAGCTCTTAGCTAGAGAAATCGTGCATCACCGCCCGATAAACAGCACCAAGGAGCTCGCCAACCTCATAGCACAAAAATCCAAGTATAGCCGCACCCATCCCGCCACTAGAGTCTTTCAGGCGATTCGCATCGTAGTAAACGGCGAGTTAGAGCAGATTGAAAAAACTCTCCCGCTCCTCCCCGCGCTACTGAATAAGAACGGTCGCCTCGCGATTATTACTTTTCACAGTCTAGAGGATCGCCTGGTCAAGGATTACTTCAAAGAAGCATCCAGCCATGGCGAAGAATCAACCCTCACTCTCACGACCAAGAAACCAATCGTTGCGGACACCGATGAGTTAGTTATCAACCCGCGCGCCCGGAGTGCCAAACTGCGAGTGGCTGTGCGGAATTGATAAAAATAAAAACATAAAACAAAAAAAGGAGCATAATATGCCAAAGCAAATCGTAGTAGCGAACAAATCTCGCAAGCAGACCATCAAGGTCAACTTCCGCTAAGGAACAACAAATTACGCGCAAATGGGCGGGGCAAAAGGCCCCGCCACCAAGAGACATGGGCTGAAATATTAAGAGTGTGGAAGCCCGCCAACAAAAATAGAGTTTTCACGGAGAGTGAAGTGTATGACCTTCCCAGGCTCCGCTTTTGAGACACTTATAGCCCTGTCTCCTAAGCGTCCTGGACTAAGAAAACTCAAAAAAACAAACATAAACAAGCGAGGAAAATAAAAAATGTTAAGTCAAACCACCTATGTGTCTGGGAATACCTATGTATCCCGAAGAGCCCCAGGCGCCACTAGCTTTACCCGTGGCCGCAACACTGTCCGCCACGAAAGGCGTAGCTTAGGCTCAATTTCACAAATCGTCATCATCAGTCTTATCACATTGGTTTTCGGTTTGATTTACGTTGCCGAGGGCACCAAAGCCACCAGTTTTGACTACGAAATTTCTGCTGTAGAATCCGAAATCTCCGAAATGACCGCTCGCCGCGATGATCTCGCTGTCGAAAAAGCTCGTCTCACCTCTGTCGCCGCCGCCAAAAACAGTACCGTTGCCAAAGCCATGGAAGACGCCACAGTTTCTGGTTACGTCACCGATTAGTGTTATAATAATATATATGCCTCGCATTAAAATCCTCAGAAATCTAACCCTCGTCGCACTAGCGATTATCACTGTGCGACTTTTTGCCATCCAAATTTTAGAGCACGATATCTGGGTAGCCAAGGCCAGCGACCAACACACCTTACTTGAGACCATCACCGCCGGCCGCGGCGAAATCTACATGATGGATAAGGGAGAGCCAGTCGCCGTCGTCTTAAATCAAACCGTCTATCAAATCGTCATTGACCCAGGTTTCACCGACAAAGACCAGATCAAATCCGCCCTCGAAAAATACGCCAAAGATTACATTGTTGTAAATCTCGATGAAGTTTATAGCACCGAAGGTCTCCGCTACTCCATCGTCGCTAAAAACGTCCCCTATTCCATCGCCACCAAAATCGCCGCCGAAGGCATCGATTACGTTTGGCTAAAAGAAGGGAACAGCCGTGTCTATCCAGAGGGCGAAATGGCCTCTACCATCCTCGGTTTCGTCAACGCCGATGGCCTCGGCCAATACGGCGTCGAAGGTTCCTTAAACCATCTTCTCGCCGGAAAAGACGGCACCCTTAAGACTGTTTCCGATATCAACAACGTCGCCCTTTCCATCGGCAGCGACAACATCAAAATCCCCGCCGAAGACGGCAAAGACATCGTCCTTACTATCGACCGCGGCCTTGAAAGCGGCGTCGAGGAAATTATGCAAGATTTCCTCAATAACTCCAGCGCCACCAACGCTGCCGTTCTCATCATGGATCCAAACACCGGCGAAGTTCTCGCCATGACCGCTCTCCCAAACTACGACCCTGCCGATTACGGCAACGTCAAAGACGCCTCCGCCTACCTCAATCAAGTCACCGAAGTCCCTTACGAGCCCGCCTCGATTTTCAAGAGTTTTGTTTACTCTGCCGCCATCAACGAAGGCAAAATGTCCGCCGATACCACTTTTTATAACAAAGGCTACGAAAACATCGACGGAAATACTATAAAAAATGCCGAACAACGCCTCAATAACCAATACGTCGATATGAAAACCGCCCTCTACTGGTCCTTCAACACCGGCTCCATCCACGCTCTCAAACTCCTCGGCGATAACGACGCCGAAATCACCGCCGCCGCCAGGGAAAAGCTCTACGATTATTACGCCAATAAGTTTCGCTTGAATCAGCCCACCGGCATCGAGCTCATCGAGAGCGAAGGTTTCGTCTGGGATCCCCACGCCGAAATCTATGGCCTAAACGCCGCCTATGCCAACATGACCTTCGGCCAGAACTTAAGCGCCACCATGATTGAGACCGCCACCGCTTTTTCCGCCGTCGTAAACGGCGGCCGCTACATTACCCCTACCATCGTCAAGGGTACATTAGAAAAAAACGGCACCATCACGCCCCTAGAAAACACCGAAAAAATCGACGAAAAAATCCTAAAAGAATCCACTTCCGCCACCATGCGCGAGATGCTCATTAATAACCGCAGCTGGAAAGTTCGCGGCGGCGTTGATCGGCCAGGCTATGCCATCGGCGGCAAAACTGGTACCGCCCAGGTTCTCGTCAACGGCGCCTACGACTCTTCCATGCAGAATCTCGTTGGTTCCTACATCGGTTTTCTCGGCCCTAGCGGTGAACTTCCGCAATATGTCGTCATGGCCAAGGCCTGGGGCGAGGGCCAAGCTCTCCAGGGTACCGACGTCATTAATCTCTTCGATTCCATTTCGCACTTCCTGATTAGTTACGAAAAAATCCAACCTGTGTTATAATATTCTTATGACAAT
Organism: Candidatus Saccharimonadota bacterium; assembly: GCA_017404685.1. Classification (GTDB taxonomy): domain Bacteria; phylum Patescibacteriota; class Saccharimonadia; order Saccharimonadales; family Saccharimonadaceae; genus Nanosyncoccus. Next base: position 5,966 of record JAFRBW010000019.1, read on the forward strand.
CAACGAAGAAATGTTCTACGGGCTTCTTTTGGCCCTCGCGAGCTTCTTGTTCTCGATGATGTTGACGCCAGTCTACACTCATTTTGCATACAAGTATCATTTTTGGAAAAAACAGAAAAAAACCACTGTCGATGGCAAAGCCCTCCCAGTTATGACCAAGCTCCACGCTCACAAGTTCAAGCGTACTTTCCCGACCATGGCCGGGCTCATCGGCGTCATCGCCGTCACCATCGTCACCTGGATTTTCAATCTCGATCGCGGCCAGACATGGCTCCCGCTTGTCGGTTTTCTTGGCGGCTCGTTCGTCGGCGTGATTGACGACGCTATCAACATTTTCGGCTCCGGTCGTGGCGCCGCCGGCCTCCGCGGCCCAGTCAAGTTTTTCCTAATTACCATGGTGGGCTTGGCCCTCGGTTGGTTTTTCGCCGTTAAGCTCGGCTGGACTTCCATCCTCATCCCATTCATCGGCAATGTCGAAGTCGGTGTTGCTGCCATGATTTTGATTTTTGCCTTTTCCGTTGTCGCCACCTCAAACGCCGTCAACATCACCGATGGTCTCGATGGTCTTTCTGGTGGCCTCGCCATGCTCGCCTACGGCGCCTTCGGCGTCATCGCGCTTTTCCAGGGCAACTTCTTACTTTTCGGCTTTTGTATGACTGTCGTCGGCTGGCTCCTCTCCTACATCTGGTTCAACGTCCCACCAGCCCGTTTCATGATGGGCGACACTGGCTCCTTCGCCCTCGGCGCTGGGCTTGGCGTTGTTGCCATGATGACTAACTCCTTCCTCTTACTCCCAGTCATTGGTCTAGTTTTTGTGGTCGAGACCGGCTCCTCGCTCATCCAACTCGCTTCCAAAAAGTTCCTAAAAAGAAAAATCTTCATCTCCGCCCCGCTCCACCATCATCTTGAGGCTAAAGGTTGGGGCGAAGCCAAAATCGTCATGCGCTTCTGGATTATTGCCGGCGTCTGCGCGCTCCTTGGCGTCTTTCTCGCCGCAGTTGGAGGCACGATTTAATGTGGTATAGCATGGCGGGTGGCCGAGCTTGGGGGACCCCCAGCCGAGCCTTAGCGAGGATGGGGGAAAATGCGAGGACAGGCCCCGCCAGGAGAGGCTACGATCATGCGTAAACACAAATCCGACATCGTCATCCTATTTGCAACCCTCGGTCTTATGGCGCTAGGCCTCATCGTGATTTACGCCATCGGCCCGATGCGCGCCAACGTCCTAAACTCCACCTACGGCACCGACTACGCAGGGAATTACTTTTTCATCGGCCAACTCCGCTCTGTCGCCATTTCGCTCGTTGCCTTTTTTCTAGCCTTCAAAGTCATTCCGTACAAGTATGTACAAAAATTCGCAAAACCCCTTATCATCATCGCCATTCTGATGTCTGTCGCCCTTTATGTCTTGGCGCTTTCCGGCTCATCGCTCGCAAAATGTGAACTTGGCGAATGTCGCTGGTTTAATCTCGGCATAGTCAGTTTTCAGCCAGCCGAGTTTCTAAAACTCGCCCTCGTCATCTATCTCGCCGATTTTCTCACCAGAAAAAGAGAAGAAAACGCCATCGGCAAATGGAAGGAGTTTTGGCTACCGCTGATTCTAGTCTGTGGCGCTTCACTCGGTCTTGTCGTCGTCGCACAAGGCGATCTCGGCACCGGCGTTGCACTTATTTCCATCATTTTCTGCATGCTCCTCATCGCCGGCGTCCCCGCCAAACAATACTGGATTATGCTTGTTATCGTCATTGCCGTCGCTATCGGCTCGGTTGTCACCTCCGCGCACCGCATGGAACGCATCAACGCATGGGTAGATACTATCACCGGCGCCGAAAGCTCCGACCAGACTTATCATATCGAGAACTCCATGCTTGCCATCGGCACCGGCGGCCTCACCGGCGTCGGCATCGGCAACTCCGTCCAGGCCACCGGCTATCTCCCAGAATCCATCAACGACTCCGTCTTCGCCATTATGGGCGAAACGTTCGGCTTCATCGGGCTATTCTTAGTCCTCTCCGTTTTTGGCGTCTTGCTACTTCGCATCCTCAAGGTCGCCAGCCACACAGTCGCCACAGACGAGCGTCTCGTCACTGTTGGCATCTTTGGTTGGACCCTCGCGCAAGTCGTCGTCAACATCATGGCCATGACTGGCCTCGTCCCCGTCACCGGTATTACTTTGCCGCTCCTCTCCTATGGCGGCACTAGCATGGTTTTTTTGGCTTACGCTTTAGGCCTCGTTTTGCAATTTTCGTGTTATACTAGTAGAGAGGAAGTAAAAAATGTAGATATTAGTAGTCGGGGGCGGATCCGGGGGTCACATTACTCCAGCCGTCGCCGTAATTCGTAAAATACTAGAGAAAAAACCTCGTGCGAGTGTCGAGTTTTGGACTGATTTCAAATATTTCCGCAACGTCACCAAGCTCACCACCGAACTCGGCGTTTCCACCCACATCAAAGTCCGCCGCCTCCCGGCCGGCAAATTCCACCGCTATTCCGGTTGGACTTTTCGCGATTATTTCACCTATTTTGAAATCACCCTGAAAGACCTCATCTTCGGCAACATCTTCGGCTTTTTCAAGTTCCTAGGCGGCATCATCATCAGTTTCGTGCGCCTCCTACCCAAAAAATCCCGCCCTAGCATCATCTTCCTAAAGGGCGGCTACGTTTGCCTCCCAGTCGGCCTCGTCGCAAGGTTCCTCAAGATTCCGTACATCCTCCACGAGTCCGACACTGTCACCGGCCTCACCAACCGCCTCCTTATCAAAAAAGCCAAAAAAGTCGCCTTCGGCATGCCAATCTCCGAAGAAGCCCAAAAAGAGCACAATAATTACATCTGGACCGGCATCCCAGTCGGCCCAGAGTTTAAGGCCGTCTCCGATTCCCGCAAAGCCTCGCTCAAAAAAGCCTTCTCCTTTAACTCAGCCAAGCCTCTTGTCGTCATCACTGGCGGTTCTCAAGGCTCCGAGAACCTCAATAACGCAACTCGTCTGATTCTTCCAGAGCTCCTCAAGTTCACTTCTGTTGCGCTTGTCGCTGGCCGCAAGCACTACGAGAGCATGATCGACCTCAAAAAGTACGAAAACTGGGACCACGCCAGTCTCGAATCCAATTTCCGCATGTGGGAGTTTAATACCACCATGAACGAACTTATGGGTGCCGCTGATGTTGTAGTCTCGCGTGCCGGTGCAACCACCATCGCCGAGCTCGCCGCGCTAAAGAAAGCCACCATTCTCGTCCCGTACGAGCGTTTACCTGGCAGTCACCAGGTCCGAAACGCCGAGCGCCTCGAATCTCTAAATGCCACCATCATGCTAAAGGACGCCGACATGTTGGCCGATCCTTCCAAGCTTATCGAGGACATTCGCCGTCTCATCCGTTCGCCAAAACTCTGCACCGAGCTCGCCAATAACCTTCACGAAGAAGCCAAAAGCGACGCCGCTAGCCACCTTGCCGACCTTATCCTAGAGGAGGCCGCATGAAATCCGGCCGAGTCATCGGCGCCCGTAGGGAAAAGCTAGAAACGGCCTCAGAACGCGCCAGCATCCACAAAAAGCTCCGCCGCCAACAAATCTCGCGCATCATCCTCACGTCCTCGATTTTTATCGCTGTGGCGGTATTATTGGTGCTTCTCGGCCGTTTACTCGTCACGGACGGGGAATTATTGCCCGCCGGTTCAGTCTCCGTCGTCGTCCCATATTCTCCCACTATCGAAGTTATTGACGAAGACGCTGGCAATGGCGCCGCGCATCTCTCTAGTCGCATGAAAGAATACATCGGCCAAGCCGAAGCCGATTTCCGCGATCTCGGCTACACGCCAGTAAAAGCCGTCCTCCCAGTCGGCTCCATCCGCGAAGTCGATTTCTACCTTGATGGCGTCAGCGGCTACGTCAAGACTATCATCGACCGCGACACCGGTGTCACCACCGAAGACGCCGACCGTATGATCCGCTATCTCTCCTCCATCAACGTCTCCGATTTCGAATACATCGATGTCCGTATAGATGGCAAAGCCTACTGGAAATAGGGAAGCGTTCGGTTTTTGTTCGGTCATGCTTAATGCTCTTTCTGTTCGGTTTCTGTTCGGGTAAAATCCAACTTTTTTACATCCTCCCGCACTCAAACTTCCCGAAAAACAGGGAAAAATACAAGAATAGGGAAACACTAAAGGGGAAATGTCAAATTCGCAAATTCGATCAAAAACCTGTGGAAACTCGGCAAATTCAAGCGAATCCGTGCCACAAAATATGTATTTTAGGGAGTATTGAGCCAGCCCAAGCTAATTTTACGACTTTGCGAGCCCCTTTAGGGGCGAGTCAACTTGATCGAGACGAGGATTGAGTGAAATGTTGTAACAATGAAAATGGCGCGCCAGCGAGCGCTCCCTAAAATACATATTCTGTGGCCACTAATTCCCCTGTTTTATCAGTTGTTCCACTAGCATTAGAAGTTATTGGCCACAAAAGACCATATTCACCATCATTCACCTACCAGCTTCCATAATGACGCAAAATATACATTGTGCGACATTACGTATTTAACAAAAAGACGATTGTCCATGCGTCCAAAATATATAAAAATCAGGCCAAAAGCCTGATTTTTTACTATAATTCCCGTTTATTTCCTAATGCTTAATGCTAAGGATTCCGTCCACCGAATTATCCTTACTGGCGTAATCTGCCGGATCCTTGATCGCCCGCCCCAGATTAATCTGCGTTTCAACTGGGCTAATCTGTACCGGGGATTTCTCTTGATACACCACCTCTGGGCGAACAGGGGAAGAAGTAGCACTGTCATTCGAACCATTAACAGGGGAACTAACAGAGGTAGGGGAAGGGCTATTTCCCTTCTTTTTGCCGTTTTTCCCTTTTCTCTGATGCTTCTCTGTCCCACTAGGTTCACTACTACTATTATTCCCCACCAGTTTCGCCAAATCCTTTAGCCCCAGCCGTTCTTTGCCCTCCGCGGCATTTGGACTAAGCCCAGAGCGCCGAAGGTCCGCCTGCGGCGTCGGTACGTATTTAAAGTTCGGTTTTTGTTCGGATTTTACTACAAACTGCACGCCAGAGCCACTAGCGCCACTAGCCCCTGCTTCCCCAGCTTCACGCCCAGAATCAGAGAGTTCCTTCTTGTATTTCTCGCTCTGCTCAATCGTCTCGCGGATTTCCGCCTCCACCTCCGCTCTAGGCCGCCCATAGGCCGCCCTAGACGCCGACACGATCGCATCAAAGTTGTCTTCCGGCGACGATGGAATCGAAAGCGTCGTAGCCGAGAATGCCGGCACCTTCTCGCCATTAATAATCATCGAGATAATAAAATGCCGGTTATTGAGTTGAAGCAGATCCGACGCCTCAAAAGTCGGCTCAAACTGTTTCACCAGCACTGGCGCGTCATCAGCCGACACCCGGAACGAAATCGTCGTCCCTACGTTGCCAAACACCGCATCACGCACTTGCTCCGTCATCTGGGCAACGTACTGGTTCGCTACGGTCAAGTTCAACCCGTATTTACGCGCCTCGGAGAGAATCACCGCAAAAGATTCCGTCGCAAAGTTCTGAAACTCATCCACATAGAGGTAAAACGGCCGCCGATCCTCCACGCGCGGAATATCAGAGCGCGACATCGCCGCAAGTTGCACCTTAGTGACCAAAAACGCGCCCAAAATCCCCGCATTGTCCTCGCCAATCAGGCCTTTAGACAGGTTCACCACTAAAATCTTCCCTTCGTCCATAATTTTCCGGATATCAAACGACGATTTTGGCTGCCCAATAATGTTCCGGATGATCGGATTCGCCGTAAACGCCCCCACTTTGTTGAGCACCGGCGCGATCGATTCGTTCACCTGTTTCTCGTTCCACTGGCCAAACTCGTGTTTCCAGAATTGTAGCACTGTCACGTCGGTACAATAATCCAGAGTCTCCTTCCGGAAATCTTTATCCGTCAGCATCCGCGAAATATCAAGCAGCGTCGTGGACGGCCGATCTAAAAGCGCCAGCAGGGTATAACGCAAAATATGCTCCAGCCTTGGCCCCCAAGAATCGCCAAACATCCGCTTTAACACCCCAATCACTTCCGAACAAATATTCGGCTTCCGCGACGGATCTGTAATCTCTAGCGGGTTAAACGCCACCGGGTACGCCGTATCCGCCGGGTTAAAATACACCACATCATCAATTCGCGAAGCAGGCACAAATTTCAAATTATCAATCGCAAAATCCCCATGTGGGTCGATAATGCAATATCCCTGATTATAGTACACATCCGACAGCGCCAAAAGTTCCAGCATCCCACTCTTCCCTGCGCCAGTTTGCCCAATTATATACACATGGCGCGAACGATCACGGCGCAGCAAGCCAAACTGATGATTGATCCCCCGGAAATTCGTCAACCCAAAGGCCGAAATCTCCGCATCGTGCGCGGTATTGCCGTTTAAAACTGGCAATTTAGCCGGCGGCTCAGCCGTCTTAGACGACGCCCACACGATATTTGGCGTTTCCACTGATGTATGCGGCAAATGATAGAGCGATGCTAGCTCCGAAATATTCAAGATAAACCCATGGTCTTGAAATTCACGCATTTTATACGCATCCAGCGCCTTCGGGTTAAAGCTCCCGCCAATCTGCCGGAACCCATTCAAATTCGTAGAATTAAACTGTTTAAACGTCCCCACCAGCGCCTGCATATTCAGCTTCGCATCAACCTCAGACGAGCCAAGATACACTAGACGTATCTTTACCTCGTAGCCTAGTTTCGTTGCTTTTTCCTCGGCCTTACTAATCTGCGTCTTAGTGCGCTCAGAAAGTTCCACTTTCGTATCAGACCCCGTCCCTCCAGCTGGCGGCCGGAAAAGCGCGCCAAAAATCTCCGCTACGTAAGTCCAATCTATTCCAGTCCCAGGTAGCACCATTCGCCGCCCAGATTTTGCCCGCCGTACCCACTTATCTGTGGTGCTCTTGTGCCAATTATCCGGAATCGGCCGCGTGAGAATCTGAATCCACATTTCCTCAGTCTGATCCGGGTCTAGTTTCGCCAAAGTTCCGGTAATTCCAGCCAATGGATCCACCTCAAACGATTCAAAAGTCTTGATCGGCAGCGCATCCGAGTCTGATAGCCCCAGCTCTGCCGAGTATTTCACCGGATACTTTTCCCTGTCGTCAACATAGTCGTCCTCCATCCGGAAAATCTGCACCGTTGGATATTGCGAGTAAATCTGCCCCTCCACAAAGCTCTGCAAAACTTTCGGCACCCACACATAAAACCGAATCTGCCCCGCGGTCGACACGATCTCAAACGACAAATGCTCTTGCACGCCACCAGAGTTTTTTAGTTCCACCTTATCACGCAAAATCCCATGGAGCGAAGCGAACATCTGCTCGGCCGCCAGCTCCTTCTTGTCATTCGTGCGCGGAATCTCCAGCATAAGTAGCACCGAATCCACATTCAGTACTTTTAGTTTATTTAGTTTCTTGTAATTCAAATAGGTCATTAGTGCTAAAACTCCCACCACCGGTATCCAAAATATTGGCATTAGAATAAAATGTATGACTTGATCCATACAATAATTATATCATATTATGCTATGGTATATAAGTTTTTATCAACCTTCTTAAACAATTTCTTATTCTGGAGATTCAAAAGCACGGTCGTCTCTTTGACTTTGCGGTTTCTAAGCACCTGTTTTACGATTTCTTCCCTGGTGAGAGGCTTCCCTGCCTTCTCTAACGCCGCCGTGATAATCTCAGAGATAGTTCCCTTCTTGTATCCCCAGGTAGAAAGCGCATAAATCCCCCGCCCAATCAACACAAATCGCGGGTCTTTGATGAGCTCATTGTGAATCGCCTGCACCGTCACGTTCTTGCGCTTAAAACTAGAATCTTTAATCTCCTGCGCGATGTCCGAAAAATGCATCGGCTCCTTATGCGATTCTAAAATCACGAAAATCTTATCCCGAATGTTCTTCGGATTCACCGCCGGCCATTTCGAGAGGCCAATTAGCCCGTTTAAAGAAGCCAACTGTCGCGAAATTGACGCAACCGCCTTAATATGGTCAGGATGCTCATAATCTAGCTTTTCGTCAAGTTCGTCAATCGTCATCGGTTTCTTGTTTGCTGCGATAATTTTCACAATTTCGTCAACCTTCGCCTTGATAACCACCGCATCACCATACTCCGCAATTCCCACCGCCGCAAAATACATATCATTCTCTTCTACCACGGTCAGATTCTTCGCCATAGTCGCAATAAAATAAATCCCAGCACGTTCAGACGCGTTGGTAGGCTTCTCGTAAATCTTATCTGCTAGGTCGGAAAGTTTCGCCACCCGCCCCATTTCGGTCAAATTTCTCACCAGTAGTTTTTCGGCCGGAACCAGCCCCGGAATCCCTTTATCCTCAGCGGTAATCTGTAGATGAATCAAAATCGCTTTCTCAAGTTGCCGCACGCGCTCACGCGTGATTGACAACATTTCCCCAATTTGCTCAAGAGTTTCTTTGTAGCCAGTAAGGCCAAACCTGCGAGAAATGATTTCCCTTTCACGATCCTGCTCAATGATTTTGAGACTGCCGTCAATTGCTTTTTTGAGGATTTCAGCGTTTTGATTCATCAGTAGTTCCTTTTATTCCGCCTCTGTTAAAATTGGCAATTATTTTTATTATATCATTATTTGTGTTTAATGTCAATTACGAATTTTTGTATTCCCACTTACTATTGTAGCACATTTTTTACATTTTTTGAATAAAATTGTAAAAACATAAACATAATCCAAAATATATTATGTGCTATAATAAAGTTATAGCACCTTACAACCATGGACTTAAGGAGGTGACGAACATGGCTCCAGCTACAGGCACGTTCCGGATTTTACGCTCCATTATAAATGGTCATTACGAAGTAGACCCTAGTAGTGCGATCGACGAAATGGCCAAGCGTCTTTGTCGCTATTCCCCACCAATGATGTCGATTTTTTATCCTTTCGCCACGATTGATGCGGTACGCGAAGCAATCTATGTCGACCAAGTGCGCATTTCCATGATGATCGAAGATCTCGAGTTTGAAGGCGAAAACGCCGAGGCTGCTGCCACGATGATGTCCGAGACTTTGCATCGTACTAAGCGCCAACTTGGTTTACACCTTGTAGCCTCGGCCGGCTTTGCCTTGGCCGGCATAGCCGGGCTCATCCTTAAGAATCGTTTTGCGGCAGTCGCCTGTTTTATCTCCAGCATTGTCAATCTCATTCTGATGATAAACGAATTGAATGCTCGCGGCGATGAGCTCGATGAACAGTTTGATTGCCTGCGCGATGTTTGTAATAATGTCGCAAAGGGCCTGATTGAGCTGGCTGCTCGTCGCGAAAATCATAACTACGCCTATAGTGCTGCCAAGGAACGCTTCGGCGATGCTATCGACAGCCCAGCCAAGGCCGCCGAGGAGGGTGTTGATCCCAACGAAACCTTCGACCCCGATGCGCCCCAGATTTTCGGCAATGCTACTTGCTAAGTCCTGCACCTTAGGTCTAAATAACCCCGCCTAGGCGGGGTTATTTTATTTTTTCTTGGCCGTAGTGCGCTTGGCTGGAATCTTCTTCGTTGTGGCCTTCTTTGCCACAGCTTTTTTTGCTGCGGGCTTCTTAGCTACAGTTTTCTTTGCCGCAGGCTTCTTAGCTACGGTTTTCTTTGCTGCAGACTTCTTTACTGCACGCTTCGTCTTTGGCTTGTTCTCCAGCATTTCGCGCGCCTCGTCCAGCGTGATTGTCTTTGGATCGCGCTCTTTTGGAATCTTCACGTTATTGCGCCGCCCCGGCCCCTTCACGTATGGCCCATATGCGCCGTTAATAATCTGAATCTCTCCCCAGTCCGCAATCATAGAATCTACCTTTTTCTGGTAAAGCGGCAAAGCCTCCTCCAGCGTCACGGTATAAGGATCCAAATCTTTCATAGGGATGTTGTATTTTCCGCCCTTGAGGTACGGTCCAAACGGCCCGTTCGCCGCAATTAGCTCTGCCCCATCTGGCGCTGAGCCAAGAAGCCTCGGCAAGACCGGCAGCTCCAGCTGTTTCAGGGCCAAATCTAGCGTCACCGTCTTTACGGACTTCCGCTTTGGCAGCGGTGCAAACCGCGGTTTCTCGCCACATTCTTTCTCGTTATCGCCCAGCTGGATAAAACCACCATTTTTACCGATTTTGGCATAAATCGGCTTACCGCTATCCGGGTGATGGCCCAAAAGTCGCGCGTTATTATATCGCTCTACCCCATTCGCCACCAGCACTGTATCGTGAAACGGCCCATAAAAATCCCGGAGCATCTTCACACGCTCTAGCTTCGCATCCGCCACGAGGTCCAGGTCTTTCTCGATATTCGCAGTAAACTTATAGTCCACGATGTTTTTGAAGTTCTCAGTAAGGAACCCTGCTACCAGCTCACCAATCGCGGTCGGCACCAGTTTTCCCTTGTTCGCCCCATATTTCTCCTGTACCACTGAGCGATTCAACTTTCCGTCTTCCACCTTGAGCTCCACTACCTCGCGCTCTTCCCCCTCGCTTTCACCCTTCACTACGTATCCTCGCGCCTGAATCGCGGTCATGATTGATGCATAAGTGGACGGCCGCCCAATGCCAAGCTCCTCTAGCTTCTTCACGAGCGAACCCTCAGTGTAGCGGGCCGGCGGTTTTGCGAAAGTTTGCCTCGCCGTGAGCGATAGATACGACACCACGTCGCCCTTTTGTACTCTCGGCAGCTCCAAATCTTTAGACTTACCATAGACTTTTAAAAACCCATCAAACACCACCACTTCGCCCTTGGCCACAAAATCCCCAGTATTTCCCTTAGAACCATCAGCCCCAATCGTGATAGTAGTCTTGGCAACCTTTGCATTCGCCATCTGTGTCGCCACCGTCCGCGACCAGATCAGCTGGTAGAGCTTTTTCTCGTAATCGTTTTTTCCTGCCGCCATTCGTGTCACTAAAGTTGGCCGAATCGCCTCGTGCGCCTCTTGCGCCGAAGCATCCTTGGTCTTAAAATGTCGCACTTTTAGATATTCTGGCCCATATTCCGTCTTGATAAAATCTGCAATCGCCGCCACCGCCTGCGAAGACAAATTAAGCGAATCCGTCCTGTGATAAGTAATCAGCCCCGCCTGGTATAGCCCTTGCGCCGCGCTCATCGTCGTCCGCGATGAGAATCCCAGCTTAGAGTTTGCCTCAATCTGTAGCGCCGCTGTCGTGAACGGCACTGGGTTGGCTTTCGTTCCATCGGTCTCTTCTACGTTCTTTACGGTATATTTAGCCTGGGATAGCTGAGTGAGAAGCGTTGCAGCCGTCTTTTCGTCCGCCGGAGCCTCTCCGTCGTACGTCGCATCAAAATCCCAGCCAGCCTCGTCACCCTGATATGCCCCATCCGCATCCTTGAGGAACCTCCCTGTCACCTTGAACGAGACTTTGCCTTCAAATTTCTCAATTTCCTTCTCGCGCTCTACAATCAACCTCAGCGCCGGGCTTTGCACCCGCCCCGCCGAAATCGCCCCTGGCACCTTGCGCCGCACCATATCAGAAAGATCGTACCCCACCAGCATATCTAGCGTCTGCCGCGCCTGTTGCGATGACACCATATCCATATCCACCGTCCGCGGATTTTTAATTGCCGCCTCTAGCGCCGGCTTTGTAATCTCGTGAAAAGTAATCCGCGCCGTATTTTTTGGCAACCCCAGCACCTCCGAGAGATGCCACGAAATCGACTCGCCTTCGCGGTCTTCATCCGTCGCTAGCCAAACTTTTTCCGCCGCCTTGGCCTCTTTTTTGAGTTCAGTGATAATAGATTTATGCCCCGGATCAATTTCATACGTCACATCAAAAGTACTTTTATCTACTTTCGTATCTTTCCGAATATGCCCCACGCTCGCCAGTACCTTGAAATCGCTTCCCAGGTATTTCTCAATTGTGTGCGCCTTTGCCGGGCTCTCTACTATCACCAAATTCTTTGACATATATCTAATAATACCATATTTTCCCAAAATTACGAAATAATTATCAAAAGTCAAGGATTTTCCAAAACCACCAAAATAGCCCCGCAATTGAGTAAGGGTGGGCATCACTCAATTGTGGGGCTGTTTTGGCCCTCTAACGCTTCACTTTCTATACCGGGTGAACCCCGGAAGCGCGACCCACCTCACACAATACCGGGGCCCGCCGGTTAGAGGGATTGCTATGCTTTCGAAATGCTCCCCTTCTAAGTGGAGGTAATACTTATAACAATAAACCATGAAGAAATTTATTGCCCGAAGGGGTTTCAAAAGCACGCAATTTCTGCTATACTAATAAGGTATAACTGAAATTATAACTTATTTAGGTGCGGTATAGAGGCTTTTTGTTGCCCCTAACTATATTCATTATATCACACAGGAGATAAAATGTCAACACTTTTTTCACACTTTTTTGAAAAAATCAACCAAATTTCACCCCTAGAAGCAGATTTTACAGAGGTGTTAGACTCTATTGCGCTTAAGCCTAAAACATTGTATTTTTATGGAAAAATGCCACAAAATGTGGTAAAAACCGCAAAAAACGGCCAAACCGGCTTCCCTGAGCGTAAGAAAACTGTCGCTATTGTCGGCTCGCGCCATAATACCAAATATGGCGAAGCGGTAGCCTACAAAATCGCTTACGAACTCACTAGGCGCGGCGTAATTATCGTTTCTGGCCTAGCCCACGGGATCGACTCCATCGGTCATCGTGCCTGTCTTGATGCCGGCGGCACCACTATAGCCGTTCTTGGCACGCCGATCGATCAAATCTACCCCAAGGCCCATCTGGGGCTTGCCGCTGAGATTATCGAAAAAGGCGGCGCCGTGATGAGTGAATATCCGCCACTTTCGCCAGATTACGCCGATGCTCCGCTGGCGCCAACTGAATATTACGATGAAGCCGGCCATCGCACACGCGATGCGCGCGCCGCGTTTCTCTATCGCAACCGCCTCATCTCTGGCCTTGCTGATGCGGTAGTTGTGGTAGAGGCCGCCGAAAAATCCGGCACGCTCTCCACCGCCGCCCACGCCTTAAGCCAAGGCAAAGATGTCTATGCCGTCCCCGGCAACATCACCAGCCCCTATTCCCAAGGCTGCAACGCTCTCATTCGCCAAGGCGCCACCCCTGTCACCTGTGTCAACGATATTCTGCGCGATCTCTTCCCTGATGAGTTTGTGCGCCGGCATAAGGTCTATAAAGCCCAGAATCTCCTCGGCGACAACGAAATCGAGACCAAAATCCTCTCCGCCCTTGCCACCGGCCTCACCTCTGGCGAAGACATCATGAAATCCCTCCGCCTCCCACCAGAGCTCTTCAACGAGTTCATCACCCTCCTCGAAGTCAAAGGTCGTGTCCGCCCTCTTGGGATGAATAACTGGAGCCTATGCTAGGGAGAGCATTATGGATAACGCCGAACCAAAAAAAGAGTTAAGCAAAAACGACCTTTTTGACAGATGGATTGAGTATAAGAAAATAATCCATCGTACTGGTCGCAAATGGGAATATAGAGAAAGAGAGGTTTGGTGGTGCGCAATAGGCGAAAATGTCGGTTCCGAGATTAATGGTAAAGGCAGAAATTTTTTGCGGCCAGTGCTAATTGTCAGAAAATATGGAACACTCTTCTTCGGCGTACCACTTAGCTCTCGGATGCATGATGGCATTTGGTACGAACAATTCCGTTTTAAAGACAAAATGCAATGTGCATTACTTTCCCAAGCTGGTTCCATGTGTGCCTTCAGACTACACGACAAAATTGGAAAATTATCTTTTTTGGATTACTTAAGGATTTGTGACTCGCTAAGTAAGCTAATTCTTAAGAAATGATATTCCCCAGTTGTGGCAACTGGGGTATAGCAGCTATTTCACTGACATTCTAATGATATTATAGCGAACTTTCCCGCCAGTGTCAATATCATGTTACAACATATCAAATGAAAAAATCAAGACTTCCCAAACTCTTTTTTGCGTGATACAATAAAAATGCAACAGTTTAATTATTTTAAAGAAGGGACCATTTTTAAATGGGATTCTCCTCAAGCGTAGAAACAGCACCACGAGGAAGTTTGACGCTTGATCGGGTCACCCTTTTAAGATAGTTAAACTGTTGCACCTCGCGGTGCTGTTTTTATGTAATGGCACCGCCCCGGGCGCCACTTTTAATCGCAAAAGTTGCCCCCAAAAGATAAATTAACAAAGAGAGGCAACATGCAGGTCATAAAACAGATTAAAAATAAACTCGGCAAACTTAACAATTCTCCACGTAGAGTTATTCTGGATACGCGCAAAAAATGCAGCAATAACTCTACGTGCAGGATTATTATTACTGCACTAGCGCTAGGCATTGCTTGCCTCTCTTGCAATGCCTATGCCGAGATTGGCTC
>JAFRBW010000020.1 GCA_017404685.1 Candidatus Saccharimonadota bacterium
ATGAAGAAGGACCCAATCTTCAATTTAAGGATTCGGGTATCAAAACTTGTAGGTATTACGCTGCGACAACGAAATTATTCAAAGGACACCAGGACGTACAAAATTATTGGGCTTCAATGCCCAGAACTATGGGCTTATTTAGAACGAACTTGGCTAGAAAACTATGGTACCAAATGGAATGGCGAGAGCTACGATATAGACCATATTCGTCCACTATCGAGTGCCAACACGGAGCAAGAGCTATTTGCGCTTTGGAATTGGCAAAATTTACAGCTATTATCTCATGATGATAATATGAATAAATTGGACAAGTTGAATTGGGAGCCACCTAAAGAATCAAGAGCTCACGGGCGCATAAGAGTAGAAAATGGTAAACGCATACTCTTAATCTAGTTCTAAGGTTAAATATGGTATAATAATAGGTATGAATATTGAGGAATTCGTAAAAACGACGGTTGAACAGATTAAAGCAAACCTAAAAAGAACGCCCGGTGGTCTAAAGTCTGGCGATACTTACATAAAAGAACCCGTAGAATTCGATTTGGCCGTTACTGTTGCTGAGAATAATTCAAAGGAAGATGCCATTAAAGGTGGCGGCAATATTAAAATAGCAAGTATAGACAGTGAATCTAAGAATAAAATAGAGTCTAAAAACGAAACGGTATCGCGAGTGAGATTTTCTATACATATATGTAATTAGAGATACACTAGTTAGCTCAACTACTGCAGGTTTTGCCAACCAAATTGTTTAGGGTATTAGCAGACATTTAACAGGGGTAAAAACCGCATTTTTTGACAGTTTTTTGATGCAAAAAAAGTTCAAAATTGTATACTATTGCTGTAGGGTACTTAACAGAAAAATACTACTAAAAAATCGGCCAAAATGCCGAGTTATATAAAATCTGGTGGTTCCGGCTGGACTTGAACCAGCGACACAAGGCTCTTCAGGCCTCTGCTCTACCAACTGAGCTACAGAACCATATATCTATTATATCACAAATGTGATATAATTACTAGTATGAAAAAGATAAATACATCCCCAATTTCCGGTATGCAGGAATTGCTACCGGGCAAGCAAGCGATTTTTAACCAACTTTTAGCGGAAATCACAAGGGTGTACCATGCACATGGGTTTTTGTCGATTGAGACGCCGGTGATTGACCGGACGGAAATATTGCTTGCAAAAGCGGGTGGCGATACCGAGAAACAGATTTATAAAGTAGTGAAGACAGCGGAGACGGCTGATGATGCGGATCAGGCGCTAAGGTTTGACCATACGGTGCCGCTGGCGCGTTATGTGGTGGAGCACGAGAGTGATTTGAAGTTTCCGTTCAAAGTGACGCAGATTGGGCGGAATTTCCGCGGGGAGCGGGCGCAGAAGGGGCGGTTCCGCGAATTCTATCAGTGCGATATTGACGTGATTGGACGGAATAAGTTGCCGCTTGGCTATGATGCGGATGTGGTGGCGACGGCGTACGAGGCGCTCAAGACTTTCGTAAAGCCGGAGATTTTGGTGAGAGTATCGAACCGGAAAATCCTTGGCGGGCTGCTTGAGACTTTGGGGTTAGCCGAAAAATCCGATGTGATTTTTGGGATTATTGACCATGCGGAGAAAGTGCCGCTAGAAAAGACACATGCGGCGTACGAGGAAGAAGGCTTGAACGCGGAGCAGATCAAGACACTCGAAGATTTTGTGGAAATTCGCGGGACGCTTGAGGAAGTGATGCCGAAACTTGAGGAGATTTTTGCGCATGTGGGCGGAGAAACTTTGCGCGAGGGGATTGATGAGCTTTCGTTTGTGCTTGGCAATCTGGAGGCGCAGGGGCTCAAGGGCAAAGTGATTGCAGATATGCTGATCATTCGTGGGCTAGATTATTATACTGGGTCGGTGTTTGAGACGATTATCCCGGAATACAAGGAGATTGGTTCGATTTGCTCTGGTGGGCGATACGAGAATCTGGCGGGGTATTATACGGACCAGCAGCTGCCGGGCGTGGGGATTTCGATTGGGCTGACACGGCTATTCTATGTTTTGAATGAATATGGGCTTCTAGACGATACGGAGCGAAAAGTGGTGGATTATTGTATTTGTCCGATTTCGGAAAACGAATATGCGTTTGCGGCAAAAGTGGCGGCAGAACTTCGGGCTGAAGGGAATACTGTGGATGTGATCTATGCGGGTAAAAGCGTGGGTGACAAGCTGAAATACGCAGCGGCGGTAGCTACAAAGGGAATCGTGATTGGTGAAAGCGAAGTAGAAAGCGGCAAGTACGAGATTAAAGAGTTTGCATAGGTGCTGGAGCGTCTTGACATTTAAGCATAAGTGTGATATAATGGGGGTATAAGTGGAGGTTTTTGTGTGAAAAAGTTTAACTGGCGCAAATGGTGCGATGATTTTGTGCTGGCTGGTAAGGGGATAATGCTGGCGACGCGCGAAAAGAGATTTTGGGCGGGATTTGTGCCGGCGTTTTTGGCGTTTGGTACGCTTATTAATTTACTGTCGGGGGGATTTTCGAAGTTTGAGCTGATGGGGGCGCTGGGATTTCCGCAGAGTTTGCAGATTATTTGGAGTGCCTTAATTGGGACGTTTGGGATACAGATGGTGTTTTCCGAGTGGTTGTTTGGATTTTTGATTGCGATTTTGCAAGGGGCGCTGATTGGGCTGATCGTGCTACTTTGGAAGAAAAAACGCGAGCAAAATGCTGCGAATATGCAGAAGGCAGGAATCGTGGCGGGTTTAATCGCGCTGGGGGCGGGCTGTCCGACTTGCGGGACGACGCTACTTACGCCGCTTCTTGGGGCGATATTTTCGACGGGGAGTTTTGCGGTAGCGGGCGTGATATCAGGCGTGGTAACCGGAGCGGCGGTCTTGATTGCTGTTTTGTCATTGAAGCGGCTGGGGCTTGAAACGTATGTTATAATAGTAAATGAAAAGTATTTGGCGAAGAAAGCCAAAGGAAAAGTGGAGTAAAAATGGAAGAGGAAAAAACTGGGAAGCTAGCTAAGGTGCTACGGATTTCCGGGGTGATGATTGTGGTAGTGGCGATTTTTGCGGCGATTATCGCGAGTGTGAGTGCGAAGCCATCGAATGCGGAGAAGATTTGGTATGAGGAGATGACGATTGGCGATGTGAATGCGAAGAATTATTTTATTATATATTCTGATATTGCGTGTCCGTATTGTATTGCGTTTGAGAATGCGATGATTGAACATCGGGAGGCGCTGGAGGAATATGTGCGCGAGAAAGACGTAGTGATAGAGGTAAGGACGACGGACTTTTTGTATGAATATGGGGAGTCGCGGCCGATCGAATCGCGATATTCAGCGGTGGCGACGTATTGCGCGAAGAACGAGGGGAAGTTTTGGGAGTTTTATGATGAGTCGATCAAAAAAGTGTGGAATGAGTATTTTAAAGAATCTGGGAAGGGGGCGTTTTCGGAGTTTAATAAGCTGGGAAAGGACTATTGGATAGAGATTGGAAGGTCGGTGGGGCTTGCGGACGAGTTTGAAACGTGCGTAATGAATGACGCGACACTTCCTGAAGTGATGGAGAATGCGGAGCGGATGGCGAAGCTGGTGAATGGGCTGCCGTATTTCAAGTTTAATAACTATATCTCGTCTGGATTTGATCTCTCGTGGGGATGGGAGTATGTATTAATGTACTTTGAAGCTGGGCTGAAGAGTTAGGAGCGAGGATTTTGGCTGTTCGGTTTTTGATATTTTTGTTCGGTTTTTCTCTGTTAGGATTCTGATGGCGTGGCTTGTGGAAAACTTTATATTACAACATAGAAAATCTTGAAAATCAATATTGACATTGAAACTGGCTATGCTAAAATAGAATTAGGTTCGGACCCAATCCATATCGTTGAGAGAGGCCGGAACCATTGGGAGAAGGGTGGCAGAGTGTATAGTTTGGTTATATTTGGTCCACCTAGAAGAAAGTGTTCAATAAAAATAGGTTCTGTTTGAACCTTTTTTTATTGTTTTAATTAAAGGATATGCTATAATGGAGATATGAGGCTAGCTAGAAATACAGATAAGCTGCTTTTGATTACGACGGCGTTTTTGATGTCGTTTACGTTTTCTTTTATGTTGAAGCGGCACAATAATGACACGTTTGCGGACAATGAGGCGGGGGTGTTTTATGAGAGTGAAGACCATTTTGTGACGTTTTATGACGAGGGAAACAAGCTCACGGTGAAGACGAATGCAAAAACGGTGGGCGAGGCGCTGAATCGGGCGGGGATTTTGATTAATCCGACGGATACGGTAGACCCGGCACTTACGACAGAGATAGATGTGGACAATTTCTTTGTGAATATTTATCGGTCGAGGCCGGTGATGATCCGCGATGGTGTGCAGTCTGAATATGTGATGACTTCTAGCTATGACACGAAGGAGATTGCACAGCTTGCGGGGATGACGATCTATGATGGTGATGAGGTGAAGCTTGCGGCGAATACGAGTTTCCTTGAGGCGGGCGCGGCGACGGTGTATGAAGTGACGAGGAATGGCGGCCGGACGGTAACGGTGGAGGAAGAGATTGCGTTTTCTGAGGAGACGATCAAAGATTACAATATGGAGCCGGGGACGCGAGAGATAAGACAGCTGGGCGAGACTGGCGTGAGAGAGCTGACTTTTGAAGTGTTTTATGAGAATAATGTGGAGGTGAAGCGTGAGCTTTTAAGCGACATAGTGAAGCGCGAGCCGGTGACGAGAGTTGTGGCGGTGGGGGCGAGTGAGATTGAGCGGAAACCGCTGACGGCGCGGATGGGGATGAATAGATATACGGTACGCGTTGGTCATAATGTGGTGCTCCGGACGGAGACGTATTATGATTTGCCGATGCAGGGGGTAATGAGGATTGCGGCGCGCGAATGTGGGGCGGAAGCGTATTATACTGTGCGTGAGGATGGTGTGAAAGTGGATGCAGAAGGATACATTTTGGTGGCGGCGGATCTTGACCGGTATCCGAGATGCTCGGTGGTGGAGACGTCGCTGGGGCTTGGGAAAGTTTATGATACGGGGACGTTTGTAGAAAAAGCCGATGGGACTGGGCATGAACAATTTGATATTGCGACAGATTGGACGAATAAAAATGGCGCTTAAAAACGATATATCTCTAGGGCAGCATTGGTTGAAGAATCGCGAGATTCTGGATTATATTGCAGAATGCGCAGGAAGTGGGGGAGTTTGTGTGGAGATTGGGCCGGGGCTGGGGACGTTAACGTCGTCTCTTCTCAGGCGTTTTGAGAAAGTGATTGCGGTGGAATATGACAAGGAGCTTGCACGGAAGCTGCCGGGGAGTTTTCCGGGGACGAACCTTGAGGTGGTGAACGCGGATTTTTTGGAGTGCGACCTTGGTGCGATGCTAGGGCCTTACGTGGTAGCCGGGAATATACCGTATTATATTACGACTCCGATTCTTCTTAAGCTGGTGTATGAAGAGAACCGGCCGGAAAGGATTGTACTGCTCATGCAGAAAGAGGTGGTGGAGCGGATTGTGGATCCGAGGGGGTCGGTGCTGGCGCTGACGATAAAAAATCGGGCGGATGTGGAGGCCGGAATGGTGGTGAAAGCGGAAGAGTTTACGCCGCCACCAAAGGTGGATTCGCAGGTTTTGATCCTGAAACCGCATCCGCCGATTGTGTCGGAGGCGGTGATCGATTTTATCAAAGTGGGATTTTCGCAGCCGCGGAAAAAAGTGACACGGAATCTGTCGGTACTAATGCCGAGGGAAGACATTAAGGATATATTTATCAAGATGAACATGAATATCGATGTGCGGCCGCACGAGCTTTCGCTGCAGGATTGGGAGAAAATCTATCAGAAAATGCATAAATAGTGGTATAATGGAGGTAATATGTTAGACGTGAAGTTTATTAGAGAAAATCTGGAGCTGGTCACAAAATCGGCGAAGGAAAAAGGTTACAATATCGATATTCGCGAGATTTTGAAGGCGGATGATGAGCGGAAGGCGATTCTTACTGAGGTGGAAGGATTAAGGACGCGGCGTAATGAGGTGGCCTCTAAGATGAAAGGCGGAAAACCATCGCCAGAATTGATTCAGGAAGGGCGGGAGATTAAGGAAAAGCTGGCCGCAAAAGAGGCGGAGCTTGACAAAATCTCCGAAGTATGCTATAATGGTCTTAAGAGGGTCCCGAATGTGATTTTCGAGGACGTGCCACTTGGGGGAGAGGAATGCTCGGTAGAAGTGAAGAAATGGGGTGAAAACCATACTTCTGGAGTGGATCATTTGGACTATGCGGTGAGCCGTGATTGGGTGGATTTTGAGCGCGGTGCCAAGGTGGCAGGGGCGAAGTTTTATTATCTTAAAGATGGACTGGCGCTTCTTGAGAATGCGTTGCTCCAATATGGGCTATCAAAAGTTCTTGCGCATGGGTTTACGTATATGACGGTGCCAGATATGGTGTCGTCGCGCGTGCTCGAGGGGTGCGGGTTTAATCCGCGGAGCTCGGAGCAATCCGATGAGTATTACATTGAGGGTGAGGATCTCGCGATGATTGCGACGGCAGAGATGCCGCTTACTGGGTATCACATGGATGAGATTATTGATGAAGATAAGCTGCCGCTGTTTTATGCGGGATATTCGGCGTGCTTTAGGAAGGAAGCGGGGACTTATGGCAAATATACGAGGGGGCTTTTCCGGGTGCATCAGTTTAATAAGCTGGAGATGTATGCGTTTTGTTTGCCAGAGCAGAGCAAGGAAATTCACGAGAAGATTTTGGCGATCGAGGAAGAGATTTGGCAAGGGCTGGGGATTCCGTATCGCGTGATAAATATCGCGGCGGGCGACCTCGGTGCACCAGCGGCGAAAAAGTATGATATGGAATACTGGAGCCCAGTAAACCAGAAATATCAAGAGATTACTTCGTGTTCTAACTGTACGGATTTCCAGGCGCGGGCTTGTAATGTGCGGGTGCGGCGCAAAGATGGCAAGGTGGAGTTTGTGCATACTCTGAACGGCACGGCGATTCCTTTGGCGCGGGCGCTTGTGGTGATGATTGAGAATTATGCGACCGAAGGTGGGAAATTAAAGATTCCAGAAGTTTTGAGGCCATATCTTGGTGGCAAGGAAGAATTATAAAAAGGAGGAAAAAATGATTGAAAAAATTGAAATTAGTGGTAATGGATACAAAGTGGAAGAGGGGTTCCGAAAATATGTGATGAAGCGGCTGGGGAAGCTGGACCGGTATTTGCCGAGGGGGTCGAAGAAAGATGTGGTGGCGAAGGTGCTGGTGACAGAGATTGGGAAAAGCAAGGGTGATAAGTATGAGATTTCGGCGGCAATGGAGCTGACTGGCGGGAAAGTGATTGCGGCGAAAGACGAATGTTCAAACGTGTTTGCGGGTGTGGACCTGGTGGAAGCAAAGCTAACTGGGCAGATTCGGCGTTATAAGCTGGAAGTGCAACCGCATCGTCAGAAAAGAAACCTAAAAGACCTCTTTATTAAGAGGGGATAATGTGATACAATAGGTGTACTAGGAGTTATTTATGGTGAAAAAAACTAAGGAGAAAAAACCGACTGATAAATTGGCTGATAAGACTGCGCTGACAAAGTTTTTGCAGGGGGTTTTTGGTGATGCACAGAAAAAGATTTTGAAGAAACTATGGAAACGGGCGCGGCTGATTGATGAGATGGAGCCGAAGTACGAGAAGATGAGTGATGAAGAGCTGAAGGCTCAGACGGAGAAGTTTAAAAAACAGATTGATAAGGCTTTGAAACAGTCACGAGAGACGGAAAATACAGAGAAGAAAGCCAAAAAGAACAAAGAGCTCAGCGACACTAAGATTTTGGATGAGATTTTGCCGGAGGCGTTTGCGGTGGCAAGAGAAGCGTCGAAACGTGTGCTTAAGATGCGGCCGTATGATGTGCAGCTGATTGGTGGGATGGTGCTGAATATGGGCGCGGTGGCCGAGATGAAGACCGGTTAAGGCAAGACGCTTGTGGCGATGTTACCGGCGTATCTTAATGCCTTGACTGGGCGTGGTGTGCATGTGGTGACGGTGAATGATTATCTGGCGCAACGTGATGCGGGCTGGAATGGGCCGGTGTATGATTTTTTGGGGCTTTCTGTAGGTGTGATTATTAACGAAGCGTCGTTTGTATATGATGCGGAATATGAGAATGAGGACCACGAAGATGAGAGATTCCGGCATCTTCGTCCGGCGACGCGAAAAGAGGCGTATAATGCAGACATTACTTATGGGACAAACAATGAGTTTGGGTTTGACTATCTGCGTGATAATATGACGAGCGAAGTGCAGTATCTCAGGCAACGTGAGCTGAACTTTGCGATTGTGGATGAGGTGGACTCGATTTTGATTGATGAAGCGCGGACACCACTGATTATTAGTGCGCCAGCGGGGGACAATCCGGCGGCTTATTATCAGTTTGCAAAAGTTTGTGAGCGACTGACGCCAGATGATTATATTTTGGATGAGAAGCGGCGTAGTGTGACTTTGACCGATCAGGGCATTGAGAAGATTCAGGAGATTCTGGGGGTCGATAATTTGTACTCGACAAAATACACACCGCTGGTGTATCATTTGGAACAGGCTTTAAGGGCAGAAGTTTTGTTTAAGCGTGATAAGGATTACGTGGTGACGAACTCTGGCGAAGTGATTATCGTGGATGAGCATACTGGGCGGTTGATGCAGGGGCGGCGCTACAATGAGGGGCTGCACCAGGCGATTGAGGCGAAAGAAGGCGTGGCTGTAAAGCAGGAATCGATGACGCTTGCGACGATTTCGTTTCAGAACTTTTTCCGGCTTTATAAGAAGCTATCTGGTATGACTGGTACGGCATTTACCGAGGCGGAAGAGTTCCAGCAGATTTATGCGCTTGATGTGATTCAGATTCCGCCGAACAAGCCGATTCAGCGTGTGGATAAGGACGATTTGATTTATAAGACCAAGGCGGCGAAGCTCAAGGCGATTGCCGAAGAGGTGAAGAAATATCACGAGAAAGGCCAGCCGGTGCTGGTGGGGTCGGGTTCGATTGCGAATAACGAAGAGATCGCAAGGTATTTGGACCAGTTTGGTTTGCCGTATGAGCTGCTTAATGCGAAGAATAACGAACGCGAGGCGGCGATTGTGGCGCGCGCGGGCGAAAAAGGTGCGATTACTCTTGCGACGAACATGGCTGGGCGTGGTACGGATATCAAACTCGGCGAAGGCGTGAAAGAGCTGGGCGGTCTCGTGGTGATTGGGTCGGAGCGGCATGATTCTAGGCGGGTGGACAATCAGCTGCGCGGACGTGGTGGCCGGCAGGGTGATCCTGGCACGACGCAGTTCTTCGTGTCTTGCGAGGATGATCTGATGCGGATTTTCCAGGGCGATCGGGTGAAAATGCTGATGACGCGGCTCGGTGTTGAGGACGATATGCCGATCCAAACGAAGTCGATCTCTAAGACGCTAGAGTCGGCGCAGAAGCGGATTGAAGGCTTTAACTTTGATTCACGGAAAAACGTGGTGCAATACGATAACGTGATTAACCGACACCGCAAGGTGGTGTATATGATTCGACGGAAGATTCTTTTGGGCGATGATATCTATCCGGAGATTCAGAGGCTGATGCGTGATGAGACTAAGATGCTGACGGAGTTTTCGAGCAAAGTAAATAAGAACTTTGACGCGGAGTTTAAGGCGGTATTTGATTTTGATGAGGATTTGATTCACGAAATCGGGCTGAAACGCAAGGAAAAAGAGCGTAACAAGCTGGCGCTTGAAGCGGTGGAAGAAGCGTACAAGAAGAAAGAAGACGAATTTGGTGCCGAGACGATGCGGAAGGTGGAACGTGAAGTCTACCTCAAGGTGCTTGATACGTTGTGGATGCAGCATCTTGAGAATATGCAACATCTTCGCGAGGGGATTCATTGGCGATCGGTGGGGCAGAGAGATCCGCTGGTGGAATACCGGAGCGAATCGCAGAAGCTCTTTGACGGGTTGCAGCGGAACTTGCGCGAGGAAGTTTTGAAGATATTGCTTTCGATTACGCCACAGGAAGCGGCGGCTGACAACGTGACGGATGGCGAGGAGTACGAATCTGAGCTTACCAAGATGGCAGATGCGCAGACGGAGCGTGGTGTGAATGAGATTTCTAAAGGGCAGAAAAACTTGGATAATGAGTTTAAGGCTGAGAACAGGAACTTGGCAAAGAAGCCAACGAAAAAGACGAGCAAAAAATCTGGTAGCAAGAAGAAATCTGGGTCGAAGAAGAAAAAATCTTCCGGAAAACGGAAGAAATAGGCCTAATCTCTAATTATAGCATAAGAATAATAATTTGTCAATAGTATGAGACATTCGGTAGAGGAAATCCAGCTGAAAAATGGCGCGAAAGGGCTTTTGATTGATATACCTGGCGCGAGCGTGATGGCGACGAGAATACAGTTCCGGGCGGGGATGCTTTATGCGAAAAATAAGGACGTGTATGAGTTACCACACGTGGTGGAGCATTTGGCTTTTGGTGCGAATGCAAAATATCGTGATGAGCAGGCTTTTGAGGCAGAGTTTACCAAGAATGGTGCGTATCACAATGCCTGGACGAGCGACGTGTCGGTGTGCTATGAGACGGAATGTGCGGATTTTGAGTGGGATAGAATTATGGAACTCCAGCGGGTGTCGATTTGCGAGCCGAAGTTTAATGAAGAAGAACTGAAGAGCGAAAAAGCAAATGTGAAGTCGGAGCTTACGGGCTACATGAATGATTATTATCGGTTGCTGTGGCCGAGGGTGCAACAGGCGGTGGGAGAAGAAGTGCTAGATTTGTCGGAAAGACGTGAGACGATTGCGAATATTGAGCTCAAGGATATCCGGGAGCATTATCGGCGGACGCATACGGCGAAGAACATGCTTTTTATTATTGCGGGGAAGATTCATGGGCGGCGGCGGAAGATTATTCACGAACTGGAGTCGTGGCCGCTGAAGGAGGGCGAGAAGTTTGAGATTCCGATTTCGGATTTGCATGCTGGGGAAGCGGTGGCGATTCGGCGGAAAGATGCAGAAAATATCACGTTTGGGTTTTCCTTGGTAACGCCGAGGCATCTAGAGCCGAAAGAGACTTTTGCGATGAATTGTCTGAACCATCTCTTGAATGGTACGACAAATTCGAAGATTTTTGGGGCGGCGAGGAAACGCGGGCTGGTGTATGGAATGGGAAGTTCTCTTGCAGTGAATGCGCATAATTCGTATTGGGATTTTGATGGTGAAGTGAATACTGAAAATGCGCTGGAGTTATTTGATTTGATCCAGGAGGAGATGATGAAGGCGCTTAATGGAGAGATTTCCGACCAAGATTTTGAGGCGGCGAAATCGTATGCGTTGGGGCGGTTCCAGATGGGGGCGCAGACGCCATCGCAAATCGCGGATTATTATGCGGAAAATTATTTTGCGAATGAAGTGGTGGAAAAATATGACAACATGCCGAATTTGATTAAGGGAGTAAATAAGGCGCAGATGATTGAGCTGGCGCGAGAGTTTGCTGGGAGTGGGATTAAGGGATTTGCGGCGGTGTCTTCGGTGGAGAAGGCGGTGATTTCGGAGCTTATGATGCGCTTGAATTTTTAGCATTAGTACGATATAATTGTGCTAATGGTAAAAGTGGTAGGTAAAAAACTGGGGCGGACTATATGCTATTTGGCGTTTCTTGCGGCTATGGTGTTTGCGGCCGCTGGGATGCCTAGCCGCGTTATGGCGACTAGCGATGCGCTGGAGCGGCCGGAAGTTTTTGATCTTCGCGATGTGAATGGGTTTAGTTATATTTCGCCGCTTAATAGGCAGGGGAGCTTGGGTCTGTGTTGGGCGTTTGCGACGTTGGAGCAGGCGGAAAGTCTTTTGATGCTTGAAAATGAGACGCCATATGACGAAGCGGCGGTGAGATTTTCGGTAAGGCAGATGGATTATGCGACGAGTAGAAATGGTATTAGCGGGTATGACAATGAATATGCGACGAATCGCAACTTAGGCGGAGGTGGGAACTTTTATATGGCGAGCTTTGTGATGGCAGAGGGTGTGAGCATGGTGGCAGAAGAAAATATGCCGTATGATACAGATACGGATGGTAAGAAATTGGCGGAAGTATTGAGTTTTGTCGGGTCGCTTTATGAGGTTGAGAATACGGCCGTGATACCGCCGATGATGGATAAAGAGCTTTTTGTGAATACGATTAAAGATATGGTGATGACCTATGGTGGGGCGTATGTGGGGACTGGTTCGCCGATTGGGGCGTGTGGGGTGAAGAATGCGGATGGAACGTATGTAATTGACGAGGAGAGCGATTGCGAGGGGAGCGCGAACTATAGCGGGCATGGAATGCAGGTGATTGGCTGGAATGATAATTATGAGTATAGTTATTGCAAAAGTGGATCGGATCATGTTGGGGCGAATCAATGTGATGTGCCGGTGACTGGGCGAGGAGCGTGGATTCTGCGGAATTCTTGGGGGGATGATGCGAGTTTGGCGTATGTGTATCTGAGCTATGATTCGGTGGATGCGGATTTTGCGTTTGTGACAAAGGTGGCGGCGATGAAAAATCGGAATTGGGATAATAATTATCATCATAATCCTTTTGAGGAGCCGGCCTATGCACGGACGGAGGTGGCGGAGTTTACGAAGAAGCTGCCTGGCGGTGAGGAGCTAACTAAAATCAAGTTTATGACGATGAATTATGGTGGGGTTTATAATATCAAAGTTGAGGCCGATGGCAAGGAGTATAATGTAGGGGCAGTAGAGACAGAGATGCCGGGAATATATACGGTGGATGTGACGGAGCGCGAGATTAAGATTAATAGCGATGATTTTACAGTGATAGTTGAGGGCGATGGAAGTTCGTATTTGCTTGATGATGCAGTGATGGCGTTTACGAAAAATACCGATGCGACGCCGGTGATAAAAATGGCGGACGTGGATCTTGGGGCGGAAGCGACGGAGTTTGACGAAATGGTGTATTTTGAGACGAAAAACGTGCCGAGTGGCGAAGCGATGGAACTTAGTTTGATGCGAAATGGGGTGGACGCGACGGAGCTTTTGAACGTGGAAGATAATGTGGTGGCGGTGAATAATGCGCTGGTGAAAGTGAAGATTGGTGGGGATTTGGCGTATGGCGGATATATTTTGACGGCGAGCTATGGCGGAAAAAGTTACCAGACTAGCATTCAGTATGGCGAGGCGATGCATGGGGATGTGAATGGTGATGGGAAGGTGAGTTCGGCGGACTATGTGAAAATTAGGAAGCATATTATGGGGACGGAAACGGTGTCCATGCGGGTGTATTATGATGCGGCGGATGTGAATAATGATGAGAAGATTAGTTCGGCGGATTATATTAAAATAAGAAAATACATAATGAACGGAGGAGAATTATGATTACGGTATCGACGGGAAATTTGGCGATGACGGAAGGTAGCGCGGGGAGTTTTACGGTGACGGCGAGTAATGCGGCGGGGCGGATAGATATTACATCGTCGGATGCGAGCGTGGCGAGAGTTTCTACGACGAGTGCGTTTTTGGATAACTCGTCGGTGACGGTGACGGTGACTGGGGCGAAGGCGGGAACGGCGACGATTACGATTCGCGCGACGGATATGACGACTTATGATGACGAAGATATAACGGGGATGACGCGGACGGTGACGGTGCGGG
Organism: Candidatus Saccharimonadota bacterium; assembly: GCA_017404685.1. Classification (GTDB taxonomy): domain Bacteria; phylum Patescibacteriota; class Saccharimonadia; order Saccharimonadales; family Saccharimonadaceae; genus Nanosyncoccus. The sequence goes on from JAFRBW010000020.1 coordinate 13,663, forward strand.
TAAATGAGACGGCGCCGGCGAAGGAAGAAACGCCAGCTGGTGGAAATACGAATGGCGGCGGTAGTGCGAATGGCGGCGGAAATGCCGGGGCGCAAACGCTACAAAATTCGCAGGCGACGCGAACGCAAAGTAATGTAGGGGGCAATACGCAAAGTAATGCGCAGGCGCAAAATAACGAGCCGATTCCGGTTGAAGAAGTGATGGAAATCGTGGAGGAAAACGAGGACGAAGCTGATGATGGGATGCTGGAACCGATGGAAGTATTGGGCGTGGCGAGCGAAAATATGGGGAATGATGGCGCGGAGTATGATCCGACGATTGGCACGGCCGTGGTGGCGTGCCTTGAATTTGTGATTATTGTAGCGATGTTACTAGGGTTTTGTATTTGGCACCGCGGTCGTAGACGTTCTGAAACATGTCAAACGACGCCGCAGCCGGAGACATTATTACCACCGAAGGCTTGATGGATTCGGCTTCGAGCCTTGCGGCGGTGATAGCGGCTTCGAGGGAATTTGCTACGCGGAAGCGAGGGTCATGATAGCGCCTCGCGAGCTCATGGCCGGATTCGCCGATCAAGATGATTTTGGCGATATTTGGGGTTTTAATGATTTTGTAGATTTCTGGTAGATCTTCGCCGCCAGTTTTGTCGCGGCCGCCGGCGATGAGGATGATTTTGTCGTCTGGGAAAGCGTTGATGGCAACGCGAGTGGAAGATGGGTTGGTGGAGAAGTTGTCGTCGTAGTAGCGGACGCTGTTTAGTTCGCGGACGAATTCGAGGCGATGTGGAAGGCCGTGGAAATTATTGAGGCCACGCTTAATGGTGTCTGCAAAGTTCGCGCAATAATCTTCTGGTGAGAGATTTTTGAGAGCGGCAACTGCGGCGATGGCGGCGAGGGCGTTTTCGGTATTATGAGCGCCGGGGAGAGTGATGGACTTCAGTATGTCGTCTGGGGCGCTAAATGGATATGGGATTTTGCGGGCTTTTGAAAGCTCGGCGAGGTTCTTTGATTCGGGGTTTTTTGCATAATAAATGCAAATGTCGCTTTCCGATTGGTAGCGGACGAGATTACCTTTGGCGGCGAGATAATCATCGTAGCCACTATGGACATTGAGATGATCTGGCTCGATTTGGCCGATGATGGCGATGTGTGGGGATTTTTGCAAATGCCAAAGCTGGAAGGAAGAGAGCTCGTAAACGACGACGGAATCTTTGGTGAGGCGATCGAGGATCTCGATGGCTGGAGTGCCGATGTTGCCGACGAGGTAAGCGTCGTAACCTTCGGCGTCGAGGAGGAATTTGATGAAAGAACAAGTGGTGCCTTTGCCTTTTGTGGCGGTAACGCCGATGATCTTGCATGGGCAATGTTCAAAAAAGTATTCGGTGATGGATGTGAGCTTTTCATTTTTGAATGGCGGAACGGAAGGGCTGCGAAGGATCATATCGTAGGATGAATAATCTTTTTCTGCGAATTCTGCGGGGGTGAGGTTTTCAAAAATGTCAAAATGGGCATCCGCGTAATGGGATTTGAAGTATTTTTCGGCAGCCTTGCCTTCGAGGCCGTAGCCTAGTAATGCGATGTTCATACCATTATTATACCACAATAAAACCAGCCCACTTGAAACTAGTCCTCTGATGTGGTATAGTTTATCCATGGGGGTTGGCACGTTAACGTAAATGCAGGGAGGAGAAAGGAGGTTTTATGACTTTTGAATTAAGCCTAATCTTTGGTCTATTCAAAGTAAAATTATCTCTGCCAACAAAGCAGAGATAAATAACAAAACCTACTAATATTCTACCGCACACTTTTTAAAAAGTCAACCCCCATTATGAAAATTATGAATATTTGGAAAGAACTAAAGACGCCGTTTCTGATTCTTGCACCGATGGAAGGCGTCACGGATATCGCATTTCGGCAGGTCGTAGCGAAAGCTGGTCGGCCGGATTTGTTTTTTACGGAGTTTACGAACGTATCGTCTTATGCTTCGGAAAAAGGTCGCGAAAACGCACTAATGCGCTTAGAAATCGCGCCAAGCGATGCGCCGATTATCGCACAAATTTGGGGAAAAGATCCAGAGCATTTTGCAAAATGTGCGGGTGCCTTGGAATCGCTAGGGTTTTCTGGCGTGGATTTGAACTTTGGTTGCCCGGATAAAAACGTCAATAAAACCGGTGGTGGCGCCGCAATGATTAAGACGCCAGAACTAGCGATAGAATGTTACAAAAACGCCAAGAAATCTACAAATTTACCGGTTTCTATCAAGACTCGTCTTGGCTGGGCTAAGACAGAAGAATATCGCAATTGGCTTGCTACTTTACTACGCGAGCATCCAGCGGCACTCACGGTACATCTTCGCACCAAAAAAGAGATGAGCAAAGTGCCGGCGCATTATGAGTTGATTCCAGGAATCGTCAAACTTCGCGATGAAATCAGCCCAGAAACAAAGCTGATTATTAATGGTGATATCAAAAACCGGAGCCACGCTCTAGAGCTACACGCAAAATATCCAGAAGTTGATGGATTTATGATTGGCCGCGGCGTTTTCCAGAATCCGTATTGTTTTACAGATCATACGCCAACTCGCGAGGAGCTGATGGAACTTTTGTATCTGCATCTAGATCTATACAAAAGTGCAAAATACGAGCCGCTCAAACATTACTACAAAATCTACGTCAATAATTTTCCGGGCGCAAGCGAGCTTCGCGCGAAACTCATGGAAACGCATTCGATCGAGGAAGCTCGCGAAGTTCTCGCACAAAACAAACTTTTTGTGCTAAAATAATAATATCTCTTGTTATACTTAGGTCACTGACAAAGAGAAAAGTTTCAAAGCTTTGGGTATCGTCATTTATGCCCTTAGCCAGGAGCCAATAAAACGGGCTCACATAAATGACTTCTATAAAT
>JAFRBW010000021.1 GCA_017404685.1 Candidatus Saccharimonadota bacterium
GCGGACGGAAAAGGCGGGGGCTGTGCTGAGGTTGAATGGTTATCCGTTTTTGAATGGTGAGTATTACTTGAATCTTGGTGATGTGGATTTTTATAAGCATATGGCGGTGTTTGGGACAACTGGAGCTGGAAAGACGAAGTTTTTGTGCCAGATGATGGAGCAAATTGCGGATAAATGTGGTGATAAATATCATATGCTGGTGATTGATCCGCATGATGCGATGCGGGCGGAGATTGGTGGAATGGATGGCGTGAAAGTTTATGATTTTACGAGTAGCGAACGTGGGCTGGATTTGTTTTTGGGTGGCGAAGAAGACATTATTAGCAGCGTGGATATGACGATGGGGTTGATTAAGAATCTGATGGGGGATAATTGGAATTCGCGGCTGGAAAGGTTGGTGCGGGCGAGTCTTTATATTTTGATTGAAAAAAATGAACTGAACTTTCAGAATATGCGGAGGCTGCTCACTGACGTGACTTATAAAAATGCTTGCGTTCTAGAAACGCGGGATTATTTGCCGGAAAGTTTGCAAGAGTTTTTTGGGCAGGATTTTAACGAGCTGAGAACGCAATATTATGATGCAACTTTTGCGAAGATTTTGTCGTTTATTGATGAGTTACAGCTAACGCCGGCGTTTTATCGGAAAAATGATAAGCGGCTTTTATACGAACTTTCTGAGAATAAAGTGACACTGGTCTCGCTTTCGCAAGTGAAACTTGGCGAAAAGGCGGTGAAAACTTTGGCGGGGCTGATGATGAATCAATTATTCGCACTGGGGATGCAGAGGAAACTTGATGAACATATAATTTTGGTGGTTGATGAAGTGGCGGTGGTGGAAAATCCGGTGATGCTGAGGTTTTTGGCTGAGGCGCGAAAATATAATATATCGGTGGTGCTGGCTGGACAGTATTTTTCGCAGATTTCGGAAGAATTAAGGACGGCGATTTATGCGAATGTGGCGAATTATTGGTGTTTTCGTTTGAATTATGCGGATGCGGAGATGATGGCGAAATATCTGGATATTGATCTTGCGGGCGGAGGGCAGAAGGATTTTGCGGTGCCTTCTTATGAAGATTTTTCTGGAAACGAAAACGAAAAAGTGAAAATGCTGACGACGCTTGCGACGCAAGATGTGGTGGCGAGAGTTTCCAGGAACGGGATGGTTTTACCGGCGGTGATGGGGCGGAGTTTGGATTTTGTGGCGAAACCAGAAAGTGGGACTACGAAATTGACGCTTGATGCTAGGAAAGAACCTGTAAAAAATGATAAAGTAGGGCTTCTTAAGTTTCGTGAAACAAAAAGTAGCATTTTGGATTTGATGAGAGAACAATCAACAAGCAGAAGAAAGGTAAACTAATGGACGAGAAAAAAGTTTTGGAAATAATTAACCAAGTAATGATGGGGATTTTTGGGAAGAAAAATCCGTGGAATTTGCAAGAGTTTATGGAGAAATTTGCGTTTGATATTAAGCTGCCGGTGATGGTGTATGATTCTATAACTGGTGAGGAAACTTGGGCGGAATCGATGAACTCGACGAGATTTGTGACGTCGAAAAATGAACGCGCTCGCGAAACGTGGATGTTGCCGAAACGGAAAGTGGAATCGATTGACGATATTATAGAAATATGGCGGGAAACGAATTATACGACAACGGAGCGAAACTTTGGATCGATCGATGTAGCGCAAAGCGATACGATTTACGAAAGCGAAAAAGTTTGGAGAAGTGCGAATTGTAATCGATGTAAAAATATTGCGTTTTGTGATGGGTGTCATGCGTCGGAATATTTGGTGGCGTCGCAAAGATCTGGAAGTTCGACTTATTGTCTCAGAGTGGATGATTCGGCGAATTGTACGAATTCGTATAATGTGATTTGCTCGGGGAAGATATCGAACTCGCTGTTTATCCAGGATGCGAATTCGCTGCATGAATGTATGTTTTGCTCGCATATTGCGAATAAGAGGTATTGCATTGCAAATATGCAGTTTGAAAAAGATGAATATTTTGAGATTAAGAAAGCAGTGATCGATTGGATTTTACGGGTGTAATATGGTATAATATGGGTATGGAACAAAAACAGAGAAAGAGTGGTAAATCAGGCAGTTGCTAATGAAAGGCTAGAAGGGCTGGAAGTTTCTAATTGATGATAAAATTGTAAAAAAATGGATAAGATACGAAACTTTTGCATTATTGCGCATATTGATCATGGGAAATCTACCATCGCGGATAGGATGATGGAGCTTACCGGGACGGTTTCGCGGCGGGAAATGAAAGAGCAGCTACTCGATTCGATGGAATTGGAGCGTGAGAAGGGCATCACGATTAAACTTGCGCCGGTGACGATGCAATGGAAGGGCTATACTTTGAACCTGATTGACACGCCGGGGCATGTGGATTTTTCGTACGAAGTGTCGCGGTCGCTGCAGGCGGTGGAAACGGCGGTGCTTGTGGTGGATGCGACGCAAGGGATTCAGGCGCAGACGCTTGCAAATGTGTATTTGGCGCTGGAACAGGATCTTAGGATTATTCCGGTGGTAAATAAGGTGGATTTGCCGGCGGCGGATGTGGAAGGAACGGCGGCGCAGATTGTGAATCTGCTTGGATGTGCGCGTGAGGAGATTATTGAAGTGTCGGGGAAGACGGGATACAATATTGATAAGATACTTGATGCGGTAGTGGCCGAACATCCGGAGGTTCTTCGAAAAGAGGTATCTGGACCTTCAGTCACCAGGGCGCTTATCTTCGATTCGTATTTTGATGATTATCGGGGGGTGGTGCTGTATGTGAGGGTGGTGACGGGGGAGATTAGGAAGAATAGCGAGATTTTGATGATGGCGGCGGGAACGAAGGGGCTGGCGCTTGAGGTGGGGGTGTTGACGCCGAAAATGTCGCCGAGGGAGTCGCTCGTGGCAGGTGAGATTGGGTATATTGTGACGAATCTCAAGACCACGCGCGAAGCGAAGGTAGGCGATACGGTGACGCTATTTAAGGCGCCGGCGGCCGAGGCACTGCCTGGGTATAAAAATGTTTTGCCGTTTGTGTATGCGGGGTTCTTCCCGGTGTCTAATGACCAATATAAGGAGCTAAAAGAGGCGATTGAAAAGTTGGCGCTTTCCGACTCGGCGCTAAGGTACGAGCCGGAGAATTCGCCGGTACTTGGATTTGGGCTAAGGATTGGGTTCCTGGGGCTTCTACATATGGATATTATTCGCGAGAGGCTGGAGCGGGAGTTTAAGCTGGACCTCATTGTGACGAATCCGTCGACTAACTATGAGGTGGTGATGAACAATGGCGAGACGATTGAAATAAAATCGGCGGCGGATCTTCCGGATATGAGTGAGATTTCAGAGATTCGGGAGCCGTGGGTGAAAGGGGAGATTATTTTGCCGAAGACGATGATTGGGGCGGTCCTTAATCTGATAAACGAAAAGCGTGGGCGGCAGACGAATCTGTCTTATATTGAGGAGCGGGCGGTGATTGATTTTGAGGCGCCGATGGCGAATCTTTTGACGGATTTTTACGATCAGCTGAAATCGGCGACGAGTGGCTATGCGTCATTTAATTATGAGTTGGCGGATTATCGGGCGGAAGATTTGGTGAGAGTTGATTTCTTGGTGGGTGGACATAAGATTGACGCTCTGTCAATAATGTGTCATAGGAGTGAAGCGGATGCAATTGGGCGGGAAACAACGAAAAAGCTAAAAGAGGTGATTCCGCGGCAAAACTGGGAAGTGGCGCTGCAGGCGGCGATTGGTGCGAGGATTATTGCGCGGGAAACTATTGGTGCGTATCGGAAAGATGTGACGGTGAAAATCCATACTGGTGATAGGGATAGAAAAGCGAAACTCCTTGAGAAACAGAAACGTGGTAAGGCGCGGATGAAAAGGTTTGGAAAGATTGACATTCCGAGCGAGGCGTTTACGGTGATGCTGAAGCGAGATTAGTGTGATATAATGGAAATATGAAGAAAAAACTTTCATTCTGCTTTGCTCTGATTCTGATGATTGGTAGTTTTGGCGGCTTGAGTGGTGCTAAAGCGATTTCGGTGGAGCAGGAAGAGGTAATTATGGAACGGTGCAATGCGGTTAAGAATGCCTTGCGTGTGGTGCAGAGAGAGGATTCTCGGGTGAGATTTTATTTGGGGCGATATTATGAAACGATTTTGACGAAATTTGTGACGCCGCTTAATACGCGCCTCGCGGCAAATACGATGCTTTCTACGGAGTTTACGGCTAACCAGAACGATTTGGCGAAGACGCGGGCAAATTTTGTGATTGATTATATTGAGTATCAAAAAGGCCTAGAAGAGCTGGCGACGATGGATTGTCAAGACAATCCGAGCGGGTTCTATGCAAAGCTAACGCGCGTGCGAGAACGGCGCGCAGTGGTAGCTGACGATGTGGTGAGGATGCAGGATTTGATAGATGAGCATTATGGTCTAGTGGTGAGTCTAAAGGAGGAAATATGACAAAAGGCGCTAGAAACCTGTTAATTATGGGAGGAGCGTCAGTTTTGATTGCGCTACTTACGACTGGTGTGAGTTTGGCCTGGTACCATAATTCTGGTGATATCTATCTAGATCGGTCGCGGCCGGGATATTTGCCAGACGATACTGAAATAGATGTTGGAGACCCTGAAGCTGATTTTAATTTTAGTGAAAACGGCACAATTACTGATGAAGATTTGGACTAATATCTTAAGGCGTATGGTGTAGAGCACAAGGCGGTGAATGAGTATAATGGGGCATGTAAC
>JAFRBW010000022.1 GCA_017404685.1 Candidatus Saccharimonadota bacterium
AACCTCAATCTTGGCGCTACTACCCTCTCTACCGACCTCACCAGCAGCAACACCAACCTTAGCTCTACCGTCACCGCCTCTACCTTCAATAGCTGGAAGAAATCTAGTGGCACTGGTACCTATACTGCTGCAGAATACATCCCACTTACCGCATCTAATACATCCAATGGACTAGATACTGACCCGACTTCCGGCACGACCTATGGTACTCTATATAACTATTGTGCAGCCTCTGCCGGTACATATTGCACGGATCCCGCTAGCGGTCCTGGTAATGAGTCTGCAGATATTTGCCCTAAAGGTTGGCGTCTCCCTACCGATAATACTGGAGGTGAATTTGCCACCCTCTACGCTAATGCTTCTTACAACACCAATGCCAAGATGCGTGCAAGTGTCGCAAACGGTGGCGCTGCCTTCGCTCTCGCTGGCAACTTCCTCAGTAGTACACCCACGAATCAGGGCAAATTCGGCTTCTACTGGTCGTCTACGCGTTATAGTAACTCCGTTATGTACTACCTGGATCTCAATACGTCGGATGTCTATCCATCCTCTATCAACGATCGCAACCGCGGGTACTCTATACGGTGTATTCTCGAAGACCGCGACATTACCGGCGTAACCTATCTCCAGGACGTTAATCACATTGTCTTCAATAACACCACCGTCGGCACCACCGCAACCCTCACCGATTCCAGAACTCCATCCACATCATATCAGGTTAAGATGCTCTCCTTAAACGGCACCAAAACCCTCTGGATGATGTCTAACTTGAAGCTCCCAGGTGGCACTGCCCTCACTACTTCCAACTCTAACGTAACTGCTAGCTACACCCTCCCAAGCGATACTGGTTCTTCCGGCTGGGTAAACGACTATTGTAAACCATACATGGCCTCTAAAAATGGCGAGTACTACTACAACTGGCCAGCGGCTACAGCTCGTACAAATTCATCCAGTACTTCTGGCTGCTCCAACGATACATCCAACTCTGTAGGCGATATCTGCCCTAAAGGTTGGCGCCTCCCAGTATACGGCGACGTAAATGACTCCACATGGCTTTCTAACCTCCAAGCGAATGGCTCCTTAACTACTACCGGCTACTTCTACCTCGGCTCCCAGAGCTTTGTCGGCTCGGACGGCTACTGGTGGACGTCTACTCGGATCAGTGATAGCGACGCGGGGCGCCTGAACTCCAATGGAAGTACGGCCAATGTTTACTACAACAATAAGATCTTCGGGTTCTCAGTGCGGTGTATGCGTACGAGTTAGGTCTTTCCCAAACCTTTATAAACCCTCTTGCTCCATAAACCCCACTATGTTATACTAAACCTAGTGGGGTTGGCACTTTTAAAATAAGAGCGGGGAGAAAGGAGGATCATGGTTTTTGAGCTGAGCCTATTATTTGGACTTATCAAAGTAAAAACCTCTTCCGCTAAGAAGCAGAAGAGATAACCTAATCTAATTTAATTCTACCGCATACCATTACTAAAGTCAACCCCACTTCGCGACAATCCCGGCAAAAGCCGGATTTTTTTACGAGTATGATTTTTTAGGGCGCGAGTATGATTTTCCCCACTCCTGTAAAACCGGCCTAGTATGATTCCAGAGACCGGAAGCATGATTTTCTGGATGATTTCATGTGTCTCCACCAAAATCACCTTCTAGACCTCGCCACAAATCCATGCTATAATAGAACCATAATATCAAGAAGGAGTGAGGGACCGGCCCTGCGACCTCCTGCCAACCTACGAACCCCCAACTCACCAGCATCTACCTATTGCCAAACCATAGGAACTTTGCTATAATAACATTAACGGAAAGATCCTAGCAATCTTCCCGTGAAAAGTTGAAGTAATTAGATTACCATTCGATCAGAATGGTAATCTTTTTAGCAAAGAGCCTAATTATAAGCTCGAAATAAAACTTCTCCCTCATAACTTACCTCCTCATATTTACGTTACCATAAATACAGGGGCTTTTCGACCCAGCTAGCTAGGATCACCGTTGAAGCCCCTCGCAGTATATCGGTGGGTATATACTTTTGCGAGCCCACCTTGCTGCTTCAACTTTTACTAAAATTACTCCAACCTATTCCCTTTTTATCACGTCCTCAAAAATCCGTCAAACACCATAAGCGTGATAGCAAAGGGTGGGGGGTTGAAAAATCTTTACACCCGTGGTAAAATCACCCCACCCCCACAAAGCGAAACATTTTGTGAGCATGATCCTAAGAGCCGTGAGTACGATTTTTCACACCCCTGTAAAAACCGCCGAGTATGATTTCTAGAACTCGGAGTATGAAAATACAAGGAAGCTGAATATGGGCAAGCATTCCAAGAATATGAGCGCTTGGAGCAACAAAGTAGGCCTAATCGCCAGACGGTATTAGTCGCCGTGAACCAGATCAAAAAACTTCGAGATGCATACCCGAATTATTTTATGAACTTAAGCTCATTTCTAGATATCATAACCTTTATCCTTGCGAAAAATAATAAAAAGAGTTAATATATAGATATGAACGTCAAAAAAATGAAACAAATTATTACCGCTGCCTTTGAGCGTGAGAAAAAATCCGAAAAGATTGCTCGATAGCACAAATCCATGCTATAATAGAACCATAATATCAAGAAGGAGCGAGGGACCGGCCCTGCGACCTCCTGCCAACCTACGAACGCAAGGTGGTAAATCCGGCCAGAAAGGAAAGATATATGCTTCAAAACGACCATCAATTTTATCGCACCGCCGAATCGGTTTCGCCAAAGCATCCAGATAAACTCTGCGATCGCATTAGCGACGCAATTCTAGACGCTTATCTAGCGCAGGATCAAGACGCTCGCGTCGCCGCCGAAACTTGTGGTGGCCACGGCGTAGTTTTTGTGACTGGCGAAATCACAAGCACCGCAAAAGACGTCGATATCGCCAAAATCGTCCGGCGAATCGCAGGCGAAGGCATCGAGGTTCACACCAAAATCGTGCAGCAATCTCCCGAAATTGCGAGCGGCGTTGATACCGGTGGCGCCGGCGATCAAGGCATTATGATCGGCTACGCGACTTCGGAAACCGAGGAAATGTTGCCAAGAGAAGTTGTCCTCTCGCGAAAGCTCAACCAAAAAATCTTCGCAGAGTATCCTTACGATGGCAAAACTCAAGTCACAATCGCAAAAGACGGCAGCATCGCCTCAATCGTCGCGAGTTTTCAGAACGTCGCAAAAGACACGCTGAAACAGCTTGTCGAAGATTTCGTTAAAGAAGAAAATCTAGCAGGTGAGCTGGCGTTGCATCTAAATCCTGCCGGCGACTGGTCTCAAGGCGGTTTTGATGCCGATACTGGCCTGACCGGCCGCAAATTGATTGTCGATAACTATGGCCCGCGTGTCCCAATTGGTGGCGGCGCCTTCTCTGGAAAGGACCCGTCCAAGGTCGATCGCTCCGCTGCCTATATGGCGCGCCGGATTGCCGTGGATTATCTGAGAAAACGCCATGCAAATGAAGTCCTCGTCCGCCTCGCTTACGCCATCGGCTACGAAAATCCTCTGGAGAAAACCGTCATCGTTGATGGTCAGCCTGAGGAGATCGAAGGTTACGACCTCACGCCGCGCGGCATTATTAGTTTTCTTGATTTGAAACGCCCAATCTACGAACAAACCGCCGCCTACGGCCACTTTGGTCATGCCTTCCCTTGGGATGCCTGATTCCAAGAAAACACCAAATCGCTAGATCACCCCTCATCGGCCGTGAGCAAGCACAAAACGATTGCCTGTCCAGCACCGGTCAGATAGCTTCCTAGTGACAGAAGTCTTTACTTTTTTAGTCTTATCTGATATAATAGAACCAATTATGAGTAAAACAGATTTACACCCTAAAGATTACCGTGACGTCGTTTTTATGGACGAAGCCGCGAAGTTTTCGTTCCTCACGAAATCTACTGCGAAGAGCGAAGAGACCATCAAATGGGAAGATGGCAATGAATACCCGCTAGTGAAAGTGCAGATTTCCTCTGCTTCCCATCCATTCTTCACCGGCGAAGAAAAGATTATCGATACCGAAGGTCGTGTTGACCGCTTCAAGGCTCGCGCCGAGAAGGCAAAGGCCCTAAAAGAGGCTCTCGAAAACAAGGCCAAAAAGGCCGCAAAAGAAGCCGAGAAAAAGGCCGAGAAAAACAAGTAATCATAAACCGAGCTAGTCCCTTCTAGCTCGGTTTTTTTGTTTCATCTGGCTCAATCTGCAAAAAAAACAAGGGATGAACACCCTCGCAGTTTATCGAGTGTTCATCCCTCTTTTGTAGAGTATGATATTTTTTAGCGACGACGCTTCATGGCTTTCTGAGTCTTGCGACCGCGAGCCACTACTCCGAGCGCCACTATGCTGATGATGAAGAATACAATCAGCCCTGTGACCAGATAATCTTCGCTGGAGATATTAAGATTACGGAAGAGTCCACCAGTATCTGGCGCACCGGTATCCGGGATAAGCTCCGACACATAACGATAGCTAAACGGTTTATAGATCATATTCCCCTCGTCATCATAGGCAGTCAAACTAATCTGATAATAGCCATCGCCATCCTTCTTCACGAGTCCCTCTAGCGGAATCAAAACTCCATTCTGGAACTCCATTGGCTTATCGCCATCAAAACTCGCCGAACCATCTGGATTCACATCAGTCACAACTTTGCCATCAATCGTGACGGTAACGTAGCTAATATCCGCGTTGGTTTGATCGGTTGCAATCGTGTAGTCTGTGCCGGTATTGTCTTCATCGACCGCCATCACAGGCACGTAGGAAAAGCTCACACTATCCTCATCAAAGCCAACCGGCTCTTCAGAGTCTTCATCATAGCTAATCCCATACCCAGAGGCCGTAAAGACATACTTCCCATAACCGTAATTGCTGAGCAGGATTTGTTTATTTAGTGTACCCGGATCGTAATCTGGAGTCGGCGCACTTAGTTTATAGTTATGCACCGCATCACTCGCGTCCGTATGTGCTAGGTTTAGATCTAGCTTATTGATGTCCGTGTAATCCACCACCAGCCAGTAAATTGGATCCACGACCACGTCACCATAAGTGACGCCATCGTAAGTCCGACTAATATTGACGTCGGGACTATCTCCGACCACCCGTATCACTAAGGTGTCCGTTACACTTGACGTTGATGTTGCTGAGGCTCCTGGGCTAGGAATAGTGGCCGCAACAGCAGTCATGCCGGCAACCAGCGATAGCCCAAGTAAGCCAAAAACTCGCTTTTGTGTTTTTTTCATACTCTACACTCTTTTTATGTTTTATATTTGTTTTGGATTCGCCAAACCCGTCTCCACACGGGCGTGAGTGCCTATACCATGAATCTGGAACGGCGCTCTTTGCGCTTCCTTACCATAATTATAATCCAAACGATTATAATTGTCAATAGCAAAATGAACGCAATTATAATCGGAGCCGGCAAAAGCACCACCATCATTGTCATCGGCTCTGTAGTCTCGCCGCCTGCCGATACCACCCAAGATGCCTTGAAAATACCAAAGTACGGAGTCTCCGTCCACTGATCGCTGACGACCAACTCAGACTCTGGGATTACCGATACGCGAGCCTGCGTAGCCGGCGTCTCGTAATAGACGTTCCCAAACAAGCCTTCAATCCTGAGCTTGCCTTGCGCCATGAAATCCACGTTGCCATCGTTTTTAATCTTCGCCGAAGCGTTGACGATGGTCTTGTCTTCTTCTTCGCCAGTCTCTTCGTTCTTTACTTTCATGCTCTGGCTGAGATAGACATCGGAGATTTCCGCTTTCGTGATAGTTTCTCCAGCAGAGCGACCATATACCACTAGTCCAGGGCTCGCCTCAGTCTTAATGCCAGACGAAGTGGCAGACCCAGACAGCGTATGTGCAAATAGCACCGCATATTGCCCGCCAGCCGGAATGCTGGAAGGAGTAGAAATCTTATATGCCACCTCTACGCTCTCGCCAGGCATCGCCGTAAAATGCGGATTCTCCACATAATTACCGCTAGAATCGCGGAACGTAATCCACCGAGTAATCTGCGTATAACTATTCTCGCGGCTAAACCCTAACTGGTACTCATTATCTGTCTCGGAAAAAGTATAAGAATATGGCGAAGCGTAAACTTCAAATTCCATCGCGCTGCTGCCATTGTTGGTCACCTTGAAAGTGTCCTCATACACCGAGCTTTCTTCAATCTGCAAAATCTTACTTACTGGACTAATACTGATACTAGTAGCCGCCTTGATGATTTCTTCGGTCTCACTTGCAGCGTCTCCTTCCTCTGCAAGTACCTTTGTGCCACTAAAAAACAGCGTACTCATCAAAAGAGCAGCTGCTAAAAGTGAAACTTTATGAATTGTTTTCTTCATTTACCTCCTTTGTTACACTCTTAGCGTTTGGTGCGCCTGACTAGACTCGAACTAGCACAGCCGTGAATCTGGCCACTACCACCTCAAGGTAGCGTGTCTACCAATTCCACCACAGGCGCATAAAAACGCTATGCATCTATTATATCACACTTTTAAGAAAAATCCAGAATTACGGCGTCCGATTTTTCGTTTCTTTTATCACCGCCCAATTTTGTACATCCGAAAATCTATCTATCGCCGACACCAGCCGCACATTCTCGCCATAAACTTTCGCGTTCCTATTATATATATAAGTCATATTTGCCTGGTACAGCCCAATCGCTGGCACATCATTCACCCAATATTCCAGGAACGATTCGTATTTTTTTGCACGAAGCTTTGTATCCACGGTCCCACGCGCACCAACCAAAAGATCATCTACGATGGTGTTGCGATAATTGGACAAATTCAGCCCCGCGGCCGAAGCCTGCGAAGAATAATAATACGGCAATGGATCTGGGTCCGCCCCCAGCTCAATCTCGTAAACCAAAATATCATAATTTCGCCTTGCGATTATATTCGCAATAAAATCCTGCGTCTCCTCATAAACATTCAGATTCACCTCAAACCCAAGCACCTCCAGCTCGCTCCGAAGCTCCTCTGCCACTGCCGGCAAATAACCGGAATTAACCGTTGCAATGTTTATTTTCAGGCTGTCATCGCCTTTTATCTCCGCTATCTCGCTATAGGCCGTCTCAAAATCCTGCGACGGGATACTCGGATATTTTTCCAAAGTTATTTGTGTGTTCGTAAACGGATAATTTAGCGCCACCATGCCCGGAGCCGCCTCGCGTAGTTTTTCCAAGCTAATCCCAAGCCGCACCGCCCGCCTTAATGCAGCATTTTTCATTACGCCACTCGATGTATTGAAAAACAAATACGCCCCCGCCTCCACCGCCGTATTACGTTTCTCAAAGCTCCCGTTCACGATTTTCTCCGCATCCAGCCCAGAAAGCTCCGCCGTTCCAGTTACCGACCCAGCATTCACCGCCCGAATCACATCTTCTTTTGCACCATAAGTATGTACGCCAATTGTGTTGAGAAGCGGCCGCTGCCCGTAATAATTAGCATTGGCCGACAAATAAATCACCTCTTCATCGCTATTCGCCGAAGTCTGAAGCGCATTAAAAGTAAACGCCCCGCTCGTCACCGGTTTATTAGAAAACTCATCTTCCACCAAAGTTTTCACCGGTGTATCCGCCAAAATATGCTTTGGCACAATCGGAAACTCCAGCGCCGTCGTAAAATCCGCATATGCCGCCGGCAAAGTAAATATAATCTCGCCATCCGATCCTTCGCTAACTTTTACGCCATCCAAATTGCTCTTATAGACCGTACTCACCGCTGGATTCTGGATCAGCCCCACCGTAAACATCACGTCCTCGTTGGTAAGTGGCTCTCCATCCGACCAGGTCAGCCCCTCCCTCAGCCGAATCGTCCAAACTTTGCCATTTTCCGAATATCTGATCGATTGTGCCAGCCCCGGCCCCGGATGCCCAGAGTAATCCGCCACCGCGAGCGTCGCAAACATCAGCTTGCTCAGCACCTTTTCGCTCGTCGTCGTCGCAAAAAGCGGGTTCATCGAACTCACCCGCCCAATCGTCGCTTCCGTATAAGTCCCGCCAAAAGTAAAATCGTCCTCGGCGTACGAGCTACTAAACCAAAACGCCTGCGTCATCGCGAGCATCGTGAGCGCCGCAATCAAAAGCACCCATTCAAAAATCAGCAGCCGAATATTCTGGATATGCGAAAATCTCTCAAAAAGATTCTCCTTGATATGTTCTTTGCCCTCTTCGCTTGCCTTTGTGGACGCGCGCGAGAACTTCCGAATCATTTTTTGCCCACGCTTTTTTAGAGAATTACCCATATATTATGCCGGAATTAATAATAGCCCCAGAATT
>JAFRBW010000023.1 GCA_017404685.1 Candidatus Saccharimonadota bacterium
ATAGGTTTGGGAGTATTTTAGTTTTGCGAGTAAGCAGGTCCCCGGATAAAAGCAAACGTAGCAGATTATGTAGGCTCTCAACGGGGGAGCTGCCGTGATAATGCTAGATAGTCAGGTTGCAGTTTCTCCGTAGTAGTTTGACAAAAACAAACACGAAAGGAAACGCGTATGGAGATAGAGTTCTACTTTAGATTCGTTCGTAAACCTAAAACTAAAAAAGTTACCGTCCAGGTAGATTCTGAACAGTAACGGGCTGCCAAGCCTGGACAGGTTTCTAGCACCTGTTCCATTGAATTTATTGTATCGCACTTTTACTAAAAATGCAAGGTTACTTGGGCTTATCAGCTACTTAAGTTTGATATAATAGTAGTATGAATATATTGTATTGTGGTGATGAGGGGATTAAGAATGGAGTGCTGGTGTCGATTTTGTCGCTTGTGAAATATAATAAGGATCTCACGATCTATATTGCGACGATAAAATATGAAAATGTAAAACCGTTTCCGGAGAAAACGGCGAAGTTTCTTGATGAACTAGTGAAAAAGTACGACGAAAGAAACGCGGTGAAGCTAATTGATGCGACGGAAGTGTTTGCAAGAAATCTGCCGAAAAAGAATATGGGATCGTATTTTACGCCGTGTTCGATGCTGAGATTATATGCTGATAAGATTCCGGAGCTTTCCAAGCTAGACCGCGTGCTGTATCTTGATTATGACGTGATGTGTAGAGGTGATATTAGCGAGTTTTATAATACCGATATGACAGGAATTGAAGCGGCGGGGGTGTTGGATATTTATGGGAAGAACTTTTATCATTATCATGGGCTATTTAATTTTGACTACATGAACTCTGGAGTGATGCTGTTTAATATGCCGGAATGCATTAAGGACAAAGTGTTTGAGAAAGCGGTGAAACTTTGCGCGAAGCGATGGATGATGTTGGCGGATCAGGCGGCGCTTAATAAAGCGATTGACCATCGGAAATTGATGCCGCGGAAATACAACGAGCAGGGCGAAAAGCCGCGGAATGATACGGTGCTGCATCATTTTTCCAATAATTTTAAGTTTTGGCCGGTGTTTCATGTGCAAAAAGTAAAACCGTTTCAGGTGGAGCGTGTACATGATGTGTTGAAGATTTTTGAATATGATGAGATTTTGGACGAGTATCTGGAGTTAAAAGATAAGTTGTGATATACTAGAAGCATAAGTGGAGTAAAAAATGGCGAAAGCAGAGTTGTTTCAGAAAGAAATCCCGAAAAGCGAGCGCGTGTTTTATTATGAGTCGGAGGAAGATGACCCGATCCAGACTAAAGAGCAGGAGAAAAAAGAAAAGGTCGGGCTTCCCGATGGATATGAGTTTATTCCGAAAAATATATTCGTGAGAATGTATTCGGCGGGGTTGTTTCGGATATTTTGGATTTTTGGGCAGTGGTACGAAAGGAGATACTGGGGGGTGAAAGTGCATGGGCGTGAGAAGCTGAAAAAGCTGAAAGGAAAGGGATACGTGATGTATGCGAATCATACGAATCCGTTTCATGATGTGTTTGGGCCGGCGATTGCGGCGGATCGGCGGATTTTTACGATTATTAGCCCGGTGAATTTGAAAGTGCCAGGGATTGGGAAACTTCTGCCGTATATTGGTGGGTTGCCGCTAGGAAGTACGCGCGAAGAAAAGGAAGCGTTTAACGAGGCGGTGGACAAAAGGCTTGCGCAGAAGAAATGTCTGGTGATTTATCCAGAGGCGCACGTGTGGCCGTATTATACGGGGATCCGGAAGTTTCCGGCGGGGGATAAGAGTTTTAAGTATGCGGCGCGGAATGATTTGCCGATCATGACGATGACGACGACGTATCACAAGCGGAAAGATTTTGGTAAAGGACGGGAGCTGCCGCGGATGGAAATATATCTTGATGGACCGTTTTTGGCGGACGCGAGTTTAAGTGAAGATGAAAAGCGGGCGTTTTTGGCTAAAAAGGCCGAAGAAAGCATGCGCAAAATGGCGAAGCATAATACATATGAGTATTTTGAGTATAAAAAGAAAGGCAAGAAATGAGTATTTTTGCAACTGGTAACCCGATTAATAAACTCACAAAAGTAGTGCCGGTGTTTTTCACGATTAATAATGCTTATGCGCCGTATGTGGCGGCGGCGATACATTCGTTGGAGCAGAAGTCGAATAAGAAACGGTATTATCGCGTGATAATTTTGCACGATGGGTTGTCGCTAGACAATCGTGTGAGGCTGAGATCGCTCGCGACAAAGAACGTGGCGATACAATTTAAGAAAATGTCGCATAACCTGTACCTCAAGGCGATTGTGGCGTATTGCACGAAACGGCAGAAAGGGTCGGGAGATTTCTTTTCGAGTGCGGTGTATTATTATCGGGCGTTTATTCCGCGGCTTTTTCCGCAGTATGAAAAAGGCGTGTACATAGATAGCGATACGATTTTGTTGGGGGATATTGGGGAGTTGTTTGATGTGGAGCTGGATGGTGCGGCGTTGGCGGCGTTTCCGGATCCGAAAGTGACGAATATTCGGGAGTTTCGGGATTATGTGGATAATGCGCTTGATGTGCCGCATTCTGAATATGTGAACTCTGGGGTACAGTTGATGAATTTGAAGGAGATGCGACGCGTGAAATATCTCTCGACGATGATTGAGATGATTCGCGAGTATGATGCGGACTTGGTGGCGCCGGATCAGGATTATTTGAACGTGATTTTGCGCGGGAAGATTTTGGCGATCGGGCCAGAATGGAATGCGGAGCCGGTTGAGGTTTTGCCGGAGGGAACGAAGCTCGTGCATTTTAATCTGTTTAACAAACCGTGGCATTATAAAAATGTGCCACAAGAGCAATTGTTTTGGGATGCGGCGCGGGGGACGGGGTTTTATGGGGATTTGAAGCGGCAGCAGGCGGCGTTTGGTGCTAATGAGCAGGCGGCGGAGCAGGAAAAAGTGGGGGCGCTGATTCAAAAGGCGGCGAAGCTGGCAAAGGTGAAAGAGCCGGTGATGAGGAAAACGCGATAATATTTAGCAGCATAAAAAATGGAGGTGCCTACCGGAATTGAACCGGTGTACACGGTTTTGCAGACCGTTGCGTAACCACTCCGCCAAAGCACCTTATGGTATCTATGATACACGAAAGTGGGTTTGGAATCAAGACGACGATGGGTTTTAGACTAAAGCGCCATAGATGACGAAACTGTAATAGGCAGTGAAGACAATGAGCATGGCGACGCCTTCGGCGCGGGAGATTTTTTTGCCGGTTTTTGCGAAGATGAAAAGGAGGACGGCGGCGAGCGCCATGATGCCAAGGTCTAGGAATTGGCTGATGGTTTCGATTGAAGTGGTTGGCATAGTTGGGGAAACAGTACCAAAAATGAGAGCTGGCAGGCCAAGCACGATGCAGATGTTGAAAATGTTGCTGCCGATGATGTTACCAACGAGAAGCTCGGTTTCGTTTTTCTTGGCGGCGGTGATGGTAGTGACGAGCTCTGGAAGTGAAGTGCCGAAGGCGATGATGGTGAGCGCGATGATGCGATCAGACACGCCAAAAGCTTGAGCGATGGTGGTGGCGGAGTTTACTACGAGTTCGGCGCCGCCGATGATGCCGGCGAGGCCAATGACGGTGAGAAGTAGGGAAAGACCGAGCTTGAATTTGGGCTTTTCGACCTCCTTGTCGGCCTTGCGGGCTTTTTTTGCGGTAGTGATAATATAGAACATAAATACACAGAAAGTGAGGAGGGTGATGCCAGCGCTGGCGCGGGTGAAGATGTGGTTTTCGCTGAAAATAGTGCCGAGGAAGAGCACAACGAAGGTAGCAGTGATGAGGAGAAGCAGCGGAAGTTCTTTTGATATGGTTTCTTTTTTGATTTTGATAGGACGGATGACGGCGCCGATGCCGATAAGAAGAAGGATGTTCAAAATGTTGCTACCGATGACATTGCCAAGAAGCACATCGGAAGTGTTATTGAGGAGTGAAGCGAATGAAACTGCAAGCTCTGGGGCGCTGGTGCCGAAGGCAACGATGGTGAGCCCGATGAGGAGCTTGGAAACTTTAAAATGCGAGGCGGCGGAGGATGCGCCGTCAATCATCCAGTCGGCGCCTTTGATTAAAATGACGAAGCCGACGATGAGAAGTATTATTTGTAGAAAGATGTCCATAATGTTTATTTCTTTAGTTGTTATGGTTTGATTATAACACGTTGGGAGACAGATGTAAAGGGCTCTAGTGGTGCGTTTTGCTTGACTTTTACGATAATTTGTGGTATAATCAGAGATTGAGGGCTGTTTTTGTTTGTTGCAGAGATGGGCCTTAGTATTTTAAGGAAGGGTTTGTTATGACGGAAAAATTGTATCAGAAACGGTTATTTATGGCGTGCTTTCTAATGATCTTCGCATATGCGTTTGTGTGCATTGCGGATGCGAAAGAAGATATGGCAGCCCAAGCGAAGATGCAAAAAGCGGCGGCTGTTGAAATGGTGGCCGAAGCGGTAGCTGTTGAAATGGTGGCCGAAGCGGTAGCTGTTGAAATGGTGGCCGAAGCGGTAGCTGTTGAAATGGTGGCCGAAGCGGTAGCTGATGAAACGGCGACTGATGAAATGGCGACTGATGAAATGGCGAAAATTGAAACAGTTGCGACGGAAACCGAAACGAGTGAAGAAAGAAAGGATGTGCATAGCGAACGTGATGAACTGATTCCGACTCTGGATGGGGGCGTGATGTACTTGAGTCTAGACGACGTAAAGGCGTGTCTTAACATTTGGTATTCTGAACAGGATGTGCTGGAGACAACGCTGATAGTGCAGGCGGAAGATGAGATTGCGTTTTCTGACACGATCTGGGCGGCGCACGTGTGGCTGATTTTGGATCGTGTGGGATGCGATGGATTCGTGAATAACCAGAATATCCATGCGGTCTTGTCTGATTCCTCGCAATTCTCGACGTGGACGGAGGAGAATCTGAGTAAAACGCCGAATCCGGATATTGAGTGGGTCGTGCGTGATGTGTTTGCGCGCAAGATTCTCGAAAATGCCGGCGCGATTCCGGAGGCGGTGGGGCGCGTGTTGCCGAATGATGTTCATTACTTCAATACTGACCATGTATCGAAGTACAATCACTTCTACAAGTGGTGTTGGGGTGGTGAATATAATCCGTTCGATTCGCCGTACAACCCTTACGACAACTAGTACATTTGAAATACCGGCCTTAATGGGCCGGTTTTTCTAGCGAAAAGATGTTGCACAAATGAGAGTTTTTTGATATAATAGGGATATCGTAAATTATCAGTACGGTGTTGTGCGAATGTAGCTCAGTTGTTTAGAGCGCTTCCTTGCCAAGGAAGAGGTCGAGAGTTAGAGTCTCTTCATTCGCACCATTTTTGTTTTTGTGATATAATGGAAGTAAGATTAACTTAATAGGAGTAAAAATGGAAATAGGCTGGATAATTGCAATTGTGGTGATCGTGGTGCTGATTGCGATAGTTGTGAGTTCTTATAATGGTCTTGTTTCGCTGAATGAGCGGGTGAATGAGGCTTGGAGCGACATTACGGTGCAGCTAAAATATCGCGCGGATTTGATTCCGAACGTGATTGAGACGGTGAAAGGCTACGCAAAGCATGAGAAAGAAACTTTTGCGATGGTGACGGAAGCGCGGAGCGCGGTGATGGGGGCGAAGACCGTAAAACAGGCGGCGGCAGCGGAGAATGAGATGCAGATGGCGCTTGGTCGGATTTTTGCGATTGCGGAAGCGTATCCGGAGCTAAAGGCGAATACGAATTTTGTGAAACTTCAGGAACAGTTGCAGGATGTGGAGGACAAGATCCAAGCGGCACGCAGATTTTATAACTCAGGTGCAAAAGAACTTAACACAAAGATCAAAACTTTTCCAACGAATTTGATTAACAATATCGTGGGACATTTTAAGAAACGTGATTACTTTGAGGTTACTGAAACTGAGAAGGCGAAGATTGAAAAAGCTCCAGAAGTGAAGTTCTAGAGTACGACGGAGTATAATTTTTGCGACCTCTGTAAAAATGCGGTAGTACGAGAAAGTATATGTATAAACAGATTGCACAGAATAAAAGACGAACGATTGTGATTATGGTGGCTTTTGTTGCCATGATTGCTGCGATTGCAGCGGCGTTTGCGTGGTGGTATAATGACCCGTGGAATGCGGTGTGGACTGTTTTAATCGCGGGGATTTATGCGGCGGTGCAATATTTTGCGGCGGGGTCGATTGCGACGGCGATGACTGGTGCGGTGGAAATCCAGAAGAAAGATAATCCGCGGTTATATAATATAGTGGAGAATCTATCGATTACGACGGGGCTGCCAATGCCGAAAGTTTATATTGTGAATGATCCGGCGCCAAATGCGTTTGCGACGGGGCGTGATCCGCAGCATGCGGTGGTGGCGACGACGACTGGGCTGCTTGATATTATGAATGATAAAGAGCTGACGGCGGTAATGGCGCACGAGATGTCGCACGTGAAGAACTATGATATTCGGGTGAGCATGATTGTGTTTGGGCTGACTTGCGTGGTGGGGTTGATTTCTGACATTGCGTTTCGGATGATGTTTTACGGGAACCGGCGGCGTGATAATGAGGGAAGCCCGATGGGGTATCTTTTGATTGTGGTGGCGGCGATTTTGTCGCCAATACTTGCGGCGGTGGCGCAGATGGCGGTTTCGCGTGAACGTGAATATTTGGCAGATGCGTCGGCGGTGAATATTACGAGATATCCGGAGGGGATGATTGATGCGTTGAAAAAATTGCAATCGCAAGGGCAGCCGATGAAATCGCAGAATACGGCGGCGGCGTCGATGTACATAAATGATCCTTTGAGGAAAGGGTTTTTTAACGATCTTTTTAGTACGCATCCGTCGATTGAAAAACGAATCGAGAGGCTAGAGAATGGTAAAAGAAACTTTTAGGCTGATTTTTAGGAACGCGCGGTTGTATTTGCCGCTGGTTTTGATTGGCGTGGTGGTGGCGCTTCTTAATATGGGGGCGAGCATGGATACTTTGATAGTGTTTTTTGTGCTGACGTTTCTTTTTGCGTGGCTTATGACGCTATTTTTTACGCGGCATATTTTGAACGGAGATAAAGTGTGGTTTCGGGATGGGCTGTATAATGCGGCGACGCCGATGGTGTCTAGTCTTTTGATTTTTCTTTTGATAGCGGTGGAATGCTTGCCGGTGATGCTTACGGTGATTGGTTGGTCGGCGGCGATGGAGACGGAATTATTTAACAATATGTTTTATGGGTCGGTGTTTGTGCTCGTGGCGGTGCTGATGGTGATGCTGACGATGTGGTTGGTGGCTGGGAATGTGATGGCGCTCATTGCGGTGACGACGCCGGTGATGTATCCGATGCGGGCGCTTTCTAATGTGCGGAAAATGATGCGCGGGAAGAGGGCACTCGTGATGGTGCGGCTTCTAGTAATTATGGTGATGAGTGTGGCGTGTGAGATGGTGGCGGTTTTGCCGGTGGTGATGGTGGGGATAATTTTCAATGTGGATGTAAGTATCGCGGGGATTTTTGCGACGACTATTGCGGGGGGATTTATGACGATTTTTGCGGCGGTGTATTTGTATCTTAATTATCGCGAAATGATTGGTATGAAAGGAAAGAAAAAATGAATAAGGCAGAAGCGGAAGCTAGGATTTTGAAGCTAAGGGAGCTGATAAATGATTATCGGTATCATTATCATGTGCTGGATGAATCGATTATGAGCGAGGCGGTGGCGGATTCTTTGAAGCATGAGCTGGCGACGCTAGAGGCGGAGTTTCCGGAACTTGTTACGCCGGATTCGCCAACGCAGCGTGTGGCGGGGAAGGCGCTTGATAAGTTTTCTAAAGTGACGCATGAAAAGCGGATGATTTCGCTTGCGGATGTGTTTTCGCGGGATGAAGTGATGGAGTGGATTCGGAGGAATGAGAAGTTGGTGCCGGGTGGGAAGATTCAGGAGTTTTTTACGGACATTAAGATGGATGGGCTGGCGTGCGCGCTAAAATATAAGGACGGGATTTTTGTGCAGGCGGTGACGCGAGGCGATGGGCTAGTGGGTGAAGATGTGACGCTGAATGTGAAGACGATTCAGAATATACCGCTCAGGATTCTGCGGGATGGTGATGTGGAAGTAAGAGGGGAGATAATTATTTTCAAGAAAGATTTTGAGAAATTGTCTAATGAGTTTGCGAACCCGCGAAACTTGGCGGCGGGGTCGATTCGGCAACTAGACCCGAAGGTGGCGGCGAAGAGACCGCTTCGGTTTATTGCGTATGATCTTGTGAAACCGAATCTAAAGACGCATGCTCTTGCGTATGAGATGTTGCGTGAGCTTGGGTTCCAGACGTCGGGCGAGGATAAAGTGTGGCAGGGTGATGATATTGATGGGCTGTTTTCGTACATTGATGCTTTGGATGAATATCGGAAAGGGTTGCCGTTTAATACGGATGGGATGGTGATAAAAATTAACGATCGTGAGGTGTATGACAAGCTTGGGATTGTGGGGAAAACACCGCGGGGAGCGGTGGCGTTTAAGTTCCCGGCGGAAGAAGCGACGACGAAAGTGCGGGATATTGTGATATCGATCGGGCGGACGGGGGCGGCGACGCCAGTGGCGTTGTTTGATCCGGTGGTGGTGGCAGGGACGACGGTGAAGCATGCGACGCTTCATAATGCGGATGAGATTGCGCGGCTGGATATACGGATTGGTGATACGGTGATTATTTATAAGGCGGGGGATATTATTCCGCAGGTGAAAGAAGTGCTGGTGAAACTTCGGCCGGAGGGGGCGAAGAAGTTTGATTTTGAAGAGGCGTTGTCGAAGCAATATCCGGAGCTCATGTTTGAACGGCCGCAGGGCGAGGCGGTGTATCGGGTGAAAGGCGAGACGAGTGATTTGATTTTGAAACGGGCAATAGAATACTACGCGAGCAAGCCGGCACTCAATATTGAGGGGCTAGGTGAGAAAAACGTGGTGGCACTGGTGGATGCGGGGCTCATAAAATCGATCGCGGATCTTTATCGGCTGAAGGTGGCGGACGTGGCGGCGCTTGAAAGATTTGGGGAAGTGTCGGCGCGGAATTTGGTGGAGGCGATTGCTGCTTCCAAGAATCCGACTCTCCCGAAGTTTATTACGGCGCTTTCGATTAGGCACGTGGGGGCGCAGACGGCGATGGCGCTTGCGAGGAAGTTTTCGTCGCTAGATAATTTGATGAATGCGAGTGAAGAGGATTTGCTTTTGATACCGGATGTGGGTGAGGTGGTGGCAGAGGCGATTTTGGCGTGGTTTTCGGATGAGGACAATGTGCGGATGCTTGCGGAATTACGTGAACTGGGCGTGTGGCCGCGCGATGAAGTGGCGAAAGATTTGCCGCTAACGGGGCGGTCGTATATTGTGACTGGAACTCTCGCCTCGATGGGGCGGGAAGAGGCGGAAGAGCAATTGAGGGAACTAGGCGCGGTGGTGACTTCTTCGGTGACGCGGGGAACTACGGCGCTGATTGTGGGGGAAAAGCCAGGGAAGTCGAAAACCGATAAGGCGGATAAACTAGGGATCCCGAGGCTTTCTGAAGCGGAGTTTTTGAAACTAATCAAGGCATAGAATTTGGATCTGGCGGTCTAAAAATGGTGGCAGAGAAAAACCCCGACTGGATGTCGGGGATTTTTCATGGGATATTTGCTTTAGCGTTTAGTACGGGTTGTGGTACTGGGACCACGTACCCGAGGCCGGGAAGCTGTAGTTGGCGCCGTCGCTGGTGTTCCGGAAATAGATATTGCCGGAACCGTCGATGAGATAGTAGACGTATCCCTTCGGGAGGGTGCGTCCAACGTAGGTGTTGCCGGCGTTCTCCGCCGAGAGGCGGAAGAAGAGGTCGTACGCCAGGTTGACGGCTTCCTTGCCTTCCGACGTGGTCAGCGAGATGTCGCTGACGTATGCCGGATAGTAGGGCAGGATGGCGCTGAGATTTGAGTTCCCCTTGGAATTGAGGAACATCCAGCCAGCTGCAGACTTGGTCTGCAAATCTTTGCCAGCGGTGTAGCTCAGGATCAACCGGGCGAGGAGCTCGGCGTCGGATTTCGACGCGTAGCTTTCTACGCCAGTGATGATGCGCCCTTGATACAGCTGCTTGTTGTTATAATAATACCTACTGTAACTTCCGGTATTATTATAATTGTTGCCGTTGTTCTGGTTCTGGTTCCCCTGGTTGCCGTTGCCGCCGCCACTGGTGTTGTAGCGGGTGCGGGAGCCCCAAGTGCGAGCGTTCTCGTCGGTGAGGCGGTAGTACCTAGAATTGGAGCTGCTCCAATGCCAGATGTACTGGCCGTCGTAGTAGCTGCCGTCGGCGAAGACGTAGTTGCCATCGCTGGCAATGTAGCCTTTGCCGTTGTCTAGGACACTGTAGCCGTTGTAACCGTTGTAGCCGTAGCTGTAGCCACCGTCACCACTGGTTGTGGTGCCGTCGGCGTAAGTACGCTGATTGTTGTACGAGTCGTAGTAGTAATCGCGACTCGTGTTCCGTCCGCCTTCGGAATACCAATAGGCGGACAGCGCGGCGTTGGCTGCATAGCGGAGACCGCCGATGTTGCGGACCAGATCTGCGGCCTCGTGGGCTTTCTCTTGCCCCCAGGACCAGGTATCATAGGCAGCTTTTGCGCTGCCTGTCGTGATCGAGGTTGCCGAGAGAACCATGGCAAGAGCCATGACTCCGGGGATGAACCGTCTCAGGAACTTTTTCATTTCAAATCTCTTTTCCTTTTTCATAATTTTTTCCTCCATTTATTATTTTTTGGATTTTTGGAATTACTTTATGAAAAAGTGACGCTAACCCTAATAAACGCTAAAAAATTAAGGTACGTCACTCAAAACAGGGTGATACCTTAATTATATCACACATAAGCGGTTTTGTCAATAATAAGGACATAAAAATTAAAAAAAGCCTCTCTGGAGGCGTGGTGATCTTTGCG
>JAFRBW010000002.1 GCA_017404685.1 Candidatus Saccharimonadota bacterium
ATTTTTTGATGAAATCTCGCCACATATGTTACAATAATTATATCACAAAGGAGTTATATGAAAAAGTTCAGTGGTTTTGCAACCGGTGCAGTCGTAGGGATCGTGCTATCAGTAGCGGTAGTCATCATCGCTATCTTCTCGGTAATTGCATCGAGTAACCCATACGAGCATTGTTATATTATGGAGCCATCCGAAGAATCCGGCTGGATTTCCGAAAACATCAAAGGCTCATCAGAAGCGCCAGTCATAATCTACGAATATGCCGACTATCAGTGCGAATATTGCGCCATGTTTAATCCCTATGTGGACCAGGTCATAGAAATCGCAAATGGCAACCTCGCCATCGTATATCGCAACTTCGTCCTAGATTATCACATCAACGGCAAATCTGCCGCTGCCGCCGCCCAAGCTGCCCGCATGCAGGGCTACTTTGAAGATTTTGGCGCCAAGCTCTTCACCATGCAAGACGAGTGGGCCTACACCACTTCAGAAAAGTTCAATACTTTCATTGAGCAGTATTTCGAAGAAGTTACCGCCGGTGAAGGCGATCTCGCCAAATTCAACGAAGACCGTGCCTCTGAGGCCGTCGCAAAGAAAGTCAAAAACGACACCCGCATCGGCAACCTCGCTCATATCTCTGGCACACCAGCTTTTTTCTACGAAAACCAGCTGATTGATTTCTCCAACAAATCCGGCGGCTCCATCAAAGTTGGCACCGAAACTCTATCATGGGACCACGCCCTGTCCGGCGAGGAGTTTGCTCAAGTTTTACTGGACATTCTTAACCTCAGACTCCACAACAAAACTCTAGACGAAGCCATGAGCGAAACCACCGAATAAAATAAGCCCCTAGAGGGGCTTATTTTAGATTTCGATAAACTCTTGCCATTCGGCTGGAGCTATCTTAGACTTACGCGTAGTGCTACGCTTTAGTCTCTTTGTGATACGCATGTATCAATTTTCTCCTTAATTTTCATCGTTCTACGACCGACCCACCTCGCAGAAATACTGGGAATTTAACGAACGACAATATCCATTGTATCAAACATTCCAAAATAGTGCAAGCATAAGTCCGCTAAAATCACAATATAGAACCACGAGGCACCGCGCCACCACCCTCGCGATTGTTAATAACCAAGAGATGTGGTATAATATACCCCATGAGAGTTTTTACTGACAAACTAAACGATTTTTTGGGCAAAGAAGTCATGGTAGAAGGCTGGGTCAACTCCCGGCGCGACCACGGCGGATTAATTTTTATCGATCTCCGCGACAACCGCGGCCTCATTCAGCTCGTCATTACGCCAGACACGGCCGAGGCATTCAAGCTCGCCGAGTCAGTTCGCGATGAGTACGTCCTGAAAGCTACCGGCAAGCTCCGCGAGCGCGCACCAGAGCTTATCAACCCCAACATTCCTACCGGCAAAATCGAACTTGTCGTTTCCGAGCTCACGCTCCTAAACCGCTCCGAGCCTCTCCCGGTCAACACCCACGATGATGGCCCAGAGTCCTCCGAAGAGCTTCGCCTCAAATATCGTTTTCTTGATCTCCGCCGCCCCAAGATGCAAAAGCGTCTAGCACGCCGCAGCGAATTCTACCGTTTCATCCGTAACTATATGTATGATCACGGCTTCACCGAGGTGACCACCCCGATTCTCGCCAACTCCTCCCCAGAAGGCGCGCGCGACTTCCTCGTGCCATCTCGTCTCCATCCGGGCAAGTTCTATGCTCTTCCGCAGGCGCCGCAGCAGTTCAAGCAGCTCCTCATGGTCGGTGGCGTCGAGAAATACTTCCAGATCGCCCCATGTTTCCGCGACGAAGACCCTCGCGCCGACCGTCTCTATGGCGATTTCTACCAGCTCGATTTCGAGATGTCCTTCGTTGAGGATGGCGAAACTGTCCGCAAGGAAATTCAGCCTCTCTACGAAAAGCTCACTACCGAGTTCGCCGGCAAGAAACTCGTTTGCCGCTCCGACACCGCCAAGAAGTATATTGAGAAAGGCGAGACCGTCCCACGTATTCCTTACACCGTTTCCATGGACACTTACGGCGTAGACAAGCCAGATCTTCGCTACGGTATGGAGCTGATCGACCTCACCGATGTTTTTAAAGACACCGATTTCAAAGTCTTCAAGACCCCATGCGTCAAGGCCCTCTGCGTCAAAGGCGCCGCCAACCTCACTCGCCGCGAGATCGACGAGTTCACCGAGAAAGCCAAAAAGCTCGGCGCCGGCGGCCTTGCCTATATATTATATACAGACGGCGAGGAAAAATCCCCAATCCTCAAGTTTATGACCGATAGCGAAATCAAAGCCGTCCGCGAACGCACCGGCGCAAAGCCAGGCGACGCCGTCTTCTTCGGCGCCGACGACAGGGAAAAGGTCAACAAAGTCCTAGGCCAGCTTCGCATCGCCTTCGCCGACCATTTCGGCCTCAAGAAAAACGACGAAGTCGCCCTCACCTGGATCGTAGATTTTCCGTTCTACGAATGGGACGACAAAAACAACAAGCTCGACTTCGGCCACAACCCATTCAGTATGCCAAAAGGTGGCCTTGCCGCGCTAGAAAGTGCCAAGACCAACGAAGATAAGCTCGCCATCGTTGCCGACCAGTACGATATGGTGATGAATGGCTACGAAGTCGCCTCTGGCGCCGTCCGCAACTACAATCCAGAGATTATGTACAAAGTCTTCAACATCCTCGGCTACAATAACGAGTATGTCGAAGCCCGCTTTGGCGGCATGCTTAATGCCTTCAAATTCGGTGCGCCTCCGCACGCCGGCTGCGCCCCAGGCCTAGACCGCATCTTCATGATTCTGGAAGACGAAGACAACATTCGCGATATCGTCGCCTTCCCAAAGAACGGCAATGGCGTAGACCTCATGATGAACTCCCCATCCGAAGTCGACCAAATCCAGCTCGACGAAGCCCACCTCGCCATCATTCCGGACGAAGACGATTAGTAGAGCCTTACTCCAAAACCTCAAAATGCGTAAGTTTATACTTGCGCATTTTTTATTTGCGTGATACAATAAGATTGCAACATACAAATTACACAACCAAGACGTTTTTGGCATTTCCCAAGATTCGTTCGACAATAAAAATGGCACCACGAGGGCCACAATTGTTGAACCATCTTGGTTGTACGATTTGTGTGTTGCACCCTCGCGGTGCCATTTTTGTATAAATGGCCCGCCCAGAAAATTAAAAAAGAGAGGTAAGTAAAAATGCAGGTCATACAAAAAATCAAAGAAAAACTTAACAATTCTCCACGTAGAGTTATTCTGGATACGCGCAAAAAATGCAGCAATAACTCTACGTGCAGGATTATTATCACTGCACTAGCGCTAGGCATTGCTTGCCTCTCTTGCAATGCCTATGCCGAGATTGGCTCAAGCGATGTAGATTTCTCGTTATCAGTAGATGCCACTCCATCTCTAGAAATCGTTCTTGCTGGTGATGGTCTAACTACTAGCCCAACAAGCCTTGGCCTGAACATTAAACCAAACATAGATGGCACACCAGTCTTTGGTTATTCTGATCTTGATGTGACTGTTGCAACAAGTAACGCTACTGGCTATTATCTCAATTTCTCTACCACTAATGCTGATGGTTCATTGAGAACCACAAGCTCTAGTACATTATCTACTCTTGCAGACACAGGTACATTTACTTGTACAACCGCTACTGCATCCACTTGTTCCTTTACTACCAATCGTTGGGGTTACAAA
>JAFRBW010000024.1 GCA_017404685.1 Candidatus Saccharimonadota bacterium
CAGTTTCTTGAGACGATTATTACGGTTAATCACCCGCCGGTAAAGATCGTTAAGATCCGAAGTCGCAAACCTACCACCAGGAAGCGCAATCATAGGCCGTAGATCTGGTGGAATCACCGGAATCACAGTCAGAATCAAATCTTCTGGCTTGATTCCTGCCGCTTGCATGCCCTCAAGGGTCTTGAGACGCTTCTGAATCTTCTTTTCCTTCTGACCTTTTGCCTCGCTTTCCTCGGCTCTGAGCTCCTCAATTAGCTTATCAAGATCAATCTCGTCAAGCATCTTCTTGATAGCGGTCGCGCCCATCTCTACCGTAATCAATTCTTCGTATTCTTCTGGCAAATTACGATATTCTACCTCAGTGATCACGCCACCTTTTTTAAACGACTCAAGATAGCCTTTTCGCATTTGAAAATCGCTTTCAAGCGCACTGAGTTCTTCCGCTTCTGCCTCTTCTAGCGCCTTCTTGTTGGCGTCTTTTTCGTTCATATCTTTCTCATAACGTAGCCGAATCGCTTCACGCGCCGCCGCCGTCTGAGATTCTAGATTCTCGAGCGTCTTCTTGATTTCTTCCGCCTTTACAT
The DNA here is from genome assembly GCA_017404685.1 of Candidatus Saccharimonadota bacterium. GTDB lineage: Bacteria > Patescibacteriota > Saccharimonadia > Saccharimonadales > Saccharimonadaceae > Nanosyncoccus. Next base: position 585 of record JAFRBW010000024.1, read on the forward strand.
CCGTCATAAGATAGGTTGCAAAATACACAACTTTCTCAATGTTCTTCACGGTTACATCAAGCAGTAGCGACAAAGCTGACGGGATCCCGCGCATAAACCAAATGTGTGCCACTGGCGCCGCAAGAGCAATATGACCCATCCGCTCGCGCCGCGTGATTGACTTGGTCACCACGTTGCCCTCTTTATCAACTGCTACTTCACGAGTCCGCACGCCCTTGAGCTTGGCATCATGCGGATTGATATCCTTAGTTGGCCCGAAAATCCGTTCGCAAAACAGACCATCGCGCTCTGGTTTTTGAGTACGATAGTTAATCGTCTCTGGCTTGGTCACTTCGCCATAACTCCAGTTCAGGATGTCATCTCGACTCGCTACGCTAAGACGAATCGAGTCAAAATCTGAAGCAGAAATGAAATTATCCATCCACGCCATATTAGAACTCCTCCCCGAGGTCAACTGTGCCATCATCGAGGTCTTCATCTGCCAAATCCGTGGTAGATTCTTCCTCATCTAGGTCGTCAGCCTCTGTTATTTCCATACCATCTTCTTCCATCATCGCCATCGCCTCTTCATCGTCGAGATCGATAATTTCCGGAGCGGTATCTTTCTTATGTTGATCATAAATCAAAGAATCATCTTTGTCTTTTTCAATTTCGCGTGAAGTCTTTTCAATCACATCGCCTGCATCTGCAGATTCACCATGATCGAGAAGATCCACCTTGAGTCCAAGCCCCTGGAGCTCTTTCACAAGCACGTTAAAGCCTTCTGGAAGCTTTGGCCCCTCAATTGGCTCATGCTTGATAATCGCCTCATAGGCCTTTGCACGTCCGTAAACGTCATCCGACTTAATCGTGAGCATTTCCTGAAGCGTAGTCGCTGCGCCGTAAGCCTCAAGTGCCCACACCTCCATTTCTCCGAAGCGCTGGCCACCATTCTGTGCCTTACCACCAAGCGGCTGCTGTGTCACCATCGTATACGGACCAGTCGAACGTGCGTGAATCTTGTCTTCTACCATGTGGTGTAGCTTTAGCATATGCATCACGCCCACGCTCGTCCTCTCATTAAACGGCTCACCAGTGAGACCATCGTAAAGTTGCACCCTACCATCGCGCGAGAATCCAGCTTTTTCTAGCTCATCGCTGATAATCTCATCTGGCACACCATTAAACGATGGAGTTGCTACATGGTACCCAAGCGCTTTTGCCGCCATACCAAGGTGCGTTTCAAAGAGCTGCCCAAGATTCATACGACTTGGCACACCCATTGGGCTTAATACCACATCAATCGGAGTACCGTCCGCCATGAATGGCATATCTTCTACCGGCAGAATCCGTGATACCACACCCTTGTTACCGTGACGTCCAGCGAGCTTATCGCCTACGCCAATCTTCCGCATCTCTGCTACGAAGATTTTAATCTGCATAATCACGCCAGCTTTTAGCTCGTGGCCTTGCTCACGCGTATAGATTCTCACGTCCACCACCTTACCAGTAGAGGAACCATTCATCCGGATCGAAGTATCGCGTACATCTTTAGCCTTCTCGCCAAAGATTGCCCGGAGCAACCGCTCCTCAGAGCTCAGCTCCTGCTCACCCTTTGGCGTAATTTTACCAACCAAGATATCGCCGTTCTTCACTTCCGAACCCACCGTCACAATACCATCTTCACCAAGATGCCGAAGCGAATGTTCAGAAACATTCGGAATATCCCGCGTCACCTGCTCTGGACCAAGCTTAGTTTCGCGTACTTCCACGTCAAAATCCTTAATGTTGATAGAAGTCAAAGTGTCATCTTCCACCAAGCGATTAGAAATCACAATCGCATCATCCATGTTATAGCCACGCCATGGCATAAATGCTACGAGTAGATCCCGCCCAAGCGCTAGCTCGCCATTGTTGATAGACGCGCCTTCAATCAGCGTATCGCCTTTCTTTACCTTCTGGCCACGCGCCACTACCGTACGTTGGTTGTAGCAACGATCATCATTGGTTTTCTCAAAATGCTGCAACTTATATTCTCTGTCGCCACCCTTGTCGTAAGTCACGATTACGCTTTCGCCATCGGCTTTCTTTACAACACCAGTGCCACTAGCCATCACGAGCTGTGAGGTATTCTTTGCCACTTCACGCTCAATACCAGTACCCACGATCGGGTTGTCTTGGCGAAGTAGCGGCACAGCCTGTTTCTGCATTGCGCAGGCCATGAGTGACCGGTCAACACGGTTCTTCTCTACAAACGGAATCAATGAAGCCGACACGCCCAAAATCTCTTTGTGCGCCGCATCAATATGCGTTACTTCCTTAGCCTCAACGTGCGCTGGTGTACCATGTACACGCGCCGACACCCAGTTTTCCTTGAACTTGCCATCTTTGTCTAGCTTCACAGAAGCATCCGCAATCACCATATCCTTCTCTGTATCAGCGTCAACGTAAACAATCTCATCTGTCACTTTGCTATCTTTGACTACACGATAAGGCGCTTCAATGAAACCTTATTCATTGATCCTCGCATAAGTTGCAAAGTTTAGCACGAGACCCACGTTGCCACCTTCTGGCGTTTCTACCGTACAAATCCGGCCGTAATGCGTCGGGTGCGCATCACGCACATCAAAACCAGCACGTTCACGAGTCAAACCACCAGGACCCATCGAAGATAGACGGCGCTTGTGTGCTAGCTCAGAGAACGGATTTACCTCGTCCATCAGCTGCGAAAGCTGCGAAGTAGAGAAAAACTCTTTCACCGCTGCCACCACTGGCCGTGGATTGAGCAGCTGCGACGGAGTTGCGTCTTCTGCACTTGCCATTGACATTCTATCAAGAATATTGCGCTGCAAGCGAAGCATACCCAAACGGAACTGCCGCTGCACCAATTCGCCCACCAACTTTACGCGACGATTAGACAAAGAGTCAATATCATCTGGCGCTTCTTGCGTATTATTGAGGCGAATAATCTCGCTAATAATCGCTATCATATCTTCCATCTGAAGTGTACGATATTGCGATTGATTTGGCGTATCCATACCAAGCCGACGGTTAATCTTAAACCGCCCCACGTTGGAATAGTCATAACGCTTCGGATCAAAGAACATCCGCTCAATCATCGACTTCGCGTTCTCCACCGTAGCAAGATCACCCGGACGAATCCGCCGATACACCTCAAGCAGAGCCTCGCCCTGGCTAGAAGTCGGATCTTTCTCTAGCGTTATATCAATGTATTTCTGATCACCATTGTCAATCTTCTCAAATGCCTTCACAATTTCGGACTTATTCATGCCAAGTGCTCTGAGAAAAGTCGTTACTGGAAGTTTGCGCCGCCGGTCAATCTTTACGTTAATCGTACCATTTTGCGCCGTTTCAAACTCCAACCACGCCCCGCGACCAGGGATCACCTTCGCACCATAATAGCGCTTCATCCCAATCGTCTCACAGTTAAAGAACACGCCCGCCGAACGAATCAGCTGCGACACAATCACACGTTCCGTACCATTGATGATAAACGTCGCCCGATCAGTCATCCACGGATAATCACCAAAGTAAATATCCTGCTCTTTCTTCGCACCGGTCACTTTGTTTTCCAGCTCTACCTTGACGTGTAGCGGAGCTTCATAAGTCGCCAAATTGTACTTTGCCATCTGCTCAGTCTCTTTTGGCTCCTTAAAATAATAATCTTTGAACCGTAGAGAAAACTTCTGCCCGGTGTAATCCTCAATCGGATTCAGCTCAGCAAAAACTTCTCTTAGTCCATTTTCGACAAAGTCTGCCCATGAATCCGTCTGATGTTGAGTCAGGTCCGGAATCGGCAATGCTTGGTCGCCTTCGGTGAAAAACACACGTTCACCAGACTTCCGAGTTGTAGCCATTCTACCTCTTTTTCTATTAGTGTTATTAATCTTTAGCGCCGAAGATTACTGCCCAGTCTCACCCGAGGAGTCGCCAGCTCCATAAGTCAACAAAACAAGGCACACTACTTCTTACTACCCATTATATCACACGTTGTAAAAAAATGCAATAAAAAATAAGCCCGTGACAATGCATAGGGGAACAATTCATAAACCCGGCGGGTGATAGTTACATAGGTGAAACAAATATTAAACCCGACGGGTGATAGTTACATAGGTGAAACAAATATTAAACCCGACGGGTGATGGTTGCATAGGTGAAACAAATATTGAACCCGACGGGTGATGGTTGCATAGATAAAATGAATAATAAACCCGACGGGTGACGGTTGCATAGGGGGACCCCCAAAATGTTTGCGAATGCAAAATTTTGGGGGAAAATGCAACCGGCAGGACCCGTCGCACTTAATTATGCTTCGGATGCTTCAGCAGCTTCGGCAGCTTCAGCAGTCTCCGCTGCCGCCTCTTCCTTCGGCTGATTCTTGCGAAGTTTATCAGCATGTTTTGGCGCTACAGTTTTCTTTGGAGCCATTTTTACCCACTTTGGCAACTTCACCCCATTCTTCGATAGGATAAACGCCACCCTTGTAGAAGGCTGCGCACCATTATTAAGATATTTTTCCACCGCTTCTTTATCAAGAACGAGTCTCTTGGTAGCGGGGTTGTAATTGCCGACCTCTGCTACAACGCGGCCCGAAAGAGGGTGGCGCTCAGCTTCTTGGACGACTATCCGGTACATCGGTAGATGTGCCCGGCCATTACGCTGCATACGAATCGCGAGCATTTTTTCTCCTTGCTTTATTTAACTCCATCATTATATCACACAATGCCTTCTTCTGCAAGCCGCTCTTTGTAAATCTTGAGCGCCTGCCGCGCCGCATCCGTCTGCGCGTCTTGCTTAGAATGCCCCTCCGCCGACGCAATCATCTGGTCATTCACATACAGCCCCACCACAAACGATCGGTTATGGTCCGGCCCTTCTTGCGAAAGCGTCCGATACTGCGGCGTCACGCCATCCAGCTTCTGAATCATCTCCTGCAAATACGACTTCGGATCGCGCCACAGCCCCTCTTCCACAATCTCATCACATTTTACCAAAATATGCTTATAGATAAAATCTTTCGCCGTCTGATAACCCTGGTCGATATAAATCGCCCCAATCACCGCCTCAAAACAGTCCGCATAAATCACGTCGTGCGCCCGATTCGAACCGTTCTTCTCGCCATGCGAGAGCCGCACCAGCGGTGGATACCCCAGTTCCTTACCAGCCGCACAAATCGCCTCCGTCCGCACCAACGCCGACCGAATCGAAGTCATCACCCCCTCCGGCTCATCATAATTACGATACAGATAATCCGACACCACCAGCTCCAAAATCGCATCGCCCAAAAACTCCAGCCTCTCGTTATGATCATGCACCGACTGCCGGTGTTCATTCACATAACTACGATGCGTCAGCGCCGTCACAAGAAGCATAATGTTGTTAAATCTAAACCCTAGCTTCTCTTCGGCAAACTCCTGATACGGTGTAGTATCAATCATTTCCATATCTTAATTTTTCTCCTTATCTCCTAATTATATCACATTTATGCTAAAAAATCAAATATCTCCCGCTCGGATACGCTTTTTGGCAATCAGCATCAGCTTTTCAATATCCTCATATTCAATCAGATTCAGCGCCTCAGCAAACGGAAACCACTTAATCCCTCGCATCCATTTCTCCCCTGTTGGCATCTCACGCGCGTCCATCGCCTGCACCAAATAAATCTGCGTCGTCATCAGTACCAATTTGTCCGCCCGCCGATATTTGAAATGAATCTTGCCAAGCCAGGTCAGAACATCAAAATTACGAAGCCCCGTCTCTTCCTCAATCTCGCGCCGCGCCGTCATCTTGGCCGTCTCTCCCGGTTCGATATGTCCCTTCGGAATTGTCCATCGCCCTTTAGAATCTTGAATCAGCAGTACTTCGATATCTTTCTCGTCTTTTGTCAACCGAAAAACAATCCCACCAGAAGTCGGCTCACGCACTATCTCTTGAATGGCCGTCTTCTTGCGAAACACGGCCGAGGTAAACTTTGAAAAAGGGGATTCTTTAACTCTCTGCTCCGTCGGCAGCGCCTCCGGTACCTTCAGAGATCTCCTCTGTAGCGGCTCCATCCCGCTCACTGACCGGCGCATTGGCTTCATCGCTCCCCTTGCCGCCTGCATCTGCGGACTTCTTCTTTGGTCCATAATTTTCTTCTTCCACAATGCCAAGTTCCTTGTAAGCCGTACCAAGCACGCCGTTGATAAACCTCGACGACGACTCCGAGCCAAAGGCTTTCGCCAGCTCCACGGCTTCATTAATCGCTACCTTCGGCGGGACACTCTCCCGGCTCTCAGATAGCTCATAAAGGCCCATCCTGAGGACATTCCTATCTATCGCAGAGATCGAACTAATCGGCCAATCCGGCGCCATCGGGCCAAGGGCACTATCGAGCGTCACAAAATTATCTCTTACGTTATGCGCAAGATTATAAACAAACTCTGTGTCACCCAACGTCTTCTCGTACGGCTCAATGTTCTTTGCGATAATGATGTCAAGATCGACTTCTGGGTCATTTGCGAGGGTCCGAAGCTCATATTCGTACAAGCTCTGTAGGACAATAACTCTACCTAAATGTCGATTACTTGCCATACTATGATTCTTTTTTCTTTACAGTTTTTACTTTCAAGTTCGGGGTCTTTTTCTTGGTCTCAAAGACCTTTACTGGGGATGTTTTATTCACTCTACGAGCGAGTTCGAGGCGAAGATGGCTCCTTCTGAGCCCAGTTTTCCTCGGGCTGCTCTGCTTTTTAGGTTCAGGCATTTTGCTCCTTAATTTAATATCTAATTTCCACCATTATACCACTATTCTAGTTTTCTTTCAAGAGCGAAATTATTGCATTTTAATTTTGCTTTTATGTTATAATGGTAATATAAAAACTAAAATGGAGAAAATATGGCTACTATTGACCAACAATTCGTAGAATACATCGTAAAAACCCTAGTCAGTAATCCAGATGAAGTATCGGTGGATCGTAAAATCGATGAAAAAGGTGTGCTCCTTTCGCTCACCGTTGCCCCTGAAGATGTCGGTCGCGTCATCGGGAAACGCGGCGTCACGGCGCAGTCTATCCGGATGCTTCTTCGCGCCCTTGGCACCAAGCAAGACGCTCGCTATAATCTCAAAATCGTAAACAGCGACGAAGATACCGAAAAACCAGAAAAATCCGCAAAAAAAGAGGATTTTAGCCCTAAAGAAGACATTATCGACGCCGAAAACGACGATCTCGAAGCCAAAGATTACGTCGATGAGCCAAGCGAATCTAGCGAACTCGCCGAGAAAACTCGCGCCGAGCTTGCCGATCTAGACGATCTCGATATCTAGTCTAGCCGCAGCCTGTGGAAAAATGAGCCGAAAAATCGGCTCATTTTATTTCAAAAAGTACTTGCATTTTTCAAAAAGGTCATGTATAATAACTATTAAGCTAACTAACTGCGAGTTTGCTTACAACAATATAATCATAGTTGAGAGTTTATATATGTTCAAAAAACACCCACAGCAAATGGGCGTTTTTTGGGTCTCACCGCTTATAACGTTCACGCATTTCATTATGACGTTGGTAGAGCCTAACTCCTCTTCGTCAGTTCATACATCGTAATTCCAGCTGCCACCGACACGTTAAAAGATTCTTTTTGCCCGTGCATCGGGATTTCGACAAACAGGTTAATTATATCATAGAGTGCATATTCGATACCGTTTACTTCCTCCCCAAGTACCAAGATGACTTTATCCGACAACTGCTCGGCAAGTTCTCTACTACTGAGATCATAAAGGGGTGATGCGTCCGTATTATTTTCTAGCCCCACTATTTGCCACCCCTGTTCACGCCTAGATTTTAGCTCAGAAATTATATCATCACACGCATAAATATCTAGCATATCTTCCGCACCCAGCGCTGTCTTGTGGATCTCCTTATCTAGTTTATCACGAAGATGCGGCAACAGTCTCGCATCATGCACCCTCGGCGTATATCCCGACAAAATCACCTGGGATGCGCCAAACCCCTCCGCCGTCCGTAGGATCGCCCCCACATTATAGCACGACCGTATATTATGTAGCACCACTATCATTTTCATTTCTCTATTATATCAAATTGTGATATAATTAAAAAATGATTAAGATTTACACAACCCCAACTTGCGCCTATTGCCACGCCCTCATGGATTGGCTAGACGAGCAAGGCATCTCATACGAAGAAATTGATGCCACCACCATGGATGATATCGCTACGGTTCCAGTCACCGTTATCGGTGACAAAACAATCGTCGGTTTTGATCGTCCCGCCATCAAGAAGGCGCTGAAAAATCTATCCGCTTAGCCTCAAACAGCACAGTCGGCACCGCCGGCGGCGGCGTAAAATCCGTCGGCTTCAATGGATACCTAATTTTGGTCTGATATTTTTGGCAAAGTTCCAGACCAAGTTTTGATGTATAATGCCTATCAGTATTTAACAGCTTCAAAGCAAATTGTTTTTGCAAAATCAAATAAATTGCCTCCGGCGGATTTTCATCCTCAATCAGTTTGTGCATAATTGCAGAACTCAGATGGAAAGGCGGATTGGCAAAGATTTTATATTCAGTATCCGGCAAACCATACTCAAGAAAATCCTGTTCTACCACCTCCACATTCTGAATATCATATTTTGCCAAATTCGCCCGCAGCTTTGCAGCAGTTTCATGGGACGGCTCAATCGCAATCACTCGCGCCACACGCTTTGCTAATGCACTTGTAATCACTCCAGATCCAGCGCCAATTTCAACTACCGTGTCATGCTTTTTAAGATTAGAATGTCCAATCAGCACCAGCGCCAGTCGCGGGCTCCTCAGAAAATGTTGTGATAATAGATGGTCGCGCATATTTTTACACTACAAGATTTAGTATCTTCGCCTTTGGCACGTAAATCGTCTTTTTGATTCCATCAGCAATATATTTTTGGACCTTTTCGTCCGCCATTGCGAGTTCCACTACCTTTTCTTGATTCTCAAGATCTTCTGTATTCACCTGCAATTTGGCGCGCAACTTACCATTAACCTGCACTATCACCTCAGCGGTATCAGCCACCAAATACTTCTCGTCCCACTTTGGCCACTCGTCATCCGCATCCAGACGCTCCAGCATCTCCGATGCTAGATGCGGCGCAAACGGCTTCAAGAGTTTCGCCAGCACCACCAAATCTTCTTCCGATGCTCCCGCCTTGTAAAGCTCATTTACATATTCCATCAACGCCGCCACTGCAGTATTAAAACTCGCCCGATGAATATCTTCGGTCACTTTTTTAATAGTCTGATGCCGAATGCCCGCATTATCCGCATGAGTCATATTCCCAAGCAAATTATAGCACCGATTCAAAAACCTATACACCCCTCCTACCGACCGCGGGTCCCAAGCCGCATCCAGCTCCACCGGCCCGATAAACATCTCGTAAGTCCGAAGCGTATCCGCACCATACCCGTCATTAATCACATCCAGCGGGTCAATCACATTCCCCTTAGACTTACTCATCTTCTTACCGTCTGGTGCATTAATATATCCATGATAAATCAATTTCTTAATCGGCTCACGAAATGGCAAATATCCCATGTCCGCAAAGAATTTGCACCAAAACCTCACATATAGAAGATGCGCCACCGCATGATCAGCCCCCACGTAAACATCTACTGGTTCCCAATACTTAACCGCCTCAGCATCCCAGGCATGCTCCGTATCATGCGGCGAAACATACCGCCAAAGATACCAAGAAGAGCAAGCATATCCATCCAGCGTATCCGTCTCGCGGGTCATCTCTTCCACTTGGCCAGTCTTCTCATTGTAAAGTTCCACTTTCAGCCAATCTTTAGCCTTAGCGAGGGCAGACCGCCCAGAATTATCCGGCTTATAATCATCCACTTTCGGAATAATCACCGGCAGTTGGTCTTCAGGAATCGCATGCGGCTCACCATCCTTATCATAAGCAATCGGAATCGGTGCGCCCCAATACCGCTGCCTAGAAATTAGCCAATCGCGCATCCTATAAGTTTTCTTAGGCGTACCATAAAGGTCGCGGTCCACAAGCTCAGTCTCTACGATAGGCAAATCATACGCCTCTGCAAACTCGCGGTCACGCTCATCCATCGCCGGCACCGCCATAATCGCTCCCGTGCCATATCCAGAAAGCACATAATCTGCCACATAGATTGGAATCTCAGCCTTTGTAGCCGGATTAATCGCATAAGACCCCGTAAACACGCCCGTCTTTTCTTTGTTTTCCTGCCGCTCTATCTCAGACTTTTTCAGCGCCGCAGCCTTATAGGCAAGCACCGCTTCGCGCGTATTGTCATTCGTAAATGATAGTAGCTCCGGATACTCTGGCGCCACCACTAAGAACGTCGCGCCTTTTATCGTATCTGGCCGCGTCGTAAACACCGTAATCTTTGGCGCCCCGCCTAGCACCTCAAAATCAATCTCCGCGCCTTGAGATCGCCCAATCCAGTTCTTCTGCATAGTTTTAATCTTGTCCGGCCAGTTCAGCGCATCGATATCATCTAGCAGTTCGTCTGCGTATTCGGTGATTTTGAAAAACCACTGCTTCATTTTTTTCTTTTCAACTTCGTGCCCACACCGCCAGCATTTACCGTTTTCCACCTGCTCATTTGCAAGTACAGTCTGATCCTCCGGACACCACCACTGATATGATTCTTTCTGATACGCCAACCCTTTCTTAAAAAGTTGCAAAAAGCACCACTGCGTCCATTTATAATACTCCGGAGAAGATGTATTGATCTCGCGTGACCAATCTACCGCATAACCCAACCGCTTAGCCTGCTTACGAAAATTGTCGATATTCACCTTCGTCACCTCTTGCGGCGCCGTACCAGTCTTAATCGCATAATTCTCTGCTGGCAACCCAAAAGTATCATAGCCAAAAGGCCTCAGCACATTCAGCCCTTGCTGCCGATAAAATCGTGCCAAAACATCCACAATTGTAAAATTACGAACATGCCCCACATGCAATCCCGCCCCAGATGGATATGGAAACATTTCTGCGATATACATTTTTGGCAACCCAGCCTTTTCGGTCGCCCTAAAGGCCTCCGTCTCTTCCCAAATCTTTTGCCATTTTTCTTCAATTTTGAGCGGTTCGTATCTATCCATTCCTCTATTATACCATAATATGCCATTTTTGCTATTGCATAACGTTACAAAACTGTGCTATAATTAACTTGCAACATATCAATTTATATAACAGACGAATAATGTTTTATTTTAGTCTACAGGTAAAAAAGAGCGTCATTAGGACCATCTTCTGTAGCAGGTTCGCCTGTTATATGAATTGATGTGTTGCACCTAGTGGCGCTCGATTTACGTTTGGATAGTCTCTCAAACAATTAGCACCACGCCATATAACAACAAAGTGAGGTAACATGGTGCAATTCATACATACAAAATATAAAAATCGTAGTAATAATACTCCCACCGGGATTTTTAGTAAGATTTCCCGTTTGCGGAGTATGTTTTTATTCTTCTCTGTTATTTTGGCGAGTATGATTTCTAAAGTCCGAAGTATGATTTTTGGGCGAACTTTCATCGCGCTTCCACGCTATGCTTTTTTAATCCTTGCATTTCTTGCTATGATGTCTGTTTTTGGTTTTTCTGCATCAGTCTTCGCCGACAGCTCTTCCTCTGCAGTCTATGGCGACGAAGGCTCAGTGGAAAATAGTTCCAACTTTAGTGTTACGGTAGAAGAATTGAACGCTTTGGAACTCCGCCTCTCCGCCAGTGACCTTGTTCTAGACTTGAACCCAACCAGCGATGCACCAGTATTTGGTAGTAGTGATTTAAGCGTTACCGTCTATACTACTAACACCACTGGCTACTATCTCACCATGACCCCAACCTACCAAAGTGTAGCCACTACAAACCTCACTAGAACAGAATCATTGAGTGGCTCCTATCCAACCATTGCAACCCTTTCCTCTACTGCATCTCCATCCACCTTCGCATCTACTTCTGATACTACTACTTCTAACAAATGGGGCTATAAAGTAAACACTACAAACCTAGCTACAGTAGATACTACTATATATAATCCTACCATAGCTGCATCTATACCATTAAACAAAACCAACACTCCAATAAATACTGGCGATGAAACCGATATTACCTTTGCAGCCAAAGTAGATTCAGAAACCCCAGCTGGTAGTTATAAAGTAGATCTAAACTTCACTGCAATCACAAATGCAAACACTTATAGCATCACCTTCAATCCCGGTAGTGCCTCAAGTGATGCATCTCTTACCAACATGCCTTCTCCAAACCCACAAACCGGCGCATTGGAATCTGGTTCTTCCACCAGCATCACCCTCTCTTCCTCCACCCCAACCAGAAACGGCTATAGCTTCCTTGGCTGGTGTTCTGTAGCTCCAACTACATCAAACAATGCCGATTCCTGTTCCGGCACCACCTACCAACCAAACTCTTCCATCACTATTTATACTGATACGCCAGATATTACTCTTTACGCCATATGGAGCCTAAACTCATATGCTTGCACTAAGCAATATAGACTCCAAAATGCAGATGGTACTTGGGGAAACTATATCACCGATACTACAGAGCAAGTAGCATACGGCTCCACTTGTAGCTACACCAAGAGCGTCACAAATTACACTGGCGTATCCGGCATCAATAGCCAATCTGCTTCTACTAGCGGCACGATGGGCACGAGCGGCCTCACCCTCCAGCTAGATTTCTATCGCAACACCTATACGATAAATGTTACAAATAGCAATACCACCTCCGGCGCAAGTAGCCTCACCATCCGCTATGGTGGTTCTGCTACAGTTACAGTCACACCAAGTAGTGGCTACTACCTTTCTGGCGTCTCCTGCCCATCCGGCTATACCTGCTCTGGCTACAATACCGGCACCAGCTACACTAGCGCCCAGACCATAACCATCACAAACAACGGCACGACAAGCGGTGGTACTCTATCATTCACTGGTACGGTTAGCGGATACTCGTATAATCTAACCTTTAACGGAAACGGCGGCACACCATCCAGCACATCACTTTCTGGCACTGGCACTATCATCACACTCCCAACCGCCACATACCACGCCGCATCCACAACTAATACCAGTACACGTTATGCAACACTTGCCGGTTGGAGCGAAACCCCAAACGCTAGCTCCGCAACATATACTGGTTCTATGACAATCTCTTCTGCAACCACCAAGACTCTCTATGCCGTCTGGAGCTTCAATAGTGGCACTCTACAAAATACCAGCACATCCTGCGGTAGCAACATGATCGATGCTCGTACCGGCGTATCATACCTCACCTACACCATCTCCAACCAGTGTTACATGGAACAAAACCTCTATCTCCCAACAGGCTTCACTCTCTATGCGGGCGACTCCAATATCTATAGTACCGCAGCATCTAAGAATCAACAAGTCTCCTGGGCTACCCCAACAGCAAGCCTCACTGCTGGAACCTCATATACTGAAGCAAGAATGGTGGCTGGAACATACACAAATAACACCTACAATGTAACTGGCGGCTGGTATAACTATTGTGCAGCTTCAGCAGGCACAGTCTGTGATAGCACTACAACTGAAAACGCTAACTCCGACATCTGTCCTAAGGGTTGGAGATTACCAACCAACTCCGAGATGGGTAACGTCGCAAGCGCTAGTCGCGACTACTGGAAGTTCGGCGCCGGGTACTACGGCGGTGGTTATCTTCAGGGTGCCTCGTCGGACTCGTACTGGTGGTCTGCTACTGCGAACGGTGCAACGCGTCAGTACAGCCTGCGCTACTACAATGGCAGCCTGAATACCAACGGCACCGGCAATTACTTCGGGTTCTTCGTACGCTGCGTCCGGTCCTAGTCGGTACTGGATCGTGGCTATTGTTGCGAACCCCAACTCACCAGTATCTGCCTATTGCCAAATCATAAGAACTTTGCTATAATAACATTATCGGAAAGATCCTAGCAATCTCCCCGAAATAATAGGTTACAATAATTTAGATTACCATTCGATCAGAATGGTAATCTTTTTAGTAAAGAGCCTAATTACAAGCTCGAAGTAAAACTTCTCCCTCATAACTTACCTCCTCATATTTACGTTTCCATAAACACAGGGGCTTTTCGACCCAGCTAGCTAGGATCACTGTTGAAGCCCCTCGCAGTATATCGGTGGGTATATACTTTCGCGAGCCCACCTTGCTGCTTCAACTTTTACTAAAATTACTCCAACCTACTCCCTTTTTATCACGCCCTCAAAAATCCGTCAAACACCATAAGCGTGATAGCAAAGGGTGGGGGGTTGAAAAATCTTTACACCCGTAGTAAAATCTCCCCACCCCCACAAAGCGAAACATTTTGCGAGTATGATTCTAAGAGCCGCGAGCACGATTTTTCACACCCCTGTAAAACCAGCCTAGTATGATTCTAAAATTAGTGAGTATGATTTCTGAGACCGGAAGTATGATTTCCGTGATGTTTTTATGTGCCTCCACCAGCTACTCATTTTTGAAGCATAAACCAGATTTGGCGGTTGTAATTGTTACAGAAATTACAGTGCACTCACGACTCCTAAGTGCAAAATAGAATCACTAAAGAACATTGAGGAAGGTCTGGCACTACTCCGTAAACAAAAGAAGAGTCCGCTAAAGTCGTGAGTGCCTGCCTAATTTCGTAACAATCACAACAAGACAAGTCCAAGCTTCAAAAATGAGTAGCTGGTGGAGCCACGAGTACATGGCGCATCGATAAGCACCGCAAAGAAAAAACCCTTGCATTGTGGCCACCAAACCTCAAGCTTCAAAAATGAGCAGCTGGTGGAGCCACAACCTCAACCTCCTAGTGCACAAACAAAAACCTACTCCATGCATCCGCATTAATATATGCTTCCGTCACCATGTATGTACCAGAATAGTTCATCTCTACGGTGTGGAGACGCCCATCGCCCATTACTTCCAGCACAATCCCCACATGCCCATACCAAGACCGCGTTTTGTCAATAAACACTGTCCCTGGCGCTGGGGTCGAATTCACGGTGTAATCATATTGTGAGAGAGCATCCCAGTTCTTGGCATCGCCAGACGTACAACGCCCACCAGAGCACCATTTGAACTTCGACGCTTCTGCTGGCAGCTGTGCTAGTCCATAGCTTGGGCCATAGTTGTATCGCCACCACCACGCAAACCAAGTACATTGCCCGGCCACCATCGGGTTGCCATTGCCGCCCAGGCCACTCTGCCGGTACTGCCGTATCACATCACGAGACGATGATGACCCATAATAGGTGTAATAATGCACCACTGGCGCCACATACTCTGGCCGCTCTGTTTCCGGCAGGGTGCCGCCAGCGATTGCAATCTTCATGCCTTCAGATATCCCTGACACTTCCAGATTATTTAGCGCGATAATTTCCGCCACTGTAGAACCATATCTAGATGCGATAGAATCCAGCGTATCACCGGATTTCACCGTATAGACAATCCCCGCACGGCTCGGCAGGTACAAAGTCCCACCTTCCGACACCGCAGTGGTCTTGAGTCCATTGCTCCATCGGATTTGATCCGTACTTAGGCCGTATTTCGCAGCGATCGACTCCATTGTGTCGCCATCCTGCACGATATAAGTGATCACCCCCAGCGTGACAGTGATATTCGGCAGGACCGGTTTCTCCGTCTTGCCACTAGACACGATTCCAGAATCATACATTGAACGCATCGTCACATAGATTGACGCCACATCCGTTGCGCTTGCGAGCGACAGCGCATCCGATACATTCGCAATGGTATAGTATTCGTACATCTGGTCCACGGAAATATCGTAGTTGTTGCTCGCGATCGACTCAATATTGATACTCGTGACCGCATCCTTCTTGTCTAACGACCCCACAAAAACCAGCGTCAGCGTCACCGCCGCCGTAATGATATACGGCAAAGCCTGTTTCAAACGCTTAAAATCAAATTTTTGCTTCTTCTTTGTCATAACGTCACCGCGCAGAGCTCCTTACAATGCAATCTAGCGTTACGATCGTGCTCTGCCTGTGTATAACTATAATACATCACACCATCGTCTCCTGTCAAGAAATAAAGATAAGAAGTATCAGACGGCTCTGCCACCGCAAGAAGCGCCGTCACGCTAGGATTCGCAATTGGCCCGCAAGGCAGCCCAGCGTATTTCCGCGTGTTGTAGCAAGAATCAATCTGGAGCGCCGCGTGATTATCGGGGTAGATGGTGCG
Organism: Candidatus Saccharimonadota bacterium; assembly: GCA_017404685.1. Taxonomy (GTDB): domain Bacteria; phylum Patescibacteriota; class Saccharimonadia; order Saccharimonadales; family Saccharimonadaceae; genus Nanosyncoccus. The sequence continues at coordinate 16,807 of JAFRBW010000024.1, forward strand.
GTCTGGATCTAGCGTGTCTAGCGCGTAGGTCACCGTTACATCGCTACCTAGCGTCATTCCGTAATCTAGCCGCGTCAAAAACACTTGCGCCACAGTTGGCATCTCCGCCGCCCAAGATTCTTTTTGCACCACCGACGCCAGCGTTACACCTTCATACAGCGTCAGTCCCTCCGCTGCGTATCTGTTTTCTAGGTCATTTTCGGAAAAAACCTGCGCGGTCCCATCCAGGAACTTTTTCAGAATCGTCACAGGCGTGTCGCTCTTATAAAACTCGTGCGTCTCCCCCAAAAGATACCCCTCCAGATACTGCGATTTGTTGCCTCGCGCTATTGCCCTTTCGCGCGGCGTCACCAAAAAATCATAATCGTAATCATATAGAAACGCCTCATTCACGGCCTCCTCAGAGTATCCCGCCTTGAGCAACTTTGCACGGATGTCAAACACCGTCTCCCCCGGCACAATTGTAAAGTTAAATACCTCCGCCACCATTGCCGCCTCCTGGCGCCGATACTCCTCCTCGCGTTGCCATCTGATATAGTCGCGTATTTTGAGCCCCGCTATCACTCCACCCAGAATCAAAATCACCACCGCCGGAATCCCAAAAATCGTTAGCTTCTTCAGCGCCGAAGACGCTTTCTTTGTTTTTAGCTTCACTTTGTCCGCCTTGTCTATCTTATCAACTTTTTCTATTTTGTCGTCTTTAGTTTTTTTTAGCTCGTTTTCGCTAAACTTCTCGATGAAATCCTGCAAGATAATCGCCGCCGCCTCGGCGTCTATATCGCCTTTCTCGTATTTTTTCTTTCGCGACTTGAGGCGCGTTTCCGCCTCCACCGAAGTCAGCGACTCGTCCTGAAACCGTATTTTTGCATCCGGGATTTCTTCCACCAGATGTTTTGCAAAATCACGCACAAAGAGCGTCTGCTTGGTTTCGTTGCCCTCGTTACTTCGCGGCAAGCCCAGCACAAAGAAATTCGTATTCTGTAGCCGAGCAATGCGCGAAATCTCCTCCCAGACTTTCTCGTCGTTCAAAACGAAACCCACTGGAAGCGCAATCCGCGTGACGGAATCCACCTTCGCCACGCCGATTCGCTTTTCGCCGACATCTAGCCCGATAATTTTCACTATGATTCCTTTACGTTGATTATCACGGTGATTTTATTGGTGTCGTTTGGCACGGTATAAACCCATGGGAACGAAGGATCGATATGCACCTCAGAGATTCCATCAAACGCGCTCGAAATATCCTTGCTGGCTTCGCCAAGGCCTTTGCCGCGTGCGAGCTCTGTAATGTCGTTTTCTGTCACGCGTGGACCAGAGGTATAAGAAGTCTTGAGCTTGCCCACATAGCCACTATCGGTCTTAGTGAAGTTTTCAATAAACGGATCATTCATGTCGTAAATCTTAAAATTATCCGCTAGCTTCGCCTTCTCGGCGATGTACTCTTTCACCTTGGTCTCGTCAATCACATACAGCGAATCTGTCACCACCACCGTCACGACGGCATTCTTGCCGTCTTCCACTTGCTCACCCACGGCCGGAGACACTACCGGGTCGGACGTGGTCTGCTTGAAACTCGCTTCGATCGGGAAATCGCCATCTGTCAGCTCATCGAGCAGTAGTTCCTTGTTGCTGGAGCTGTTCTCGGACTTGATTTCTAAGAGCGCTGCATCCACATCAGATTGCTGCACTACTGTCACGATCTTGTCCGTACCGCCAGTAATCGCATTGGCGGTTGCCACCATCACGTTGGCGTTGGTCTTCCAATTCGTGGTATCAGAGTTAAGATTATACTTCGAGCCGCCCTCAGTCGCCACCACATCGATTTGCTTGGAAATCCGGCAACCGGTGCCATTCATAATGCTGGTGTCGTTGATGTTGTCGCAAAGACTCATCGTCGTACCATCCCAAGACAGCGATGCTGCCGCGCTAGAAACATAAGTCAACCCATTGGTCGTAAACGTAGATCCCGCCGCCACATTGATGGTCTCCTTACTCTTGAAATACGCATAAATCAGGAGTTTGCCGCTGGCTTTCTCGCCGATATTTTTCTCGCCTGTAGCCTCAAACTCTACCTCGGTCTTATTCTCAATTTTCTTCTCTTCCAGATAAAACTTGCCGGTGCTTGTGTCTTCGTCTTCTAGTTTTTCCGTAAAAGTCACGTTTTCCGAGAAATTGCTCTTAGTGGTGCGCACGCCCACCGTAATTGTCACCGCTGGCGCAATAGCAAATGCCCACACTAGCACCAAAATCAAAACCACCGCACCAATTCCGGCGCCAATCGAGATTTTTTTGTGCTCGCGCATCCATTTGAAGGCCGGAATGTTGTCTAGCTTGCTCGGCTTCTTTTCGCCTTGCTGCTTGGCCGGCTTTTTGCCGTCTGCCGTTGCCTCGACCGCTACTAATTCTTCCGCGGCGACTTCTGCCTCTGCCTCTGCGACCTTTTTGGCCTCGGTTTGAGATTTAGCCGCTTCTTCGGATACTTTCTCTCCACCATCGGCATTAGCCTCTACATCGGCCTCTTCACCTGGCTCAACCACCATTTCTTCCTTCGACTCAGTTTCCACCTCAAAAACATCTGGAATATTTGGTGCGGATTTCAAATCCTTAGTCACAGGCATCTTCACCGTGCCAGCCAGCTTGACGACCGCCGGATCATCCGTCACTAGCACCACGGTCTTGTCCGCTGTAAACCCAGCCTTGTGAATCAGCTTGATATTCACGACACTGCGTAGCACCGCTGATTTCTTTGGCAAAACCAGCGCCACGATTTTTTCCTTGGCGTTTTCTATTTTTGTAATGATATCGGTAATATCATCTTCAGGCTCAATATAAATCACGTCCTTATTCATACTACAATTTTACCACATTTTTTTGTGGTTGTGGTAAAATTATATTAATATGAGTTTGTTTAGTAAAAAATCGCCCGCTCCTGAGCCTGCCATAAAGGCCGAAACTCCCCTCGCCGAAACGGCGCTCGCTGTCATCCATGATGGCGTTATCATCACTGACCACGAAGGCACTGCCAAATTCATCAACCCCGCCGCCGTCACCATGACCGGCTGCGGCTCCGCCGAAGAGTTCCTAAATCTAGACTACGGCTCCGTTTTGAAGCTCGTCAAACTAAACGGTTCCCCGCTCGAAGACGCAGAAAACGAACTCTTCCGCGCCATGCAATCCGGCCAGCCGCTCGATGATTACCGCATCGGCCTCTCTGGCAACGTCCTCACTGGCTCTACGGACAAAATCATCCCGATTTCCCTCTCACTTGCCATAGACTCTGCTAGAAACCGCATCATCACATTCCGGAACATCGCCAAAGATCTCGCCGAAGAAAGCGAAAAGTCCGATTTTATCTCCACCGCCTCGCACGAAATGCGCACCCCAGTCGCCACCATCGATGGCTACATCTCCCTAGCCCTCAACCCTCAGACCGCCACCATCGACGAACGCGCCCGTGGCTACCTCACCTCCGCCCAGAATGCCTCAAAACACCTCGGCCACCTTTTCCAGAACCTCTTAGACGTCACCAAGCTAGACGACGGTCGCATCAAGCCAAAATTCGTCCCAGTCGAACTCGTCAGTCTCGTCAAGCAAATCGCCGAGACCTACAGCACCGCTATCAAAGACGCCCACCTCAACCTCATCTTCGGCTCGCAAAAAAACTCCTCCTTCTCCGAAGTTCGCCGTGTCGAACAAGTCGTTTACGGCTTCGTGGACGTAGATTTTATCCGCCTCATCATCGGCAATTTAGTAGAAAACGCCGTCAAATACACCCCCGCTGGCGGCTCTATATATATTAATATAGTCGGCAGTGGCGACCGCGCCATCATCACCATTTCTGACACCGGCATCGGCATTTCCGCCGATGATCTCCAGCACATTTTCGAGAAGTTTTACCGCGCCGACAATTCCGACACTCGCACCATCGGCGGCACCGGCCTCGGCCTCTACCTCGTAAAACAGCGCACCGAAGCCATGAACGGCTCCGTTTCGGCCGAGTCCATCCCTGGCAAAGGCTCAGTTTTCACCATTTCCCTGCCGCGCCTCTCTAGCGAAGAATACGAAAAACGCATGATAGCATTAAATAACAAAGGAGTTCTATGAAAATAATGGTAGTAGAAGATGACGCGGCGCTCCGCGAAATCTATGGTATCCGCATTACGGCAGAAGGCTACGATGTTGTGACGGCTGGTGATGGCGAGGAAGCCCTGTCCGTCGCTGTTCGCGAACGGCCAGATTTGATTTTGTCTGACGTAATGATGCCAAAAATCTCTGGTTTTGATATGCTAGATATTTTGCGTCAGACCCCAGAGACCGCCGGCATCAAAGTTATCATGATGACCGCCCTCTCCTCTGACGACCAGCGCGCCCGTGGCGAGGCTCTGGGCGCAGACCGCTATCTTGTCAAGTCGCAAGTGGGTATCGAGGACGTCGTGAACGCAATTCACGAGGTATTGGGAGATAGATAATGAAAACGAAAAGCGGTGCTCCGGACCATTCGGAGGTCACGGCCGAGAAAGAGGGCGCGAGCCCAAAAGCGACGGGAGCGAGCGACCCGTGTCCGGAGTGCGCTTTTCGTTTGAACAAGTTTCTCGCTTCGCGCCTTGGCCTCTCGCGCCGCGAAGCCGACGAAGCCATCCTTGCCGGCAAAGTTTTAGTGGATGGCAAGCCGGCCCAATTGGGCGCCCGCATTGACAAATCTTCCAAAGTGTGCTACAATAATAAGATAGTGCCTTTCGAGGCCGATTTCCTATATCTCGCGTTCAATAAGCCAGTCGGCTACGTCTGTTCTCGCCGCGCCCAGGGCTCCGCGCCCACACTTTACGATTTATTGCCAAAGGAATACCAAAAGCTCAAAACCGTCGGCCGCCTCGACAAAGATTCTTCAGGCTTGATTTTGCTCACCAACGATGGCGACTTTGCTTTCCAAATGACCCACCCCAAGTTCAGAAAAACCAAAGTTTACGAAGTCGAGTTAGATCGCCCTCTCGCCCCGCTCCATCAGCAGATGATTTCGGACTACGGCGTAATGCTGGACGACGGCCCCTCACGCTTCACGGTAGTGAAAAGCGAGGGGGTGACATATTTAGCAATGCTGAGCGAGGGCCGCAACCGCCAAATTCGTCGCACTTTCGCAGCTCTCGGCTACAAAGTCGTAAAACTCCACCGCACCGAGTTCGGAAAATACCAGCTTTCTGGTCTAAAACCCGGCGAATGTGTTATAATAAAACCATGAACGTAATACTCGGGCTAGATATCGGCACAGAATTTGTCAAAGCAGTCCTAGCGCGTGCCGACAAAAAAGGCAATCTCGAGATTCTCGGCGCAGCCAAGGCCCGCCAGCAGGACGGCGCCATGCACGCCGGTGCTATTTCTGACATTCCGGCCGTAGTTTCCGCTTGCGAAGAAGCCCTCGTAGAAGTAGAAGATCAATCCGGCGAACGCGCCAGCACCACCGTGGTCGGCGTGGCCGGCGAGCTTATCAAGGGCAACACCACCTCTGTCAATTACACCCGCAAAGACAAAAATCGCCCCATCACCGAGGCCGAGATGTCCGAGATTCTGAAAAAAGTCCAGCAAAAATCCGGAGAAGTCGTCGGCAAAGAAATCGCCCTCGAGACCGGCAGCGACAGCACAGAAGTCAGCCTCATCAGTTCCGCCATCGTCTCTCTCACTATCGACGGCTACAAGATTACGAACCCCATAGGTTTCAAAGGTTCCAAAGTCTCAATTCTGATTTACACGGCTTTCGCGCCGATGATTCATGTTTCCGCTATCGAGAAAGTCTGCGCCGAGCTCAATCTTGATCTCCTCACGGTTGCGGTAGAGCCGTTTGCCGTGTGTCGGGCCTGTCTCGGCGACAACACCGACTCAGAGTTTTCTGGTATCATCGTGGATATCGGTAGCCACACCACCGACGTTGCCGTCATCAATGGTGGTGTCGTAGAAGGCACCAAGGCCTTTTCGGTCGGCGCCGCTGCCGCCAAAAAGAACCCAGCCGTCTGGCTTTCCGCCCTTGGCGTCATCCTAGAAGAATCTATCGCCGAACGTCTCCCTGGCCTCATCTACCTCTGTGGTGGCGGCGCGGCGGAGCCGGTTTTGCAAGAGCAGCTCGCCACCTCAGACTGGTACGAATCCTTGCCTTTCGCGCGTCGCCCGGTCATCAATCTAATCGACGTTTCCGACCTCCCAAACCTCAGCACCGCCAAGCTCAGCACTGCCAGCCTTCACGCTCTCGATTATTCCTACGCCACCGCCCTCGGCCTCATCCGCGTCGGCGTGGACACTCTCGCCGGCTCCCCAGACGAGCACGGCCTCCGTTCCCGCCTCGCCAAACTCCTCCAGAATTAACCTCTCCGCTGTTGACTTATGTGCCGTGATGATGCAAACTTATGACAAGAACATAGCTGATAAGTTACATTAGATTGTAGCGGGCGATGCGAGGGCCATCAGGCTGAGATTCCACTCATACTCCTCGTCAAGCTATGCCACACACCTCCATGCTGGAGGTGTTTTAGTTATATTCTACTATTTCCAATCTAATCATTTTTGGTTTAATAATTGCAAAATATGGTTTGAAGATTTTTCGTAAAACTCTACGCAAAACCCTACACAAAATCAAAAAAGCGTGCTACAATAAAAATGCAACAGCTAAATAATTTTCATTTACGACCGAAACCGCATGTGGGTTAATTGAACTTAAAAATGGCACCACTAGGAAGTCAAAAAGTTCAATCGACCCCGGTCGGAAACTTATTTGGCTGTTGCACCCTAGCGGTGCCATTTTTGTAGTAGATGGCCTCGCAAAAAAAGTAGCTAAAAGTGAGGTAACATGGTGCAATTCATACATACAAAATATAAAAATCGTAGCGATTGTCTTGGTAGCAATACCAAGCTCTATAGCAAGAATCGTAGCAATAATACTTCCACCGGGATTTTTAGTAAGATTTCCCGCGCGCGGAGTATGTTTTTATTCTTCTCTGTTATTTTGGCGAGTATGATTTCCAAAGTCCGGAGTACGATTTCTAAAGCCCAGAGTACGATTTTGAGACTAACTTTTGCCACGGCTCATCCACATCTCGCACCGGCCGTTTTTGCAATCCTCGCGTTTCTTGCTACAATATCTGTTTTTGGTTTTTCTGCATCAGTCTTTGCGGATAGTTCCTCCTCCGCAGTCTATGGCGACGAAGGCTCAGTGGAAAATAGTTCCAACTTTAGCGTCACGGTAGAAGAATTGAACGCCTTGGAACTTCGCCTCTCTGCCAGTGACCTTGTCCTAGACTTAAACCCTACTAGTGATGCACCAGTATTTGGTAGTAGTGATCTAAGCGTTACTGTCTACACTACCAACACCACTGGCTACTATCTCACTATGACCCCAACCACCACTAACCTCACTCGTACAGAAGCACTAAATGGTAACTATCCAACTATTGCTACATTGGCTAGTGCCGTAGCTCCATCTACCTTCTCCTCTACTTCCGATACTACCACAGCCAATAAGTGGGGTTATAAAGTAAACGCTACCAATCTAAGCACCATAGACACTACTAACTATAATCCAGCCGTCACCACCGCAGTTCCACTCAATAAAACCACCGCACCACTAGCTAATGGCGATGAGACAGATATTACTTTTGCTGCCAAAGTAGATGCCGATACTGTAGCCGGTAGTTACAAAACTACATTAAGTTTTACTGC
>JAFRBW010000025.1 GCA_017404685.1 Candidatus Saccharimonadota bacterium
CTGCCACGCATTTTCCCCCAAAATTTTTGCTAACGCAAAACCTTTTGGGGGTCCCCCTATGCGTGTCACCCGTCCTGGGATTAATAATCCTGCACGTAGAGTTATTGCTGCATTTTTTGCGCGTATCCAGAATAACTCTACGTGGAGAATTGTTAAGTTTTGCTTTGATTTTTTGTATGACCTGCATTGTTGCCTCTCTTTTACTATTAATAGCGGCAGCATCTCTGCAATTTTTGCATACAGAAAAGGCGCCACTAGGTGCAACGGACGAGTACATATTAGCCTAAGCCAATACGATACGGGCCTCCTAATGGCGCCTTTACTATATCGTATATAGGCTTATTGCATGGCTAACTTGCTCGAAAATAAACTTGAATGTACTCGTCCGTTGCATATGGATTGTTAATAATTCCATTGTAGCGCATTTTGCGCCCTTTGACAAGAGCTTTTTGATGCAATTTTGCAGGTTTTCTGGATTTTACCAGTCTTCTACGAGAGTAAACTCTTTGCCGGCGATGGAGATGATGGAATCTGGCTCGGCGCCAAGAGAGGTGAGTTCGGCGCGGATGCCGAGTTTTTTCATGATGTCGCGAAGGCGGTTGACGCTGGCGTAGTTGTTCATATCGGTGCGGCGGGCGAATTTTTCGATTTTCTCGCCGGTGACGATGAATTTGTCGTCTATTTTCTCGACTTGCCAAGTGGTCTTCAGGGCGTCTTCGCCGAGGGAGATCGTGGGGAGGTTGGCAGATTCAATAGCTTGCTCAGGGCTGCGTCCGTCCGGCTCGTCGCCAATGGAATCTTGCGCTGCTGCGCTTTGGGATGCCATGAGCTGGGCACTAGAAGCCACTACATCCTTTAATGCGCGGAGAAGTTCCGTTATCCCCTGATGGGCGGCGGAAGAAATCGCAAAAATCTTGGCCGCGGGATTGATGCTCAGAATAGCGGACATTTGCATTTTGATGATTTCGTCATCGACACCCTCGCATTTGGTGAGAGCGACGATCTCTGGGCGACTTTTGAGGTCGGAATACTTCTCAAGCTCGCCGCGGATGGTACTATAGGCCTCGCCGGCGTCGTTGTTATAGACGTCCACAAGATGGAGCAGAACCGCGGTGCGGTCAACATGGCGGAGAAAATCGTGGCCGAGGCCTTTGCCCTCGGAAGCGCCTTCGATAAGGCCGGGGATGTCGGCGATGAGGAGGTCTTTGCCGTCAATTGTGGCGACGCCAAGCTGCGGCGTGAGCGTAGTGAAAGGGTAATCGGCGATCTCTGGGCGGGCGTTCGAGACAACAGAGAGAAAAGTGGATTTACCGGCGTTTGGAAGGCCTACGAGGCCAACGTCCGCGAGAAGCTTCAACTCTAGCTCGGCCTCGAATTCTTCGCCTGGCTCGCCAACTTCGGCGATGATAGGCGCCTGGCGAGTGGAGCTCTTGAAATGCGCGTTGCCAAAGCCGCCGTCGCCGCCTTTTGCGATGATGGCAGTCTCGCCGTCATGGGTGAGGTCGGCTAAGACTACGCCGTCTCGTTTTACGATGGTGCCGATGGGAACTTCTACGATGAGGTCTTTGCCGCTGCGACCGGCGGAGCGAGTACCGGAGCCGTTTTTGCCGTCTTCGGCCGCGAGAATAGGGGTAAACCGAAAGTCAATCAGGGTATTGGTGTCTTTGTCGGCTCGAAAGACGATGTCGCCGCCTTTGCCGCCGTCGCCACCATCTGGGCCGCCTTTAGGGATATAAATCTCGCGCCGAAAAGAAACGGCGCCATTGCCGCCTTTGCCGGCTTTCAAACTCACTTTTGCGGTATCACTAAACATAACTTGATTATAGCATATTTTGGTGGGGATGTAAAATCACATGCTGGACTTCACTATAATGATGCAAAATAAACGAGTTAAAAGATCCTTTGCCAATAAAAAACGCCCCGACTGGCTGCCGGGGACGCTTTTAAGGTGCGGTGGGAAGGGGGGGTGCTGATTATAGCAGGTCTTTCTTATAGACCTCCCAGATGTCGGGAGTGACATAATAGCCTTCGGTATTGCTAAGTGACCCCTCGTGATAGAAGTCTCCGAGCATGAGCGCCATGAAGGCGTTCCAATTGCCGACATGGACGTAATAGTCGCTGCCCGAAGATGTCGTGAACTGGAGCAGCTCATTCACCTGGCCGATTTTACCTTCGGCCATACTCTGGGAAGCCAGTGGGTTGTTCCCGTGGACTCTCCGCACGGACTTCAGGTCCGAGGTAAAGATCCCCGCGCCATCTTTGAAGCCGTGACGCCCATAGACCTCTCCTCCGAGCATGACGTGTCCGGAAAAGGACAGACTGGTTTCCTTGGAGTTGCCGAGAAACTCGACAAACGCTCTCACTACCTCGAGACGGTTCTGCGTTCCCGCATCCTTCTCAAAATAGAAAGACCATTTATCTACGTACGGCTTCTGGGCTATTCTAAGGGTTTCTGCGCGTTCCTCGTCTGACATAATGTTGCGGACGACGCCGTTTTTGATACTTACCATTGCTTTAGCCTCCTTGAAAGGACTTTCGTTGAAATTTCTCATGGCTTTTAGTTGCGACTCGATAACGGTCGCGCTCCCTTCCCAATTTTTTAATGTGCCAATTTTTCCATTATATCATACTTATGATAAAAAGTCAATAGTAGTATTCGTCGTATAAATCAACGATTTTATTGGCGCCGCGTCCCGCATTGGATTCTATATTGTCAAGCACCAACACTTCCGGTTCTTCTGGATTGACGTAGAAATACGACTGCGCTACTATCTTGCCTGTCTTTTCGTAAAGCGCAAAGAACCCAGCATTTGCGTCGGTGTACCCAGACGTTATGCAGGTGCTGCTTGCCCCGTCGACGGTCATACAGCAACCAGTATCATATCCGATCGTCATGCCGCGGGGGTCCTTGACGTCCAGGATCGTCCCAACGTAGGAAGTCCCGTCGCCGTGCTTAAGCGAACGCTCGTCATGTGGCAACAGCTTTTTCGGGTGAGGTGAGTTCTTGTAATTAATGATAGATTCTAGGGCTGTATTATCATCATAACATCGAGACAATTCGTGTACAAAATTTGCATAGTTGGTCTTTATATCCTCCAAGGTGAGTCCACGTTCATTGTAATATTCCTCATTATTATTATAAAGTCTTTCCACTCCACGCGCTTTGGCCCATACCATAATTTCCGAAGCGCGATCGGGTACTCCGGCGGCCAGAGCGTCCGCCCGGGCTGACCATGCTTGGACTATCATAGAGCTCGGTGTGACCATATGTCTAGTCAAAAATCTCGACGCTTCATCTACATATTTGGCTCGTCTCATACCACATTCGGCTAATTTTTGTACTTCCGAACTAATATCTCTCGGCGAGACTTTTTCGGACGGCTTATATTGCAATGTTTGTTGAAAACGAGAAACAACATTGTAACAAAACGCATCTAGGTCTACATTTCTTCGTGACTTTCCGCTGATATTATAGCGATTGTAAAACTCTGTGGCACTATCCATTAGTCAATGGTATATGGCGTGGGACGAGCCTCGTAGAGACGAGCTGACCACAAAGGCGAAATGGTGCGTACTGCACGAACTCAAGGGACAATCAGAGCAGATGCTGTCCGCTTTGGAGCACAAGAATAATTTACCTGCGTATGCCAAGCTCTACGAGGATGTTATAGCGCTAGATAAGTATTTTGGGCACGCTATCGAGGCGGCGACAGAGGCAGACAAGGCACATCCAGATTGGATTTCTTATCCAGAACGCGATGCGGTGTTTCGAGCTATATCTGAACGAAAAATAATGTAGCCCAAAGCAAGAAGATACCCCGGCAATCGTCGGGGTATAAATGTTTGTGTATATTTGCAAAAATCAAGGGTTCATTGAATAGGTCTTGACAAAAATCACTGTGTGTGCTATAATTGAGATAATGTGCTGTTAAAACACAAGCAAAAACAGCATAAGCAAATTAAACATAGAAAAGGAGAAGCACTATGATGTTTTTTGGGTTCGCGTTGGCTGACTCCATGTTCGCCCAGGCGGGCGACTGCACCATCAAGCGTACCACGCTCCAGCCGGAGCAGGTTCGCGAAATGGCTCGGGATGGGGCCCTTACCCCGTGCCTCAACCCCAGCCACAAGCCCACCATCGACGCCATGCGTTCCCGTTTCGGCATCGAGGTGGAGATCCCGGAGACCCCGCCCCGCGTGGCGGTTGCCCCTGGCGACTCTGTCGTCGTAATGGGGGTCCGCGGACTCCCCAGGTTGACGGACCGGCACGAGTACACGGAGGAAGAAGTGGCCCAGGCCACGTTCGCCTTCAGCCGCTACGACGTGCTGGAATAGTAACTCCATCTATGTCCCAACATGCCACCGGTTTTACGCCGGTGGCTTTTACTTTGGAAAATCGGCTCAAAAGTCAATATTTCTGAAGACACTTGGTGGCTCGCGGAAATATTGACATTTTGGCATAAGTATGATATAATAGTATTAAGTACTTTAATATAATTCGTATGGGGGGTATTTACGAAATGAAGAAGTTTTTTGCGCTTGTTCTGGTAGTGATGATGGTCATGACGAGTTGTAGCAAACAGGAGCCAGAGTATAAGTACGCTGAGGCCTGGGATACGAGCCTTGTCACTGAGGTTCATTACGATCCTAGTGATGATCTCTATGCACACTCTATTGATGCAGATTTTGCCTCTATCAAGCCCATTCAGAACCTAGTGGCCGACGCATTTGCCGGTCATGCTGAATTCGACTGGGATAATTTCAACAGCCTTAACAACCTAAGGGTAATTGGAGCAAATAGCCTAGAAGAGATTCAGGGTCTGCCGGAAGAATTCGTAAAAACAGTTGTAAACAACGTGGCAATGTATGACGGAAAGAGAAATATCATCTACCTCTTTCCGGCGTATTTTGAGGTCGAAACCGACACAAGGATCCACACCATAATCCATGAGATGATTCATGCGTTAATCTCTAGCGGTCACGAGAACTACTCTAGATTGGAAGAAGGCGTGGTAGATTTCCTCGCGGTGGCACTGCAAAACGCCAATGGTCTCAATGCGCGCCCCGCCTACATTGGCGAAATGCTCGCGGCCCAATGGTTAATAAAGTGTTATGACGAGGCCACTGTGGTGAAAGCTACGATAAATGGCAGCTTGGACTCCCTAGTGGAGGATGCGACAAAGCCCGGCATGGCAAAGAAGCTAAGCCATGCGTTGGCGCTGGCACATAATAACTATTCGGACAATGCTAGCAAACTCGCCGAGATGATAAATGTGAAATACGACATCTTGGCGCATCTGGCGAAAAACTTGGGACGGACTCAAGAAGTTACCGCTACATTACAGCTTGCCCAAGATATCTACGCTGATCTAGACGCAAAGCTCGATATGGAGTATTTTAGGCGAATTATTAAATAGGGGGTAACAAAAATGCGGGGCTACTTAGCCTCGCTTTTTAATAACTATGGTTTTTGCATAAAATATATTATTATGCTTGACTTTTTTTATTATTCGTGATATAATTATATAATACGTTTTTTGACGAGTTTTAAGAAAGGGGGGTATTCCCATGAGTACGTCAATAAGCGAAAGAACATTAAGAATGAAGAAAGAGTACATGAGTCTTAGGGCTCATGGCATGGGCCCTCGCGAAATCGCGAAGCACTTTGGCTTGTCGTATAGTACGGTAAGCCGTAGGCTCACAGAGATCGCCGAGGAGAACGGTGTCGCCCGAGAGGAGCTCCTAGCGGAGCCCTGGAAGGCACACGAAGGAGCAGGTCGTAAGAGCTATGGGCCGGTGCCAAAGATTGACACCGAGGAATTTTCTCAGCACGTTAGGGCCGCAGGTGAAACCATTCATCGTTTGAACGGAGAAATGGAGTGCTTGATCGAGGCTAGAACGAAGATTCTAAAAAAATTTGAGGAGGAAAAAGCCCTATGGCAATGATGATTGAAAACCTCGACGCGAGAGGCGTTAGAGAAGCAATCAAGCGAGGTCTCGGAGTGGACGGTCTCTGCGAGAGATACGGCTGTGAGGCCGAGGCATTGTTCCTAAGAATCCAGCATGTGTACAAGCATAACCATGCCGAGATGATCCAGCGTCTTCGGGAGTCGGGGCGAAAAGTGAGCGGCGTCAAGATCAAGAATGCCGCCAGCAGAGCACCGGCCGTCGTGAAGGACGCAGCAGAAGAGACCATCTCCGACACTAATGCCATGACCGAGGAAGTCACCACAATCATTGAGAACATCGAGAATAAGGAGGCGACGCTTACGGCACAAAAGAATCTTGAGGCCACCACAAAGGTGGCGGAAACCCTTGATGCGCTGAAGGAGGAAGAGGCCACGCTCAGCAAGTCACTGATGGAGACTGAGTGCGACTACGAAGTTGTCCTCAACCAGCACCGCGCGCAGATTGCGTTACTTCGCGATGTGCAGGATGATCTGAAGAAGATCGAAACTCAGTTCAATGAGAAGATGGCCTCGTATCAGAAGATCGTCAAGGAAGACGATGGCCTGGTGGACACTCTTAACGGACTGATGGCCGTACGCCGCGAAAAGGCAACCAAACTCGCGGAGCTTCGCAACCAGATCAGAGAGCTCGAGATCACCACGATTTGTGCCTACGAAAACGGTACGATCGAGGTGTTTGAAGGCCCCGAGATCACTATCGACAAATCGGGCGCTAGCGAAATCTTTGCCCAGCTTGTCGAGAGGGCGGAGTGTGAAAACCTCCGGGTCAGAGAGATCAAGCTGGTCTCGGAGGTGATCGCAGCGATGCAGCACGCTCCTGGCGTCAACGTTATCATAGAAAATCCTGCGGTTGCAGAGGTCTATGAGACGCTGATGGAGCACATTGACGATGTACTCCATCAGGTATGACTCCATACAACGCCCCTCACTACTCTCTCTTCTTTAGCACATTAAAGGTCCACGGCGCAAGTCGTGGCCTTTTTTGTTGGTGTATTGTATTTTATAGCTTTATTATTGACTTTTTATGATACTTGTGGTATAATTAGAGGATAGCACCTTAAAAAAATAGGAGGGATAGAAGTGGAACAAGCCATCATGAACAGGCGAATCTTTGTGACTGAGGCCATCCCCGAAGAGGTAATGGCGATTGTCAATTCGTTCCAGACCAAGAACGAGACGCGAGTCCCAAGTCCTTTGGCGGACACGGGCCGCATCATTATGGCCACACCGGCCACGCATGATCTCCGCACCGGTGACGTGGTTTATTTCCAGAGGCGTGGGCCGTTTGCCCACCAAACTGGTTGGGATCGTGTCACCATCGGCCAGAAATGGCCTAACGTTATGCTAATTCGGCGGACGAACGTCACGTTTGACCGCTGAAGGTCCCCCTTTTTAGCCCCGGCAGCAATGTCGGGGCTTTTTATGGCCTTGTATTTATGATAAAACGTGGTATAATTATAGTAAGCCTGAGTTGATTGGGCTTAGAATTTTTTAAGGGGGACTAGCAATGATCATCTACGGCAAGGACTTCGTGAAGCGTCACAACGGGGAGCTGAAGAACTTTGTCAGGGAAGCACTGAAGCATGGCTATGGCATGGGGCTGCCGCCGGAGGATACATTCGATGGTGGCAGCATCTACCGCTATGAGCGTGGCGACTGGTCGTATCAGGACGTCTACTACGGTGGCGAGCCTTACGGCGGGATGGTGACCGTGACCTACCTTGGCAGCGTGTGCTGGACGATGGTGTACTTTGGGCGCATCGTCGGCAACGCCAGCAAGGAAGAGGTTTACAGCGCGCTCTCTGAGGCACTTTTGCACATCAATCCGACGTTGCCGGTCCGCGGGCCGAAGGAGTACTTCACCGAGAACGGGCTCACCTACCACAATTCGTGGAACGGCGAGCTGAAGTTCTTCAATGGCCGCGAAATCATCGTCAACCAGAACGGCACAGTGCGTTACGAGATGTACTATCACGGAGGATTTGTCAGTCTGCGCTAAGGGGGTGAACATTATAAAACCGTCGCTTTCGCGGCGGTTTTTCTATGCGCGTAGTGGGTCCTAGAACAAGAAAGAAACCGGCCTTCCGACCGGTTCCGCGCTGATGCGCGCCCACCCTTGGGGCACATTGGTTTGTTTTAATCCGCTGTTTGTTTTTGTTTGTTAATACGAGTCTCCACACTCCACTAACTAGTCAGTGGAACCCCTGTGAAGCGTACCAGCTTACTTTTAATTATAAGCATAAGCAGGCGAATTGTCAATAGGTTTTTTCGTATTTTGTGGTATAATTTTAATATGATAAAGTTCACGATTATTACGCTGTTTCCGGAGGCGATGGAGCCGTATTTAGGGGTGTCGATGATGTGGAAGGCTCAGGAGAAAGGGCTGGCTAAGTTTGAATTTGTGAATTTGCGTGAGTTTGGGCTGGGGCCACACCTCTCGGTGGATGACAAGCCGTACGGAGGTGGGGACGGAATGCTACTTCGGTGTGAGCCAGTGTTTAATGCGATAGAGAGCGTAACGGCAAAGGATCCGGAGGCCAAGGTGATTTTGCCGACCCCGGTAGGAGAATTGTGGACTCAGGATAGAGCAAGAGAGATGTCTGGAATTATTTCTCGAAGGGCCTCCGGAGCCTGGCAAGGCGAGGATGAGCGCCGCTCGCCCGTGGCGACGGGCCGAGCGGACGCAGCCCGAGAGAAATCAATTCCAGACATCCACTATATTATCCTCTGTCCGCACTACGAGGGATACGATGAGCGGATTTTGTCGATCGTGGATTATAAGGTGTCTTTGGGGAAATTTGTGCTAACAGGCGGGGAACTACCGGCGCTGGTGATAATTGACTCGATCGTGCGGCTGATACCAGGGGTTCTAGGCGGCGAGACGTCGGCGCTTATTGAATCGTTTTCAGATGGAGACAATCTGGAGTATCCGCAATATACCAAACCGTATGATTTTCGGGGGATGACGGTGCCGGATATTTTGCTCTCTGGGAATCACGGCGAAGTTGACAAGTGGCGGGCGGAGCATTCCGGGAAAGCCTCGCAATGAATCTCCTAGCGCCAGTAGAGGAGCTCAAGGGGATTGGGCCAAAAACGGCGGAAACTCTGGGACGAGCGGGGATTCGGACGATTCGGGATTTTTTCTATAACTTGCCACGGGATTACGAGAGTTTTCAGGCGGCAAGCACGATTTCGGCGATGCGGCCGGGGAAAGTGGTAATTCGCGGGAAGATTGACTCGCTGACGACCAGGCAGGCAAAACGGCGGAAACTGTCTATCACCGAGGGGGTGGTGAGGGACTTGACAGGTGCGGTAAAAGTGGTGTGGTTTAATCAGAGCTACCGGGCGCGGCAATTTGCGCCAGATAAGGAGTATTATTTCTCTGGGACGTACGAGCTCAAAAATGGGCGTTTTCAGCTGACTTCGCCGTCGGCGGCCTTGGTAGCCGATGTAGACCCTACCTCGGCCCTGAGCCCGGTCTACGTGGCCCACGGGGCAGTTCGATCTTCGGATTTTAAGCGTCTCGTGACTAATTCGCGGGATAGATTTGCTGAAATCCCGGATCTTCTGCCCTCTGTGGCGACAGGGGTGAGGCGCGAAGCGCTATTCCATGCGCATTTTCCGAGTTCTACTAGTGAGGTGAGCGCGGCGCGGGAATACTTGGCCTATGAGGAGCTGTTTGAGCTGATTTTGGCGTCTAGGCTAAATCGGCAGGAAAACGAAAAGCTGAAGGCACGCAGAGTGGGGTTTGACGTAGAGAAAATTCGGGAGTTTGTGGGGCGGTTGCCATTTCAGCTAACAGGGGCGCAAAAGCGGGCGGCTTGGGAGATTTTTCAGAATATGGAGCGGGGCGTACCAATGAATCGGCTGCTTCAAGGCGACGTGGGCGCAGGCAAGACAATGGTGGCGGCGATGGCGGCGTACGAGGCGATTCTCGCGCATGGACAGGTGGCGATCTTGGCGCCGACCTCTATCTTGGCGGAGCAGCATTATGAGGGGATAGGACCGCTGCTTTCGCAATTTGGGGTGCGGACGGCGCTACTTACAGGGGCGACAAAGAAGAAACCTGAGCTAAAGAAAGCCATTAAGGCTGGCGAGGTGGATCTCGTGATAGGGACGCACGCGCTGCTCACCGACGATACGGAGTTTTCTGATTTGACGCTGGTGGTGATTGACGAGCAGCATCGTTTTGGGGTGGAGCAGAGACAGAAATTGATGCTAAAATCGCCGGCGGGGCTGGCGCCGCACCTCTTGTCTATGACGGCGACGCCGATTCCGCGGTCACTGCAGCTGACGGTGTTTGGCGATCTGGATGTGTCGATCCTGAACGAACTGCCAGCGGGGCGGCAACCGATAGAAACGAAGATTTTGACAGAGGTAGAAACGCGAGAAAAGCTATATCCGGCGATGCGGGAGGTACTAGGGAAGCCACCCGATGCTAAAGGGAAGGGCACACGGGCGCATGGGCAGCAGATTTATTGGATTTGCAAGGCGATTGAGGATTCTGAGACTGCGAGTGGGGCTAAAAGTGGCCAGGGAGGCGCTAAAAGTGGCCGGGGGGGCGCTAGGAGTGGCCAGGGGGGTGCTAAGAGCGGCCAGGGGGGCGGAGGTGGGTCTTATGGCGGTTCGGAGGTGACTAGCGTCAACACGCGCGCTAAGAGGCTTTCCGAGGTGTTTCCAGAGGCGAAAGTGGAGTTTGTGCATGGCACGATGAAGCCAGCGGAAAAAGATGCGGTGATGGCGAGATTTGCCGATGGCGAAACGGATATTTTGGTCTCTACAACAGTGGTGGAGGTAGGGGTGGATGTGCCAAATGCTACTCTGATGGTGATAGAAAACGCTGATTCTTACGGGCTGGCACAGCTGCATCAGCTACGCGGGCGCGTGGGGCGAGGCTCTTCGCGGTCATTTTGCTATCTTCTTACCTCTGGAGACGAGGCGCCTTCACGGCGGCTGCGTGAGGTCGAGAAATCTTGCGATGGGTTTCATCTGGCGGAGGTGGATTTGAAGCTCCGGGGGCCAGGGGAGATTTATGGGGCTTTGCAGCATGGGGCGCTGGATTTACGCATCGCCTCGTTCTCTGATACGCATCTGATTAGGCGTGCGCAAAAAGATGTAGAAAAGTTTTTGCGTGGTGGCGAAAATATGGTAAAATTTGAGGAATTAGGGGGAATTATATCAAAGTATCAACAGATAACAACATTGAATTAATATGAGTGATATTGTAAAAATTACATCAGGAACTTATCGGGGGCGAAAAATTGCGACCCCTGGGGGCAAGACGCACCCAATGGGAGAGCGGGAGCGGCTGGCGCTTTTTAATATCATCGGTGATGAGATTAAAGATAAGCAGGTGCTGGACGCCTACGCTGGGAGCGGGGCGCTGGGCTTTGAGGCGCTGTCTAGAGGCGCAAAAAAGGTGCTTTTTGTGGAAGAAGGCCATATGGCGATGCGGACGATCATGAATAATGCTATTAGCCTAGGGATACCGGAGCAAGAGGTGGCGTTTTACAGGGGCGCAGTGGGGGCGTTTTACCGCAAGTTCGTACAGGGGCAGGGAGCAGCGATTCTTCCATCGATGGCGGCTTCGACAGAAACTTTCCCGAAGCAGGTGGATATTATTTTGGCAGACCCGCCATATGATGATTTCAACCCGGAGGAGATTCGGCAGCTAGCCGAGGATTATCTCAGAGATGGAGGGCTGCTGGTGCTTTCTCATCCGGATGAGGCGCCGGAGTTTCAGAGATTTACGCTTGAGGACACCAGGCAATATGCGGGGGCGCATTTGTCGTTTTATAGAAAGTGATTTTTGTTGGGTTTTGGTGGTTTTTGCGGTTTTTGGCGGTTTTTGGGCGGTTTTTGGGTGGTCTTTGGCGGTTTTTGGGAAATATTTTAGGCATTAGCGCAATTTTTAGATAATGCTCTTGATTTTTATGCAAAAGTGTGCTATAATGGTGGTAAGAACTATTATTTAATGGGAGTTTGGGTAAATGTACAATTTGGAAGCTGAGAAGAAACAGAGGCGGAAAGTCGTGCTGATTGCAGCGATGACCGCGGCTCTGATTTTGGCGCTGATTGTAGCAATTGTGGTGGTAGCGACGAGTAAGTCTAGTCGGAAGAGCATCGGTGGCAGTGACAATGGTTCGTTTGCGATCGTGGAGAGCTCGGACGAGACTAGCAATAAGGCAGACGAGAAGAATACTGAGGCCAAGGCTGAGGAGAAGAAGTCTAACGAGAGCAAATCTACCTCTAGCGCAGCTAAGTCCACTACTGAGACCACGTCCACTATGCCAAAAACTGGTCCAGAGGATTTGACTCTGATGGCAGTGACGCTTGGCGGGCTGACCGCAGCGGGCAGCGCAATTGCATTGAAGCGTAAATAGGGGAAAAGCCGAGAATTACGAAAATTTGTAGTTTTCGGCTTTTTTGTGTTATAATATAGTTATGCCCGAGTGGTGAAATTGGTATACACGTATGCCTTAGGAGCATATGCCATTTGGTGTGCAGGTTCAAGTCCTGTCTCGGGCACCAGTGATAGTCTTGACGAGTAGTCGAGATTATTTTTTGATACAAAAAGCGGGACTGCTCAAGACTTGCTAGCGTGGGCTAGAAGGTCTTGATTTTTCGTAGTGGTCGTGGTAGAATAGATTTAGATTGTTTGTTTATCTCTGCTTCTTAGCGGAGATAAATTTCATGTGGATTAGTCCAAATAAAAGATTCAGTTCGAATCCCATACAATCCTCCTTTCTCCCGCGCTCATTATTAAAATGCAGCCCCGCTACGAGTAGTATAGCATAGCTAAGGTGTTTGTGCAATTAGTCCCGCCGGCTACTCATTTTTGAAGCTTGGACTTGTCTTGTTGTAATTGTTACGAAATTAGGCAGGCACTCACGACTTTAGCGGACTCTTTTTTTGTTTACGGAGTAGTGCCAGACCTTCCTCAATGATCTTTGGTGGTTTTATTTTGCGCTTAGGAGCCGTGAGTGCGCTGTAATTTCTGTAACAATTACAACCGCCAAATCTGGTTTATGCTTCAAAAATGGGTAGCTGGTGGAGACACATGAAAACGCTCTAGAAAAAACATACTCTCTGGTTTTGGAATCGTACTCGGCTGGTTTTACAGGGGTGGCAAAAATCATGCTCGCGCCCTAAAAAATTATACTCGTAAAAAATCTGGGTTTTCACCCAGATTATTTGTGTGGTGTTTTTTCGCATTTAATGCGGTAAGGTGGGTTTTCCCCTTCGAGGAGAAAACCTAAGGGAAGACCTAACTCGTACGCATACACCGCACTGAGAACCCGTTGCTCTTACCGCCGCTGCTGCCGGCATAGGCCGTACTTCCATCGGAGTACAGGAGCCTCGCGAAGTATTCACTGCCCCGAGGAGATGTCCACCAGCGGCCGTACGAGCCGACTTGGTACTGGGAGCCGGAGTAGAAGTAGCCGGTAGTAGTTAAGGAGCCATTCGCTTGGAGGTTAGAACGCCATGTGGTGTTATCTACTTCACCTGAGTATACTGGGAGACGCCAACCTTTAGGGCAGATATCGCCTTTGGAGTTGGATGTATCGTTGGAACAGCCACTGGAAGTATTTGATGTAGAGTTGGTTCTAGCTGTAGCCGCTGGCCAGTTGTAGTAGTATTCTCCACCAGCTGTAGCCATGTATGGTTTACAATAGTCGTCTACCCAGCCGGAGGAGCCGGTGTCGCTTGGGAGGGTGTAGTCGGCGGTGACGTTGGAGTCGGAAGTAGTGAGGGTAGTGCCGCCTGGGAGCTTCAAGTTAGACATCATCCAGAGGGTTTTGGTGCCGTTTAAGGAAATCATCTTAACATCATAGGCCGTACCAGTACGGGCATCACGAAGGGTAGTGGTAGTGCCTACTGTCATACTGGAGAAATCTGAGGAGGAGAAATCCTGCAAAGTATCCTTAAGAATACACCGTATAGAGTACCCGTAGTAGCGATAAGCGTTATTGGACGGATCGACATCCGACGTACTGAGGTACAGGCGGTGCATATGGGTGCTATTGAAACGCGTAGACGACCAGTAGGCGCCGTAGCTGCCCTGACCCGTGGGCGTACTCTTGTAGAAGTAGCCAGCAAGAGCGAAGGCAGCGCCGCCATTCGCAACACTTGCACGCATCTTGTCATAAGTGTTGTAAGAAACATTGCCATATAATGTGGCAAATTCACCTTCAAAATTACTGGTTGGGAGTCTCCAGCCTGCTGGACAGAGGTCAGAGGAGGCATTATTGGAGTTAGAGCTTGTGCAGATTGTTCCAGCTGATGCGGCGCAATAATTATATAGAGTACCATAGGCCGTACCAGAAGTAGAGTCTGTACCACTTACTGAAATAAACTCTCCAGAAGTGTAGGTACCCGTGCCACTCGTTTTCTTCCAGCCGTTGAAGGTGGAGGCAGTGATGGTGTCGCTGAGGTTGGTGTTGCTACTGGTGAGGTCGGTGGTGAGATCGGTGGCGCCGAGGTTGAGGTTTGTCATCATCCAGCAACGGCCATCTGCGAGACGCTGGATAGTGTAGACTTGGTTATCACGATTATCTATAACGTCAGTGGCTGTGGTAGTACATTCTGATGATGGAAGATTCTGGATTGCAGATAGACTGATGGCGCCAGTGAAGGCTAATGTTCCGCCAGCAGTGGCTCCGTTGTTTGTGATGGTTACGGTCTGGACACTGGTATAGCTAGTGCCGGTATTATAACCAGAGCAGGTGTAGCCACTTGGACAAGAGACATCGGATAGATAGTAGTTAGAATCTGGGGTGACTGTGACCGTAGCAGAACCGCCATAAGGAATGGTGAGGCTACTTACGCTTGACGAAGTGTTGGAGTTGGTAATAGTAATGGCGTAGCTGTTGATACCCCACATAGCATAGAGAGTGATGTCGGGAGTATCAGTATAGATGGTAATGGAGCCGCCTGGCTGGTAGGTGGTGCCGGAGCAGGAATCAGTACTGTTTGATGTGGTCGGAGCTACAGAACACCAACCAAGGAAACTATAGCCAGCTCTGGTTGGGGTGGAGGAAGAGAGGGTGATGCTAGTGGAGGAGCCGGATTCTAGTGCGCCAGTTTGA
Source organism: Candidatus Saccharimonadota bacterium (assembly GCA_017404685.1). GTDB lineage: Bacteria > Patescibacteriota > Saccharimonadia > Saccharimonadales > Saccharimonadaceae > Nanosyncoccus. Next base: position 15,059 of record JAFRBW010000025.1, read on the forward strand.
GGGTTTGGGGAAGGCATGTTTGCGAGAGAGGAGTCGCTTGATGCGGAGCCAGAATTAAAGGTGATACTATAGGTATTAGCGTTAGTTACGGCAGTAAAGCTTAATGTAGTTTTATAACTACCGGCTACAGTATCGGCATCTACCTTGGCAGCAAAAGTAATATCTGTCTCATCGCCATTAGCAAGTGGTGCGGTGGTTTTATTGAGTGGAACTGCGGTGGTGACGGCTGGGTTATAGTTAGTAGTATCTATGGTACTTAAGTTGGTAGTGTTTACTTTATAGCCCCACTTATTGGCTGTGGTAGTATCGGAAGTAGAGGAGAAGGTAGATGGTGCTACGGCACTAGCCAATGTAGCAATAGTTGGATAGTTACCATTTAGTGCTTCTGTACGAGTGAGGTTAGTAGTAGTTGGGGTCATGGTGAGATAATAGCCAGTAGTGTTGGTAGTATAGACAGTAACGCTTAGATCGCTACTACCAAATACTGGTACATCACTAGTAGGGTTTAAGTCTAGTACAAGGTCACTTGCCGAGAGGCGAAGTTCCAAAGCGTTTAGTTCTTCTACCGTAACACTAAAGTTGGTACTATTTTCCACTGAGCCTTCGTCGCCGTAGACTGCAGAGGAAGAACTGTCAGCGAAGACCGATGCAGAAAAACCAAAAACAGACATCGTAGCAAGAAACGCGAGGATTACAAAAGCATAGCGTGGAAACGCGACGAAAGTTCGTCCAAAAATCATGCTCCGAACTCTAAAAATCATACTCGCCAAAATAACAGAGAAGAATAAAAACATACTCCGCAAACGAGAAATCTTACTAAAAATCCCGGTGGGAGTGTTGTTGCTACGATTTTTATATTTTGTATGTATGGCCTGCATGGTTTTCCTCACTTTTAATTCTTGCCAGGTCCCACAGAAAAGACCCCGCAAGAGTGCAGCGAACCGGTTGCATGATTCATCACGAGGATAAACAGCAGTAACGATTCCTCTTGTGGGGTCTTTCCTACTGTTTATGCTCGTTTTGCTCGAAAATCTTATTTTTAACAATCGGTTCGCTGCATTCGTTCTAATTGTTAATAATTCCATTATACCACAAAAAAGTAAATTGCAAGCATTTTTTGCATGAATGCGAGAAATCTTCATGGCTGATCTGGTTGTCCTCTCTGGCGAAATGTGGTATAATATAATTGCAGGGCAATGACCTTGCAACATCACTTTTAGGGGGCGTACATTATGAAAACTAGCGAAAAGTCTGTGGTGGTTGAGGTCGAAATCGGTGGCAAAGTAGTGAGGCACGCTTATCCCATTGTGACCAAAAACGGCGAGCTGATGACGCACCGTCTGAAGCGGCTGATGGCCGGCAACGTGGGGCGTCCACGCGGACCGCATGGCGAGCATGATGATGCTCACTTTGTGGGCATGATCTGGAAGCCGCCGTATTCGCTTCTCCAGGAAATCCTGCGCGACCGGATGGAGTTGCAGGACAAATTGCGCAAGCTTGAAGGCAAGAGCAATTTCACCGAAGCGGAGCCGGCTGCTATTCCCGATCGGGCCGAGAACGGCAAAATCACGACCATGATTCAGGACGAGCTGCGGTTTCGTGGCATCCTGAAGGCACGGATTGCAGCAATTGGTTGCTGAATGGCTAGCCCAGCAACCGGCACTCCCCCGCGAAAGCGGGGGATTTTTTTGATTTTTGCTAAAAACTTGGAACATGTGTTATAATCATAAGTAGGATGGGTAGAATTGCCAGATATTTGAATCAGCTAATCATTGGAAACGTTTTTGACGCTCCGGATGTGCTGGAAGCGTATGCGACGGATCGTTCGGTGCTTCGGATTAAGCCAAAGTTGGTGGCTCTGCCAGAATCTACTGACGATGTGCAGAAGTTGATGAGGTTCTTTTACCAGTTGGCGGCGAAGGGAATCAAAATGCCAGTGACGGTACGTGGGTCTGGTATGGACGAGATGGGGGCGGATCTTGGGAATGGTGTGATTATTTCTACCGAGAAGCTGAATAGGCTTCTAGAGTCTGACAAGCGCGAGCGCCTAGTGAGAGTGCAGGCCGGAATTACACTCAAAGAACTCAATACAGCGCTGTCGCTCAATGGACTGACGGTACCGATTGGTGGTCACGATAATGAAACGATTGGTGGGCTGATTTCTAATTGCCCGTCGGACGATTTTGCTGGCAAGTATGGTGGGATTATGGCGTATGTAGAGAAGATCGAGGCGGTTTTGCCAAACGGTGAGGTGGTGCAGACTGACATGCTGAATGCCGCAATGATGGCGCGAAAAGGCAAGGAAAAGACTCTGGAGGGCAAGATTTATAATCGCTTGGGGCTAATCGTCAAGAACAATCGCGAGCTGATTAACGAGCTACGGAAGAACAATCTTGATTCTTATGGTTATCCGACGATTGCGCAAGCGGCGCGCAAAAATACCCTGGATCTTATGCCGCTTTTCTTTGGTGCGGAGGGGACGCTAGGGATTATTACTGAAGTAATCGTGCGAGCGGTGCCGATGGCGACCAAGACGGCGCGGGTAGTGGCGACGTTTGAAGATTTTAAGACTGCCGCGACGTTCCTCGAAGTGGCGAACAATTTGAAACCGCGCGAGCTTAATGTCTACGATTTGCGCGTGATTAAGACGGCCGAGGAGACAGGGAAGCGCCTTGGCGCGGTGACTGGTAAGATGGAGAGCGGGTTTGTGGTCTATGGTAAGTTTGACAAAAAGCCAAAATCATGTCTAAAGAAGATTGCGGGCGTGCGGAAGGTTTTGCCGGCATCGTCGCAGTTGATTTTGGAATCGGCGAAGAATGCTACGGTGCTGGGCGAGTTTGAAAATTCGCTGACGAGCTTCCTTGGGCAAGTGCGATCTGACGAGAGAGTGCTGATTTTGACGGATTTTTATCTGCCGGGAGAGAATTTGCCAGGATTTATTGAGGATTCTAAGATTCTGGAGGCTAGCCTGAAGCTGGATCTAGCGATTTTTGGGTCGTATGCGTCGGCGAATTATAGTCTAAGACCGAAGTTCAAGATGAACGATAAAGAGTTTAGTAAAAAAGCGATGATGCTGCTTAGGACTGGCGCGTTTATTATTGGGCGGCAAAACGGCTCGCTGACTGGCGGGTCGCCAGAGGGGCGAGTCAAGGCGATGGTGACGAATGCGGAAATGCCGGAGCCAAAGAGGCGACTTTACTCGGAGATCAAGGATATTTTTGACCGCTATGGGATTATGAATCCGGATGTCAAGCTGGGCGCCGATGCCAAGTACACTGTGCGACACTTTCGTGACGATACAATCAATCCGCTCGTATAATTTCTGAAAGTGTGTTATAATATATTAAAGTATAGGAGTTTTTTATGAAAACAAAAGTGAAGAAATTGTCCGATTCTCGCGTTGAGATTACTGTGACGCTTGATAAAGGCGACCTTGAGAGCGCAATCAAGAAAGCGCTGGAGAAATTGTCTAAAGAAGTGCGCGTGGAAGGTTTCCGTAAAGGTAAAGTTCCGACAGATGTAGCTAAGAAGTTTATTCCGGAGAACGACCTCAATGCTGAGGCGGCGGATATTGCGGTGCGTACCACCATCATCTCGGCGTTTAGTGAGAACTCCAAGTCGCCGCTGGCGCTTCCGGGTGCGAATATCACCAAGTATGTGCCAGGCGAGATGCTGGAATATACTGCCACGGCGGATGTTTTGCCAGAGATCAAGCTGGGCGACTACAAGAAGCTGGGCGTGAAGATGGACGAAGCCAAAGTTACCGATAAAGAGATTGATAACGTACTGAAGGATTTGGCGGCGTCTTTTGCAGAAAAGAAAGTCACCAAGCGGGCAGCGAAGCTCACTGATGAAGTGATTATTGATTTTGTGGGCAAGAAAGATGGCAAAGCGTTTCAGGGCGGATCAGCGAAAGATTTTAAGCTGGTGCTGGGATCCGGAATGTTTATTCCTGGGTTTGAAGACGGCGTAGTGGGGCACGAGCCGGGCGATAAGTTTGACCTGGAGTTGACCTTCCCGAAAGATTATGGCATGAAAGATTTGGCGGGCGCGAAGACTGTGTTTGAGATACTGCTCAAGCAAATTAACGAAGTGACGCCGCCGGAGATCAATGATGATTTGGCCAAGAAGTGCGGGCCGTTCAAGACTCTTAAAGAGCTGAAGGACGATATCAAGAAGAATTTGACCGCGCGGAGCGAGCATCAGAATACCGAGAAGTTTAAGAACGATCTCGTGGAGGCTTTGGTGAAGAAATCTACCGTAACGGCGCCAGAGATTTTGATTGACGACCAAGTGCGGATGATTCGGGATGACGTAACGCGCAATGCGACAACGTCCGGCATGAGCTTTGAAGATTTTATTGCGCGGGCGGGTGAAACGGCTGATTCTTGGGAGAAGAAGGCTCGCGAAATAGCGGAGCAACGCGTGAAAGGTTCGTTGGTGCTGCAGAATGTGGCGTTAGCGGAGAAGATAAATGTATCCGATGAGGAAGTGACAGCTAAAATCGCGGAGCTTCGCGATGTTTATCGCCGTTCGCCAGAGGCAATTAAGTCGCTCAAGGATCCAAATGTCAAGATGGATATAAAAAACAGGATGATAATCGAAAAAACGTTGGATTATCTCGTGAAAGCGAACAAAAAGTAAGCTAAAACCCGCCCCCTTGAGGCGGGTTTTTGATGGGTTTGTTCGAACGGGATTTTTGGTTGATGTTGTTCGAGTGGGTTTATTCGAGCAGGATTTTTGATTGATTTTGTTCGAGTGGGTTTATTCGAGCTGGCTGGCCTGACGAAAACCATCGTAGAAGTTTTCCGATACCGGGAGGTTGCCGATTTTGTTGGCGGCTTCTACGACTTCATCGATGTTGTTCGTGATACGATAAATACCGAGGTCATTTTTGCTGATGGTTTTTAGCCTGAGCATTTTGAGAATTACAAGATCAAAACGTCGCCAATAGGTTTTGCCGATGAGAAAAACTGGCATTTTTGGCATTTTGCCTTCTTGCATTAGACACAAAATCTCGGATAATTCGTCCATGGTGCCGAACCCGCCAGGGAAAAAGACAAAGACTTTGGCAGCCATAGCGAGAGCGACTTTGCGAGCGAAGAAATACTCGAAAGTAAGGCAATCGGTGAGATAAGGGTTTGGGAATTGCTCGTGTTTTAACGTGATGTTGAGACCGATGGTGCGGCCGCCGGCCTCATAAGAACCACGCGAAGCCGCCTCCATAATGCCAGGGCCGCCGCCAGTCACGACGGTGTGATTGTTTTCGGCAAGTTTTTTGCCAAGCTCGTATGCTCGCTTGCAATACCAATTGTCTTGCGGCAATCTGGCCGAACCAAAAATCGTTACGCCCTGCGGAAAGGTACGCACAATTTGCAACCCGGAGCCTAAATCTTTGGCGTACGCTCGCGCACGTTCCAAATCTGCAATGCTCAGTTTTTTCAGCAATTCTTCCTCTGCCTTAATCATTTTTCCTCCAATATACTATATATTATACTACAATTTCTGAATCGGCATCGGGTGAAGTGTCACCGAGCCAGTCAAAACTCCGCTGGTGGCGCCGATCTTTTTCACTACGCTAGTGGCGTTGGCTGAAGCAAAAATCAGCGCGGCGCGTAAGCTCTTTTTTGTACAAAAATGCGCAAGGAACCCAGCAGCGAAGGCATCGCCAGCGCCAGTGTGGTCGCGCACTTTGACATCCTCGTAGATTCCGAAACGGTAGATTTCTTCGTGCTCGCGGCTGCCGGCAATTCCGCCCATTGCGCCGTCTGTAATAATCACGGTTTTTACGTAATTATTGAGATGATAAAGTAACTCTTTTAAGACGGCACCTGGGACTAGTTCGCTGGCTTGCTTTTTACCTAGCATTAGGATGTCGACTTTTGCGAGCGACTTTAAAAGCGCATTTTTGTCGCGAAAATCTTCTGCGCCGGGGCGGAACATAACTTTAATGCCCATTTCGTGAGCTTTATTAAAAAGCTCGGTGGCTTTTTCTAAATCTCCGCCGATGGAATTAGCAAGAAGCCAGTCTGGCTGGGCGAGTTCTAAATCGTGAGCCGCGAAATTGCCAAACCTGCGGCTGATGCCGTGATGGGTGAGTACCGTTTCGGCACCGCTTTTTGAATCTAGAAGCGTGACGGAAGTGCCAGTGGCGTGGTTTGGAATAATACCCATGTAGGAATTGTCGATTTCTTCGCGGTCGGTCACGGAGAGGATTGCTTCGCCTGCCGCGTCGCGGCCAATATTGCTGAGCAAAATCACTTCGTGGCCGCGCCGGGCCAAAGTGATGGCCGCGTTGAGCCCGCTGCCACTGACGCTGTATTCGGCTTTATCGATTTCTACGCTTTTTCCGACTAGGACTTTCCCAAAAATTGCCGCTTCGCCAATCGCGGTTGGTTTTAAATCGTCGTGATCGATCATGTAGATATTTTGCAAAGCTGGTCCAATTACTACAATGCGTGCCATTACAAAACCACTCCGCTTTTATCAATTTCTGCGACCATCTGTTCGTAGGCTTCGCTTGGGTTCTCCGCCATGGAAAGCGCCGAGCCAACGTTGATGACATCAAGATCGGAATGAGCGAGGGCGCGGATGTTTGAGAGATTGGCTCCGCCATCCCAGCCGATTTCAATGTCTGGCTTGATGCTACGGATGATTGGGACTTTTTCGGTCTGAATCATGTCGGCTGTTGAACCTTGCACGCCGAGTCGCCCGGCGAAAATTAGCGCTGCATCGGCTGCTTCGATGTATTGCTTGGCAGTGCCTGGAAAGGTCGGCTGGAGCAAAGCCACGCCGGTCTTGATTTCGTTTTGTTTTAAAGTTTCAAAAATCGGCAAAAGATCTTCCTCGGCTTCCGCATGGAGAAAAACTAAGTTTGGGTGAAGTTTTAGAATCGTATCGATATATCCTGAAGGTTTTTTGGTCATCAAATGTAAGTCCACGATCCAGCCATTTGGCCACCAGACGTCCGTGATGTCAATCGTGGAATTATTCGTGAGAGTGGCATCCGCGATGTCGATTTGCACTCGGCGCGTGAAAGCATTGATTTTTTCGATTTGTTCCCGAAAATCTTGTTTATTATTCGTGAGAATTGCTGGAACTATAGAAACTGCTCTAATCATTTTTTGTCTCCTCGTCTAAACGTTTGATGCGTCGAACTCTCCGCTCTAGTGGCTCGAATTTTTGAGTTAGGAATTTGTCGGCAATACTATTCATTTCGTCTGGCGCGAGAAAATGCGCGGAAAGACAGAGGATGTTGGCGTCGTCGTGCTCACGCGCAAGCAACGCTGATTCTACGCTGCCGCAATGCGCCGCTCTGATGCCTTTTAGGCGGTTGGCCTGCATTGTCATGCCGTGCGCCGAATCGCAGATCAAAATCCCGAACGCGCCTGGCTCTTTTTGCACATTCGTAGCTACGCGAATGGCTGGGTCGTTGAAATCGTCGCCTTCGACTTTCTCGAACGCGCCCTCATCCACGACATCATAATTTTGACTTCTCAGGAAGTCTAGGAGAGCGTTCTTTGCGTCAAAACCGCGGTAATCTGCGCCGATGAAAACTTTCATTCTGCATCTTCCTTTCCGTAATCTACCGCGAGCTCTACGAGGCGATTAGAGTAGCCCCACTCGTTGTCGTACCACGCGACGATTTTTACCATGTCGCCATCTACAACGTCAATCAAGGGAAGATCCACGATACAAGATCTTGGATCGCCAATGAAGTCGGACGAAACTAGCTCTTCTTCTGTAACGCCAATGATGCCTTCGTAATAAATATCGCTGGCGATTTTCTTGAAAAGTGATTTGAGCTCGTCTCTTGTGACGGATTTTTTGAGGATGGCGGTGATATCGGCAAGCGAAACTACTGGGGTTGGAACGCGCACGGAGAGACCGGCGAATTTGTTTTTCAGGGCTGGAATCGTGAGCGCTGCAGCTTTTGAAGCGCCAGTAGTGGTAGGAACGATGTTTTCGGCGGCAGAGCGAGCTTCGCGGAGATCTCTAGCCGGTGCATCCAATAAACGCTGCGATGCGGTGTAGGAATGGACCGTGGTCATCATGGCTTTTTTGACGCCATAATTATCTTCTAGGACTTTCATGATTGGGGCGATTGCATTGGTGGTACAGGAAGCATTAGAGATGATTTCGTCGGTGGGTTCGAGCTGGCCTTCGTTGACGCCGAGGACGATGGTCTTGGCGCCTTCACCTTTGGCGGGAGCAGAGATGATGACGCGCCTAGCACCAGCTTCGATGTGGAACATGGCTTCTTCGGGTGCGGTGAAGAGGCCAGTGCATTCTAGTACAACATCTACGCCTAAGTCGCGCCATGGGAGATTTAATGGATTTTTTTCGGCAAAAACAGGAATCTTCACACCGTCTACAATAATCGCGTTGGCCTCGGCCTCCACTGACTTGTCATAAGCGCCGTAAGATGAGTCGTGCTTCAAAAGGTGGGCTAAGGTTTCGGCATCGGTGACGTCGTTAATTGCGACTACCTCAGCATCGTCACGCTCCAATAAAATCTTGAGTGCGCTCCGACCGATTCGCCCAAACCCATTAATCGCAACTTTTGTCATAAACCTCCTATTACACTTATGATAATTATACCACATAATAATTATTTCTGGAAGAAAAAATCGTAAAAAAAGAAGGCCAGGGCATGTGCCTGCCTTCTTTTTTATGGCTTTTTGGTGGGCTCTTTTTCTCTGGAAAAGAGCCCAAAGCGTTAGCGTGCAAAATGCGCAAATGCGCGGTTTGCCTCGGCCATACGGTGGCAATCTTCTTTCTTTTTGAAAGCTGCACCGGTTTCGTTGTAGGCATCGACAATCTCTGCCTCAAGCCGCTTCGCATAAGGCATGCCTTTGCGAGCGCGAGCTGCCTGCACCATCCAAGTAAAGGCGAAGTGCATCTGGCGATGGCCTTGGATTGGGAACGGAATCTGGTAGTTGGCACCACCAACACGGCGAGATTTCACCTCAAAATCTGGCGAAACATTCGCGATGGCTTTTTCCAAAACTTCTACTGGATTCTCGGACTTCAATTTCTTGGCAGCGCCCTCAATGGCGGAATAGACGGCCCGCTCGGCAACCTGCTTTTTGCCATCAAGCATAGACTTGTTGATGAGTCTCTGTACATAGATGGACTGATATTTGCGGTCTGGATTGACCTTACGCTCTAGAGATTTAGTAGTTTTCCGTGGCATAATTACTTACCCTCCTTCTTGGCACCGTACTTGGAGCGGCCCTGCTTGCGGCCTTGTACGCCCTGGAGATCCAGGGTGCCGCGTACGATATGATAACGCACACCTGGAAGATCTGGCACACGACCACCGCGCACCAAAACCACAGCGTGCTCCTGCAAATTGTGACCTTCTCCACCGATGTAAGCCCAGACCTCCTGGCCATTGGTAAGGCGCACACGAGCGACTTTACGCATAGCGGAGTTTGGTTTCTTTGGCGTCTTGGTAGTAACTTTGATACAAACCCCACGCTTAAGAGGCGCAGCCTTCTCGTAGCGCTTGGTCTTCAGTGTATTGATGATAGAACCAAGAGCTGGGGATTTGGACTTTTTCGCGGCCTTTTTGCGAGGCTTGCGAATCAACTGATTGATAGTTGGCATTCAAATTTCCTTCAAAATTATTTTATTATTGCCCGTTTGCCTAATCACAGCAATAGCAAACGGAGTGAAACTCTTTTACTTATTATAGCACACTTTGATGAAAAATGCTAGATATATATATTATGTATATAATAACAGGGGTAGAACTTGACAATTTTACAAAATAAGCATAAACTCTATTGACAAAAAAGCTTTAGTGTGATATAATTAAGATTAATAGGGGGAGCACCTTACACTAGGTTACCTCAAAACTTCAAAAATTTATTTAGGGGGATTAAAAAAATGAGGAAGTTTGCTATTTTCGCTCTTCTTTTAGCTACCGGTGTCGCCATGATACTGGGCAGCCACCACAGACGGCTCGAGGCGATCACGATTCGCGACAACAGTGTTACTGGCACCGGATACGAATCAATTGACGAGCCGACGCCGGTTCATTCGAACTACAAGGATCCGTCGCAAGGCACACCAGTATGGCCCAATGATGATCCTGGCCCCGGCCAGAACACGAATGTCGGTGTTAGCGCCGATGCCAACGGTTTCTGGTTACCGTCGGAAGATTTCCTTAGCGATGAGGAGAAGGAGTTCCGCAACAAGGTCATCGAGGCTGCTCAGCTCGATAGGGACGATCCGGAATTTGAGGAAAAGTTGACTGCGATCTATGCGGCGACTCGTTCTGACGAATTCCCGAATTACGAAACCTATCGGCTCTTCATCGATCGCCTTGAGGCGAATGAGAAAAACGCAAAGTAACCTAGCAAAAATCCCGCTTGATTCAAGCGGGGTTTTTCATGTCTTGAGATATTTTAAAATGGCCTTGCCAGATGGAGGCTGGGGTTGTACTCGGCGATGCGGATGAGCTCGTTGTATTTGGCGATGCGCTCGCTGCGGGAGAGGGAACCAGTCTTGATTTCGCCGGTTCCAAGGCCAACGGCGAGATGGGCGATGGATGTATCTTCCGTCTCGCCAGAGCGGTGCGACATGATGGTCTTAAAACCAGCGGTTTTAGCAAGGAGAACAGCGTTGATAGTTTCCGTGAGAGTGCCGATTTGGTTTGGCTTGATCAAGATGGCATTGGCGGATTTTTCTTTGATGCCGCGCTCTAGAAGTTTAGTATTAGTAACGAACAAATCATCGCCGACGAGCTGGATTTTGTCACCGAGTTTCTCGGTGAGGGTGTGCCAATTTGACCAATCGTTTTCGGCGAGGCCGTCTTCGATAGAAACGATTGGGTATTTTGAGACAAGATCCTGATACCAAGAAATCATCTCGGCGGAAGTTTTGCGCTCGCCCGTGGTTTTTAAGATATATTCGCCCTGGTTATAAAATTCACTGGCGGCGACGTCAAGAGCAAGACAGACATCGGCGCCAAAATTGTAGCCGGCTTCTGAAACAGCGAGTTTGATGAGTTCGAGCGGTTCTTCGTTTCCGTTTTTGACGCGCGGAGCGTAGCCGCCCTCGTCACCAACGGTGGTAGGATAGCCGCGATCTTTTAGGACTTTTTTGAGAGCATGAAAAACTTCGGCACCCATGCGGACGGCTTCTTCGATGGTGGAGGCGGAACGCGGAATAATCATATACTCTTGGAAATCCGTGGCCCAGGAAGCGTGTGCGCCGCCATTCATGACATTCATCATCGGCATCGGGATGGACATTTTGTCTTTGGTGCCGGCAAGTGTGGCGATATGATAGTAAAACGGAACTTGCATGGCCGCGGCGTTGGCCTTGGCGGTAGCGAGCGAAACGGCTAAGATGGCGTTAGCGCCAAGGGAGGATTTGTTCTTAGTGCCGTCAGCTTCGATGAGGAGCGTATCGACGAAGTTTTGCTCGGAAGAGTTGCCAACGAGAAGATCTTTGATCTTGGTATTGATATGCCAAACAGCTTTATTCATACTTTTACCGTCGTAATAATTTGGATCGCCATCGCGAAGCTCAAGAGCTTCGCCAGAACCGGTGGACGCGCCAGAAGGTACGATGGCGCGGCCAAAACCGCCGCTTACTAAAAAGACTTCGGCTTCCACCGTGGGATTGCCACGCGAATCTAAGACTTGACGAGCTTTGATGTCGGAAATTGTGAAATTATTCATATTTTAATTTTAGCACAAACGTGATAAAATGGGTATAAGAATAATAATGCAAGGAGTTTTTTATGAATGAGAACCCTGAGGGGACGCCAAATCCACTCAACCCGAATCCAGCTCCGGTGGGCCCACAGGCTGCCCCGGAGACAATTCCAGCGGCACAACCAGCTGCACGGCCAGCGGCGCAGCCGGTAGCGCCGCGCCCAGTAGCGCAGCAGCCAACTGTGGCAAAGATGCCAACTTTTGGCCCGGCAGCCCAGGCAACACGGCCAGCGGCACCGGCGGCGCCAACTGTAGCTCCGGCCGGCCAGCCTGCTCCAGCCATGCAACCGGCGGCTCCACAGATGACCGCTCCGGCGGGTCAGCCAATGCCAGCAGCACAGCCTGGCGCAAATACGCAATCTGAGGCAAACGCAGCCACGGAGCCAGAGAAGAAGAAGGGCAAAGGTGGGCTAATCGCAATCTTGATTATCTTCTTCTTGGCACTAATTGGCTCTGGGGTGGCGGCGCTAGTTGTGTTTGATCCGTTTGGTTGGTTTGGTAATACGACAAATCGGTTTTCTGCGGCGGTGACAAAAACTTTCGAAACCGATCGGCCGACGAATGTAGCACTGAATGGTACGGTTTCGCTATATTTTAACGATGAAAATTCGGCGATTGCAGGCGTGGATGTAGATCTGAAAACCGCGATCAATATCGCGAATGATGTCAATACAACTTCTGCGGATATCGTCGTAACGATGGCAGACGAAAGCGAGCTGGAGTTCAAGGCGCAGGAAGTAAAAGTCGAAGACGGTGATATGTTTGTGAAAGTGGATGGGCTGAAAGCGGCACTTAACCTAAGCGCGCCAGAGACAAATTGTGAAGGCGGTGAAGAGGGCACGAATTGCGCAACTCATGGCGAGGAATCTGCCACCCTGATGCTAGGGATGTTTGCAAGCATTCTCGACCAGATTGATGGGACTTGGCTCAAGATTTCTGGAGACAACATCGTGAGCGCTACGGATATGATTGGCGCGTCGAGCGTGACTTCTTGCGTGTCGGCGCTGGGTGATGGATCGTATCTTACGGCTAGTGGGATTATGAATGTTATGAGCGCCTCGACCGAAAATCTAACGATTTCTAAGAAGGTGAACGATCTTTATCGGCTAGATCTTAATATGGATAAGCTGAATCAGACCGAGGCCTGCGCGAATATGAGCAAACCAACGGTCTATGTGGAGATTGACGAGAACAACAACTTCACGCGGCTGTATGTGAAAGCTCAAGAGGAAAGCGTGGGGATGGTGGCGGATCTCGCGGTGAGTTACCCAAACAGCGTGACCGTAACTGAGCCGGGAGATTATACCGATCTCGATACGATTCTAATGAACCTGATTCCGAGCACTGAAGTAGAGAATGTAGTGACAGAATAACAGGGGCGAATATTGACTTTTCGTAAAAAGTGTGATATAATTAGAAGATGAACGAGAGGTTAAAACAAAAACTGAGTAAACTTCCGGCTCTGCCGGGGGTTTACTTTCATAAAAACGCGGCGGGGGAGAGTATCTATGTGGGCAAGGCGGCGGTGCTTAAGAATCGCGTGCGGCAGTATTTTCAGAAATCGGCGAAAGATGTGAAGACGCAGGCGCTCGTGGCGGAGATTTTTGACACGGACTGGATAGTGGTGGATACGGAAATGGATGCGCTATTCTTAGAGTCTGAGATGATAAAACGATACATGCCAAAATGGAACATTTTGCTTCGTGATGACAAAACCGTGTCGTATATTCGGATCACGATGAACGAGGAAGTGCCGTATATTACTTTTACGCGGAATCCTGTGGATGACCGCGCGACTTACATTGGGCCGTTTTATGGCAAAACTGCAGTGGAACGGGCGGTCAGGAGCCTTCGACGGATTTTTCCGTATTATGTGCGGCCATATGATGGCAAAAAGAATCTCGATACGGACCTTGGGCTCACGCCAGGGGTAGAGGTGGGGCGGATGAGTGCAGCGGATTATAAACGGAATCTCAGAAAGCTGATCCGGTATCTGGAAGGCGACAGGGAGAAGCTTTTAAAGGACCTGGAGCGTACCATGAAAACCGAAGCGGCGGCGGGGAATTACGAGCTGGCGGCGGAGGCGCGCGACCAACTTTTTGGACTGAAAGAGCTGAAGAAAAAGATCGTGTTTTCGGACAAAGAGTTTCTCGATATTTCGTCGGATCAGGCGCTTTTGGAGCTCCAGAGGATGCTTGGGCTAGAGCGGCCGCCACGGCGAATTGAGGGATATGACATTTCGCATCAGTCTGGCACCAATACGGTGGCGAGCATGGTAGTGTTTATCAACGGCGCAAGCGCGCGGAGCGAATATCGGAAGTTTAAGATCCGGACATCGACGAATGACGATCTGAAGAGTATGATTGAGGTAATTACACGACGGCTCAAGCATAAGGAGTGGGAATATCCGGATTTGATTTTGCTGGATGGTGGGGAAACGCAGGTGAATGCGGTGCTGCCGCTAGTTGAGTCGCTGGGGATTCCGGTGATAGGGCGAGATAAGTCGGGGGACCATTCGCGGAGTGCGGGAGTGGTGTTGGTGATTCCGGAAGATGCAGGCTTAAGAACGCGTCGTTTGCGTCATCTTAAACTATCATCCGCTTCTCACGTGGCGCGACTGATTGCGCGGATTGACGAGGAGGCGCATCGGTTTGCGATTACGTATCATTCTTTACTGAAACGAAAAAGTATGCTAAGATAGATATATAGGAGTTATTTATGGAATTAGGAAGTTTTCTAGAAGTTCTAGTGTTTGTATCGGCGATTCTGTCTGTGCTTTTGATTTTATTGCAACAGCGGGGAGCGTCGCTGGGCGCAGGGATGGGGAGCTCTGGTGAGCTTTATACCACTCGGCGCGGACTAGAAAAGTCAATGTTTATCGCAACGATTATTACTTGTGTAGTATTTGTATCATCAATTCTGGGGCTATTATTAATTCCGGCATAATATA
>JAFRBW010000026.1 GCA_017404685.1 Candidatus Saccharimonadota bacterium
GGTCCCCCTATGCGTGTCACCCGTCCTGTTATTAATAATCCTGCACGTAGAGTTATTGCTGCATTTTTTGCGCGTATCCAGAATAACTCTACGTGGAGAATTGTTAAGTTTTGCTTTGATTTTTTGTATGACCTGCATTTTGTTCCTTGCCTCTCTTTTTAATTTTCTGGGCGGTGTCATTTATACAAAAATGGCACCGCGAGGTGCAATAGTCTGACAATTCAATAGGCTAAGCCGATCGAACGCGACATCCTCGTGGTGCCATTTCTACGTTCGATAAGCTTACTAAGAAAAACTTAGCTGGCCCTTTACTAAATTGTCAAACTATTGCAATTTAATTGTATCGCATTTCTCGCGTTTTGGCAACAGAAAAAAACGTAAAAAATTATACTTTTCAAAAAAAGTATAATTTTTGGATGCGGAAGTATGATTTTATGGAGTGGGAGTATGATTTTGTATGATTTTAGAGCTCTGGGAGGGTGATTTCTGGGAAGTGGGTGCGGATGTGATTGGCGTAGCCGGCGTCGATATGTTGCCAGGCGGCTTTCATGCGTGGGACTTTGGAAGTATCGGTGAATTCGGCGAGAAAAGAATCTTCGAACTCTTTTGGCACGGGGCGAGAAAGCATACGAGCGGTGTCCATCTGGGGATTGCCGAGGCCGGCAAAACAAAAATCAATGACGCCGATGACTTTGTCGTCTTTATCTAGGAGAATATTGCCGAGGTTGAGGTCACCATGGACGAGCTTCTTTTCTTCAGTTTTTTTGATGTAGGCGTGGTCGGCATCGATATGGTGATCGTAATGCTCGTAGTCTAGCTCGTGGAGAAACTTGGAGAGAGGGTATTTGACTTTGTCTGGAGCGTTTCTTAGGTCTATGCCGCTGAGTTCTTTGATAAACTTAGCAACATCGTAAGCCGCACCGGTGAGGGCGGTATGTGAGAGATGATAAATGCGGTCGCCGAGAGTGTAACCTTCGATCTTCTGATGGACTGAGAAGGGGCGATGTTTTTCGTCATAGTGAAGTTGCATCTGGGGAGTGTAGAAACTAGTCTTGCCATCGACAAAATTGCAAACGGCGGCGTCTTTTACGATCATTTTGGACCAGAAAGGGTTGCGCGGGAAGCGGAAAAAGTAAGAGCCTTGGTTTGTCTTTACTTCTATGACAATGTTGGTCCAGCCAGTGAGGATATGCTTGGTGTCAAGAATCTTTTTTTCTGGAAAAGTTTTTTGGATGATTTGGTCGAGAGGATCTTTGGTGGTAAAAAAATCTGCCATATCTTTATTATACCATGTTATAATGGAGATATGGAAAATGTAAAAATTATTGCACTAGTGGGGATGAGCGGAAGCGGAAAATCAGTGGCGGTGGACCATTTGGCGGAAAAAGGTTATCCGAAAGTACATTTTGGGGGGATGATCTATAAGGAAATGGAAAAGCGGGGAATTGAACGGACGGAAGACGGCGAGAGTGAGAAGAAGTTTCGGGAGATGATTCGAGAGACGGAGGGGAAGGACTGGGTAGTGAGGCAAGTGATAAAGGAAACGCGAGATTTGATTAATGCGGGGCAGAAAAGGATTGTGCTGGATGGCGTGTATTCTTGGACGGAGTATAAGACGCTTAAAAAAGAGTTTCCGGATGCGCTGACTTTTGTGGCGATTGTGACGGACAAGAAAATACGATACGCGCGCGTGGCGGTGCGGCCTGGGAGGGCGTTTGATGCGGTGGCGATTAGGGAACGAGACAGAAGTGAGATTGAGAACTTGGAAAAAGGCGGGCCGATTGCGATGGCGGACTATTATATTTTGAACAACGGAACGATTGAAGAATCGCAGGCGCGGTTGGATGAGATTTTGAAGGAGATTGAGTTTTGAAACGACTAGTCTTGATAGACGGAAAGTCTGTATTTTATCGGGGGTATTATGCGATGGGGGCGCTGGGATTGCCGGATGGAACGCCGACAGGGGGCGTGTATGGATTTGCGGCGATTGCGATGGAAATTGTGAAACAGCTTGCACCAACGAAAGTGGTGGTGGCGTGGGATTCGCCGTCGTCAACAGCTAAGCGCAAAGCGGTGTATAGTGAATATAAGGCTGGGCGCGTGAAACCGGGGGAGGATTTTTATGCGCAGATACCGCTTTTAAAGGAGCTGGTGGCGGATCTGGGGTGGTCTCTCGTGGAATTACCAGATTATGAAGCGGACGATATTATTGGAACGCTGAGCCGACAGGCGGATGAGGAGGGGGATTATGAGACGTTTATTATTTCGTCGGATCTTGATATGCTCCAAATTGTGGATGAAAATACGCATATGTGGCGGATTCTCAAGGGATTTACGGATATTCAGCAGATGGATGTGGCGGAGGTGGAAGCAAAATATGGAATCCGGAAGTCACAGTTTCTTGATCTCAAGGCGCTGAAGGGCGATACGTCGGATAATATTCCGGGGGTGCCGGGAGTGGGGGAGAAGACGGCGGCGAAGCTGCTTTCTGAATATGGCGATCTTGATGGGGTGTATGAGCATATTGATGAGATTAAAGGAAGTCTCAAAACTAAATTGGTGGATGGGAAAGAGTCGGCGTATATGTCACGAACGCTTGCGAGGATTATGTTTGATGCGCCGGTGGAACTTGGGGAGTTGCCGGAGTTTAAGTTTGATGCTGCGAAAGTGATTGAAGGGCTTAAGAAATTACAGTTTAATTCATTAATCAGGAAGGTTGGTGGCAACATCCAACCAGAACTTTCTCGACACGCATCGTCGCGTCCGTCGTTACGGGGCTCCTCGCTAATTCACTCCCCGCTCCTTGCGCAAGGTCTCGAAGGTTCTGATTCGGATGCTGTAGAGCCTTCAAAAACTTTTATTGCTCCTTCGATTATTGGGTGGGATGTGAAGGGGATGATGCATACGGATGCGAAGGTGGCGAAAAAGATATTATCGGGAGAGAAGTTTTGGGATCTAGGGCAGGCGGCGTTCCTTTTGAACCCGCTGGCGAGGGAAGAGCCGAGGCTGGTGGTGCCGGAGGAAGAGTACCAAACGCAGATGGCGGAGTTTAGCAAGCTGCCGAATCTTTACAAAGTGTTGACGGAGCTGGATTTGCCGCTGATACCGGTGCTTTATAAGATGGAAAAGAAGGGAATGCTGATTGATCGGGGGTATTTTAGGAAACTTTGTGAAGAATATACGGAAGAAGTGGCGCGGCTGGAAAAA
>JAFRBW010000003.1 GCA_017404685.1 Candidatus Saccharimonadota bacterium
CTGGGTTACCAAACGCTACACCCACTTCGAACAAACTTATGGCACCAACATCCCAGTTGGTTTAGAGTTCTAACCCCAACACCTCCGCCGCAGCCAGCAATACCCCCTTTTCCTCCTCCGAACATTCTCGCATCTTCGCCCGAAACAGTTCCACCGTCTCCATATGCCGATAATCCAACACCACAAGCGACCTCGCCTCCCCCGGCACCTTCCTAAGCGCCCCTTTCGCCACCAAATTATCCACATGCTCCGCCACCGCCGACACACTCGATAATCCCAGCCCCGCCATAATCTCCCGATAAGATGGCGAATGCCCATTCTCTTCCGTGAAATCCTGCACAAAATTCAAAACCGCTAATTGTTTTTTTGTCAATTTGTCCTGACTCATGTTATAATTATATACAATGACAACTAATAAATCAATTGACGGTCTTATCACTCGTGACGCTAAAAAATTCGCCACGAAATCTTCTACCCCTGTCAAACCTAAAGTCGCCAACCCCACCGCAGTCACCGGCATCGTCAAACCCACTCCAAAACCTTCTAAATCCTCTCGAAGTTCCAAGCCCGTCAAGGCTACCACTTCCGCCAAATCATCTAAATCCTCAAAACCAACTTCCAGCCTCCAAAAATCAATCACGCCCAAGCCCACCGCTAAACCCATCAAGCTCAAAGGTCTCTTCGACGAGCTCGACGTTCTTTCCGAAGCCGATCTAACCCCGACCAACAACCCAATCCTAGACGACACCACAGATAATGTCACAGACAATGTCACGGATGATACCACAGATAATACTCCAGATAACGAAACCGCAAATACCACCACTCCCAGCGCCAAGCCCCCCCAAACCGTTGATGACTTCCTCAGCCCCGTCCAAGCTTTCGATTTGAGCGAAGGCGGCGAATTAACCATAAGTGAAACCAGTATAGAAGATATGAAAAAATCCACCAAAACCTCCGAAAAATCCACCAAAAAACAAGAAAAAGCCAAGAAAACCAAAAAGAAACCCAGCAAAGCTCGCCGCATTATTACCACTATAGTCTTAGTTCTTGTCCTCGGCATTATCGGTCTTGTACTCTGGGCCGTCCTTTGGGGCAACGATATTATCGCTAAAATCACCGGTGGCCAAGGCAACGTTTTCGATCTTCTAAGTTTGACCGACAACGAGCACTACGAACCATTAAAAGCCGACAGTAACGGCCGTACTAACATCCTTGCTTTTGGCACCAGTGGCTACAACATGGATGGTGACGAAGGTGACGGCAAACACGATGGTGCCCAACTTACCGATTCCATCATGGTTATTAGCCTCAACCAAAGCACTGGTGATATAGCCATGATCTCTATCCCCCGCGACCTCAAGGCTTCCCCCACCTGCACCGCCACCGGCAAAATTAATGAAATTTACTGGTGCAACAACATGTCTGGCGATAATGAAGAGGCCGGTGCTACTGCTCTCATGACAGAAGTTGGCTCTATTCTCAACATCGATATTCAATATTACGTTCACGTTAACTGGGGATCATTAGTCTCCATCGTCGACACACTGGGCGGCATCAAAGTCACTCTAGACGAAGACATTCTCGATTACTATTACTGGTATGCCGGCGAAGAATATGAGTTAAACGGTGAAGAAGCTCTCTGGCTAGCACGCACTAGGCACGGTACTGCACGTGGCGACTTCTCCCGCGGCACTTCTCAACAAAAAATCCTCATCGGCATCAAGAATAAAATCTTCGAAAAAAATATCTCCCTCTCAGATATGCTGAGCCTCGCCTCCACCCTTGGCGACAACCTCCGTACCAACTTCTCCCTCTCCGAGCTCAAAACCCTTGCCCACCTCACTTACGATTTTGACTTCGACAGTATGCGTCAAATCCCTCTCCTCGACCCAGCCAACAACATCCGCCTCATGACCACCGGCACCATCAATGGCATTTCTTACGTACTTCCCTCTGCTGGCGTCGGCAACTACAGCGCTATCCAAAGCTACATTACCGAGCAACTCAGCAATGACCCCCGCATTCGTGAAGATGCCACTATCTTAATCCTCAACGCCTCCGACACCGTTGGCTTAGCCGGTACCGAACAACGCAAACTCGAAGCCGAAGGCTACCAACACGTCACCGCTGACAACGCTCCCGAAGCCACTTACGAAACCGGCACCACCCTTTATGCCATCGGCGACAAGCCCGGCACTAAATCTCTCCTCGAAACCTACTATCACGAAACCGCCAAAGACGTCTCCGCTCTCCCTGAAGCCGTCTCGCTAGACTACGACTTCATCATCATCCTTAATCCAGCCGCCGAATAATCAACTTTCTTTCGCGCCCCTCCCCCTCCGAATGTGTCTCAATGTCCGAATAATCCTGTGCTACTTTATGTACCACTCTCCTGTCAGCCGCATTCAAATCTAGCGTCATCGGCTCTCCAGTCTCGCGCACCTTCCGAATCCACCCTTCTGCCTTATCCGCAATCCTATCCGCCCTCTGCCTCTTGTACCCAGCTACATCCACATTTACTCTCGTCACTTCCGCATCTTTCGTAATCAACGCCATCATTACAATATGTTGCAGAGCTCTCAAATTATCCGCATTCTTACCGATTAACAACGAGTTAAGCGACGTCGACGGCACTGACAACTGTATCACCTCGTCATCAATCGTCGAATACACCGCCACATTTATCCCAAAGAAACTTAGCAAATCCTCCAAGTACTTTGCGGCAAACCTAATTGATTCGTCTTTATTCATTTTATTATCTCCTTTTCTTTTTACTATCAGAAGCCGAGATTCTCGTTATTTTTGTTCCGGTTTTTTTATTTTCTTCCACCCGAGCGGCCTTCGCCTTGCTCTTACTTTTCTCTAGAACCACCTCCGCCTCGCGAATTTTCCTTGCATTCTTCGCGATATTCCCCTTCTTCGCCTTCTTTAACTCCTTCAAAATCGCCTTATCCGTCGCATCATCCATTTCATCTCGCGTCCGTGCATAAATCACCTTCTGAATAATGATCGTCATAATATTACTCAAGAAATAGTAAAACGCTAGCGCCCCATG
This sequence comes from Candidatus Saccharimonadota bacterium, assembly GCA_017404685.1. Lineage (GTDB taxonomy): Bacteria > Patescibacteriota > Saccharimonadia > Saccharimonadales > Saccharimonadaceae > Nanosyncoccus. Next base: position 3,059 of record JAFRBW010000003.1, read on the forward strand.
CAAATTAATCATAATCACGAACATCATAATCGGCATCATCTTCGACATCTGCCCCGTCGCTATGCCACTTATCTCGCTATCATCAACCTCTTTCCCGCTCTTCGCATCCCGCAGTAGCTCGCGAAACTTCTTTTTCTTCTCCGATTTACCCGACGGCATCTGCTGCTTGGTCGCAAAGTACTGCGCCAAACTCGCCCCCACCGCCATCACCATCATAAATACCGCACTCCACGAAAACCTCGCCGGATTAATCACATCACTCGCCCGCGCCGTCAGATCAATCACCCCAAATAGTTGCGGGTGAAAATCATACTCCACCTTTTCCTCCGCCGGAATGTTCTCATTCGTCAAATCCGCCAGATACGCTTCCTGCTTCTCCCCTAGCCCTCGAATCTCCGACCCCTCATATGCCACAAAATCATATGCCCGATTCATCAGGTTATCTTGTGGCATCGGCGTCGCAATCACCCGAATCGCCGAAAAAATCGCAATAAATATCGGCAACTGTATCAATAAAGTCAAAATCGACGCAAACGGCTTCACATTATACCGCTTATACAAATCCATCGTCTATAGTGACTCCATCTGCTTATTGCCATTACAATTCTTCCGAATCTGCGACAACTCCGGCTGAATCTTCCGCATCAACTTCGTCTGCATCAACTGTTGCTTAGTTAGCGGTAACATCAAAATCTTTACCAAAACAGTAAAGATTACGATCGCTAACCCAAAATCATGCACCAAGTTAAAGATTACAAACAAAATATTCACAATCGGTCGCACTATAATAATATCTAGTAAATTAAACGGCCCTCCCACCGCAATCGAGCCAGCCACAAAAGCGATTACGAGTCCCCAAATATTATATTTCTTCACACTTCTTTGCATTACTTATTATTATAACACACTTTACTCTCAGCGACTAGTTCCCCCAGTACTTTTTCTAGCTCCGAAAAAGGCATATTCACCACATCCCCATTATAGACCACAAAAATATAATCTCGCCGAGAAGGTATCAAATCAAAATTCTTCCGAATCACTTCATAAATCCGCCGCCGTATCCGATTCCGCCCCACCGCTGTCTTTTCCACCTTTTTCGATACCACCACCGCTACCCGTGTAAACCCTCGCGTATTCTCACAAAACACCAGCGACATTTTCGGCTTCCGAACCGTTTTTCCATGTCGATACACATACCGCACCCCTCCTCGCGAATGAAACCTATATCTTCTGTTCAACATATTATCATAATACCACAGAATTGCACTGTAGAGATGCTATGCGAGGAAGGAGGAGCAACGGAACGAGCCGTACTTATGGTGCGGCAAGTGAGTAGCGCATCTCCTGACGAAGCAGAGCGCTCTACAGTGTAATTCTTGCCCGACCTTTTATCCTTCTGCGAGCTAGCACTTTTTTGCCATTCTTAGTCGCATTTCGCTTCATAAAGCCATGCTCGACCTTCCGTTGACGCTTATGTGGTTGATAAGTTCTTTTTGGCATAATATATTATTCCTCAATATTTAATTTCTTTCAAATTCTTGTTCTAGTATACCGCATTTTTCCACATTTTTC
>JAFRBW010000004.1 GCA_017404685.1 Candidatus Saccharimonadota bacterium
AAATGCTTATGAAATTTATGATATAATGGGATTAATTAAACAAAAAAACACAAATGACAAACAAAAAGAAAACTGCAAAAATATCAACTTGGGGGAAGATTTGGCGAATTGCGCTTGCTATTGCAGTGCCTCTAGGCGGTGGGCTGATTATCTCGCTGTTCACGCGGGATGCGATGAGTAAATTTTCGACTTTTAGCCAGCCACCACTGGCGCCGCCAGCCTGGCTGTTTCCGGTGGCTTGGACGATTCTCTATGTCTTGATGGGGCTTGCTAGTTACTTTATTTGGAAGAAGGGGTACGACTCGAAGAAGGTTGCCGAAAAGACGGCTAGTAGGAATGCTTTGATTGTGTATGGGGTGCAACTGGTGATGAACTTTGTGTGGACGCCGCTGTTCTTTAGTCTCGGCTGGTATTGGTTCGCCTTTGTGTGGCTGATGGTGATGTGGGCGCTGATTATCGTGCTGCTGGTGCAAGCTTTTCGGATTTCGAGACCAGCGTTCTTTATGTTGCTGCCATATATAATATGGTGCACCTTTGCTGCGTATCTTAACTGTGGGATTGCGATATTGAATTAGGTTGTGGGCAGATAATATTAAGTAGAAACAATCAGGTAATAACCAGAGATGAATGAAGTGAGGAGAATGAAATATGTCTAACGGAAAAACTTTAGTGGTTTATTTCTCGCGTGCAGATGAGAATTATAATGTCGGTATCGTGGAGGTTGGGAATACGGAATTGTTGGCGAAGGAGGTTGTTGCGAAAACTGGTGCCGATGAATTCAAAATTGAGCCGAGAGATGGATATCCAGCTGTTTATCAGGAGGCGATTGAACGTGCGACCGAGGAGCGTAGGGCGGGAGCGCGTCCAGAATATGTTGGAGATGTAGATATTTCTGGGTATGATACGATTTTCTTTGGCTATCCAATTTGGTGGGGAGATCTGCCGATGGTGGTATATAGTTTTATTGAAAAACATGACTGGAGCGGTAAAACTGTGGTTCCGTTTAACACGCATGAGGGCTCTGGCAATGCTGGGACTTATGATATTTTGGGGGCTAAAAGGGTTGGCGCGACGTTGAAGGGCGGTGGTTTTAATATGCCTGGTTCTGTGGCGCGGACGGATGAGGGAATTAAGATGTTGGATGATTGGCTAAGTGGCTTGTGAAACTAAAGATTCTAGCTAGTCATCGCGATAACGGTGCTAGCTATGTGCTTGGTAATCGATTACTGTGAGTTTTTGTCGCTCAACTTTACGCGAATTCATCTCTGCTTCGTCGATATCAGGGACTTTTCGTTCTAACTTGCGGTTTGCAATCTCTGAAACGTTAGCTTTTAGTTTGGCAAAGGCGCACTTATCACCACATTCCGGCCAGTAGAACCATTTATCACAGTCGTCAAAATTGGTCGTATCATCGTCGGAACAATACCAGTGTTCAACCTGCCAATTACATTCTTGTTCAGGCCAATAATCCTCGACGATGTTACCGGGTTCGCTATTATCGATAAACTCGATAATAAAATCGGCTAGGAGTGCTACGCAGAGTTCTCCGGTTTTGGGGTCGTGCCAATAATATAGCATTTTGTCTGGGTTCACTGGTTCGAAGCCGTCAAAAATGAGACCTAGCTTATCTACTTTGTAATACTCTAGTATTTTTGGAAGTTCTCTGGCTGTTAATTCCATATCTTTATTATAATCGAACGACGGCCAAATTGAAAGTAGCAAATGAGCGTTGTGTTATAATTGGGTTATGACACGCTTTTTTGAACAAATTGCTAAAGCTCAAAAAACTTGCAGACCATCAATAGAGTGCAGAGAGTGCGGAGAAAAAGCAGAAAGAGTTATTTAAGCTTATTTTTAGGCTTGGGCGGTATAATTAACAGTAATATAATAAGGAGTTTAAATGCAAAAACAAGGACAAAAACCAGGGGGAACATCGGCGGGTAGCGGTTCGGGCGGAGCGCCGAGCGGTGGCTCGGGCGGAGTGCCCGGTGGGCAAAGTGCAAGCTCGGTTTCTCATAGTGGCGCGACGGAATTAATTAGCGACGCTAGCTTGTCTGACCAAAGCTATTCGAGCACCAGCTCGGCGCAGAATGCTCTTTTGGTTTCTGGTGCTACGGTGACGCTTTCTAACCCGGCGGTTGTTAAGACCGGCGATGATAGTGGCGATAATTCTGATTTTTATGGTACGAATGCGGCGGTTTTTGCGTATAATAACGCGACATTGAACATTACGGGTGGCACGATTACCACGGATGGTTCGCATGCGAATGCGGTTTTTGCTTACGATTCCGGCACAATAAACATTGCCGACACGACGATTACAACTAGCTCCAATAATTCTGGTGGCGTGATGGTGACGGGTGGCGGTACGCTAAATGCGACTAATCTGACTGTGCAGACTTCGGGTAATTCTTCCGCGCCGATTCGTAGCGATCGTGGCGGCGGTACGCTTACGGTTGAGGGTGGCAGTTATACGTCTAGTGGTATTGGTAGCCCGGCGATTTATTCTACCGCTGATATTGTCGTGAGGAATGTGAAGCTTACGGCGACGGCTTCGGAGGGCGTGGTGATTGAGGGGCTGAACAGTGTTACGCTTGAGTCTACTGCTGTTGTTGATACGAACAATGCTTTGAACGGGAATTCGGAGACGTACAAAAATATTTTTATTTACCAGTCGATGAGTGGTGATGCTGAGACCGGTACGGGGACTTTTACAGCCAAAAACAGCACCTTTGTTACTAACCAAGGCGACCATTTCTTCGTGACGAATACGACTGCGGTCATTAATCTTACTGGCAATAAATTTGTAAATAATGATTCTGACGGCGCGTTTTTGCGGGTGCAATCTGGTAAGTGGGGTACGTCGGGTGCCAATGGTGGGGAAGTGACGTTGAATGCTAGCGCCCAAGAGATTATTGGGGATATTGTCATAGATGATATTTCGTCTCTAAACTTGAATATGACTGGGAGTTATTTTAAGGGTACTTTTGACAACAAGGGCACGGTGAATCTTGTGTTGGACACTGATTCGGTTGTGGTGTTGACTGGTGATTCGTATATTAGTTCGCTTTCGAATGCGGTGTCGGATAACTCGAACGTTTATGCTAATGGTTATAAATTGTATGTGAATGGAAGCGAAGTGTCGGTCAACCAAAGTGCTGCGCCGGAGTCGTTCCTTGGCGATGGGGCGGAGGTTGTGACGGTTGAGGATGTCACGGTGGTTGATGGTGGCGCTGGTACGGCGTCGGGCGTGAACGTGCCGCTATTAGTTGGTTGCATTGTCGGTGCGGTCGTGCTGGTGGGGGCGATAGTGGCAGTGGTGGCGGTGGCTGCGAAAAAGGGCAAGAAGTCGAAGGGGGTGGATTCGGGGGTGGATTCGGGGGTGGATTCGG
>JAFRBW010000027.1 GCA_017404685.1 Candidatus Saccharimonadota bacterium
CAAACTTAACAATTCTCCACGTAGAGTTATTCTGGATACGCGCAAAAAATGCAGCAATAACTCTACGTGCAGGATTATTATTACTGCACTAGCGCTAGGCATTGCTTGCCTCTCTTGCAATGCCTATGCCGAGATTGGCTCTTCTGATGTAGATTTCTCACTTTCCGTAGATGCAACTCCGTCCCTAGAAATTGTTCTTGCTGGTGATGGCCTTACGACTAGTCCAACAAGTCTAGGATTGAACATTAAGCCAAACATAGATGGTACACCGGTGTTTAAGTATTCTGATCTTGATGTGACTGTAGCGACGAGCAATGCCACGGGCTACTACCTCACTCTCTCTACTACGCGGGCGGATGGTGCGTTGGCGACTTCTTCTAGCAATCTGCTTTCTACACTTTCTGGGACGAGCAGCAGCTACATTTGTACCGAAGCGACGGCAGCATCCTGCGGATTCACGACTAACCGCTGGGGATACAAGCTAGCACAGGATGACGTTACGGCGTATCAGGCGGCTCCTGGTAGTGCTGGTGCTAAAATTGACGAAATCTACACCACCACCAATGGTGAGGAAGTGAACATGCGCATCGGCGCCAAAGTAGATAGTTCTATTGCTGCTGGTGATTATAGCACCACGATGTCGTTCATTGCCACCGCCCATCCTACGACTTATGCAATATACTTTGACGACGCCAATGCTAGTGGGGCTGCATCCTCTATGCCAGCAACGCAATCTGGTGCGCTAGGCAACCCTAGCACGACTGTGGCAATCTCTAGCACGGTGCCAACCTGGACCGGTCATACCTTCAACAAATGGTGCCTCGGTACAATCACCAGCACCGAGTACGCCGATGACACTTGTACCGGCACAGAATATTCTCCAGGCGACACCATCACCTTCAGCATGGATGATGTAGTATCAGTAACACTAAAAGCTATGTGGGATATTAACTCCTACAGTATCAAGTATGGCACCACCACCGGCATCGCCAGCGTCACTCTAGACGGCCAAACTTGTACAGCGGCGGTAAGCGGCACTGGTTGTTCTAAGACTCTTATCTACGGCAAACCATACAACATCTCCGCCTCGGCCAGTACCGGCTATAGCTTCTCCAGCTTCTCTGCCACTGCTGGTTCGTTCAACGCTGGATACACCACTTATACTCCAGCCGCTGGAACAGCTACCATCACTCCAAACGCTTCAGCCAACACCTATAGTATCACTATTAAGACTGCTACTGGTATTTCTAGCGTGTCGCTATCGGGAGGCAATCTCGCCAGTGCCTGTAGCACCACCAGTACATCTGGCACTAGCTGTACACTAACATACGGTCAGACCTATACACTTAAGGCTACGGTATCCAGTGGCTATAACTTCTCCAGCTGGAGCAACAGCGCATCGCAGGGGACTATCGCTGGCACCACTACAGCCAACACTACCTATACTCCAGGCACGGCAGCTACTACTCTCACGCCAAGCGCTACACCGAGATCATATACCATAACCATCTCCAACACCAACACCACTTCCGGTGCAAGTAGCATCTCCGTACCATACAACGGCTCTAGTACTGTCACGGTCACACCGAGCAGTGGCTACTACCTTTCTAACGTCTCCTGCCCATCCGGCTACACCTGCTCTGGCTATAGCACTGGTACCAGCTACACCAGCCAACAGACCGTGACAGTCACAAACAACGGCAGGGCGAGCGGTGGAACACTAACGTTTACAGGCTGGGATGGCGTTTCATTGCAGAATGTTCCTTATGTAGAGTGTACGACTTCTTCCCGCTCACTCAAAGATAATCGTGATAATCAGTCATACATTATTCAGAGACTTGCCGATGGACGTTGCTGGATGATGACAAACCTCAACCTTGGCGCAACGACATTATCTACTGATCTTACTAGCGCCAACACCAACCTCGGTATCACTGTCACTGCCTCCACCTTCAACAGTTGGAAGAAATCTAGCGGTTCAAACACCTTAACTTCTGCAGAGTTTATTCCAATAAGCGGTACAGACTCTACTTCCGGTACGGCCTACGGTACTTCATATAACTTTTGTGCCGCATCAGCTGGAACAATCTGCACAAGCTCTAGCTCCAGAAATGCATCCTATGACCTCTGCCCAGCAGGCTGGAGACTCCCAACCAGTAATACTGGAGGTGAATTTGCCACCCTCTACGCTAATGCTTCTTACAACACTTATGACAAAATGCGTGCAAGTGTTGCAAACGGCGGTGCTGCCTTCGCTCTCGCTGGCGGCTTCTACAAGAGTACGCCCGAGAATCAGGGCAGCAGCGGCTACTACTGGGCGTCTACGTATTACAATAGCGCCAGTATGTACTACCTGCTCTTCAAAACGTCGAATGTCTATCCGTCCAATAGCGGCGGTCGCGGCAACGGGATCTCTATACGGTGTATTCTTAAGGCTACGGCGTAGTATATTCCGGATTCCGGTTCTTGCCCGTACTCCATCCCCCCACGATAATCAGGCCTACAAGGCCTGATTTTTCATGAGTGTGATTTTTTAGGGCGCGAGCATGATTTTTACCACCCCTGTAAAACCAGCCGAGTACGATTCCAAAACCAGAGAGTATGATTTCCGAGACCGGAAGCATGATTTTCTGGATGATTTTACGTGTCTCCACCAGCCACCCATTTTTGAAGCATAAACCAGATTTGGCGGCCAACTTGGTAATGATGATGTGCGGGTCACAATGCAAAGGTTTTTCTTTGTATGTTGCCAGCCCAAGTTAATTTTACAACCTTTCCTCATCCGAGACGAGTAAAGTTGCGAGCCCGCAGGGCGAGACAACTTGATCGAGGCGAGGATTGAGTGAAATGTTGTAATAATTAACATGGCGCGCGAGCAACACCGCAAAGAAAAACCCTTGCATTGCGGCCACCAAGTTCCAAGCTTCAAAAATGAGCAGCTGGTGGCGTCATAAATACACCTCAAAACCTGTGGAAAACTCGCATAAAAAGGGTCTTGCTTATGTCAAAATATTGCGGTATAATGGTTTTGTGATACCTGTAATGCTTACAGAGCATGTCAGGAAAGCACGTAGAGAGTGGTCGAGCAATTTTAAAAGGAACACAATGAAACAAACTACACAAAAATACTACATCAAAAAAGGAAACATTCTACGCCATTCAGCGCAAGTTTCTTTGATGCTTCTGTGTTTATTGACGTTGGCTTTCATTGCGCCAATCTCAGTCGATAGAGGCGAAGCAACTATTGGCACTGCTACCGAAAGCACCCTAACTCTTTCTACAGAGAGCGCTGCCGCTAGCGTCAGCCTAGAGGGTATTTCTGCCGAAGGCACTTTTGCCGCATCCGAAGAAAACGCGAGGTTCCTTGTTTCGACTACAAACTACACCGGTTATACACTATTGATTCAGAGCAGCACGCCAAATCTAGTTGGCGATATCGATGGTGTCCCATATGCACTCCTGCCAATTCCGTTTATTATGTCTAGCGAATCCTTCGATGATCTTAGCTACAATAATATGTGGGGCTACCTCCCAAGCAAGTATCATTCCATGGAAAACGGCAATTATATTCCAGCTCCAATGGGTTCCGATGTCCTCGATGTGACAAACTCAGCCAACGACGCAGCCAATGCTTATACGATTGGCATGGGCATCCGTGCTGATTATCGCAGCCCGGCCGGCACATACACCAATACATTTGTCGTGACGGCGGTCGCAAACCCAGTCAATTACGCTGTATCTTATGTTGATACTACGAATGACGAGACCGTCGCGGAGCTCCCAGAGGCTCAGTACGGCAATACCTCCGCTACGAGCATTATTCTGTCTAGTGCTACGCCAGTCCGCCTAGGCTACACCTTTAATGCCTGGTGTCTTGGCGCGGTTTCAGACGACGGCACTGCTTGTGATGGCACTACTTACGCATCCGGCGCTGTCTTCGGCATCGATCAGACCATCCTGAATGACGTTACTCTCTATGCGATCTGGAATGGTAATGGCGCTCCAGCTGAGGAAGAGCCAGCAGAAGATAATCCAAGCGAAGAGCCTGCCACAGAAGTTCCTACTGAGGAGCCTACTGACACTCCAGCAAATAACGACACTCCTGCCGAAAATCCAGACACACTAGATACCCCATCCGAGGAGCCTACTGAAGAGCCAGAGACCCCAGCATCTCCAGCCGCTCCAGCATCCCCAGACACTCCATCCGAAGAGCCCGAAGAATCCGAAGAATCCGAAGAACCATCAAACGATTAAGGTCGTTACTAGCCGATAAATTCGTCAATTTTATCACCTACCTCGGAGAGAATCTGAGGTAGTTTTTCCTTCTCTTCTGGTGTAAACTTAGACAGCACAAAATCCACATCCCCCATCTTCCGCCGCAAAGCGTCATTCCCTGTGCCTAGCCGGAGCCGCGGATACTCGCTAGTTTTGAGTTCCGCGTCGATGGACTTCAGCCCATTGTTCCCTGCCGCCTGGCCAAAAGCACGATATCTCATCTTCCCAAATTCCAGGTCAAAATTATCGCAAATCACCAAAATATCAGACGCATTAATCTTGTAATACCGCATATACTCGCGTACTGCTTTGCCGCTCAAGTTATAAAAATCCTGCGGCTTGATGAAAAGCGTATCCCCGCTCCGCCCCACCACGGCGCCAAGGCGCGTCCCAGCGCTCCACTCTAGCTTGTGCGTCTTGAAATAAAAATCTAGCGCCAAGAACCCAAAATTATGCCGCGTAAAATTGTACCGATTCCCTGGATTTCCGAGTCCTACGATTAACTTCATTTGTCGTCACTCCGGTAAGAAAACATGATCGGCGTTCCTACAAATGGATATTTCTCGCGGATTTTCCGCTCAAGATACCGCTTCCAAGACCAGTGCAGAAGCGCAAGATCGTGTCCATGCACCACAAACCAAGGCGGGCAGGTATCAGTCTGCACGATATATTTTGGCTTTGGCCGAGTATTCTTGAGCCCGGCCGGCGCGTGATCGATTATCGCCGCTGCCAGGATCTTGTTCAGTTCCGAAGTCTTCACCTCTGTATGACGCGCCTCGTCTATCTGGAGCGCCAACTCAAAAATCTGCGTCGCATTCGCACCAGTCAAAGACGAAGTCAAAACCACCGGCGCATACGGCAAGAAGTTAAAATCCTTCTCTAGCGCATCTAGGAGAAAATCCGCCGCCGTCCGGTTGCCAACGTTTTCTTCGCCAAAATAATTGGTTGGCTCGGCGTCTTCCAGAAGATCCGCCTTCGTCACTACCATCATAATACCTTTGCCAGCCTCCACAATCTGTCCCGCCAGAGCTTGGTCTAGTTTTGAATGCGGTTCGGTAGAATCCACGAGTAAGCAGCAAATATCCGCCTCCTCAATCGCCGCCAGAGTCCGGATTGCCGAGAACTTTTCAATCCCCACCTCGCGCTTGCCCGGCTTCCTCAGCCCCGCCGTATCCAAAATCTCCATCTCCCGCCCCTTATAGCGCACGCTCACGCGGTTTACATCCCGCGTCGTGCCCTGCCGACTCGACACAATCGCCTGTTGTTTCTTTGAAAGCGTATTGAAGAGCGAAGATTTCCCCACGTTCGGCCGCCCAATCAGGGCAATCTTCAGTGATGCTGAAGGAAGTTTATCTAAGCCGTTTCGGGCATTCCGGAGCGCGGCAGCGCGAGGGTTAGCGCCGTCCGCCCGTGGCAGATCGCTGTAGGAGCCGAGAATAGGCGAGCTTGCTCGCATATTTGAGGCGACGCCCAGCGAGCGACCTTTGGTCGACGGGCCGGACGGACGCGGCCCGAAATGGCTTAATAAACTTCCTACTAGCCCTCTGAATCCTTGCCCCGTTGTGGCCGACACGTAAAACGTCTTTTCAGGCGCAATCCCTAGCGCCCGAAACTCCGTTATCGGCAACGACTCCTTAAGATCACACTTATTCAGTATCAGATACACTTCCTTGCCTGACCTCAATGCGTCTTTTGCGATTTTCGCATCACGATGATCAAAATACTTCGTAGAATCCAGCGTCACCAAAATCACGTCCGCCGCGTCGATCGCATCCAGAATCTGATCCTGGATCGACGCCTCAAAATCGTCGGTCGGATCCTTTAGCCCCGCCGTGTCAATCAGCATAAAAGCGTCATTGATTTTTGCCATTACGTTGTCCCGCGTCGTCCCCTCTTCGCGCGCCACAATCGCAATATTCTTATGTGCCATCCGATTAAGAATACTAGATTTCCCAGCATTCGTTTGACCAATCAAAGCTACAATCGGAAGCCTATTCATCTCTTAATTATAGCACAAAATCCCAAAAAAATCAAGATGAGCTCCCCCTATTGACCAAAAAAAGATTTTTTGTTATAATATATCCATGGTTCCGTCGTCTAGTGGTCTAGGACGTCTGGTTCTCATCCAGAAAATCGCGGGTTCGACTCCCGCCGGAATCACCACACCTCCAGCGGAGGTTTTTTGTCGGGAGTCGTTCTTGCGAATCGACTCCCGCCGGAATCACCAAGAAAATAAAAATATGCCCGTAGGGCTTATTTTTATTGTCTTCAGTTGACATTGTCTGGCGGGAGGAGAACTAGCAGGGTTCGCTCGTGATAGGAGCCGAACAGAAGTCCGACATTTATGTCGGACTTATTGAGGCGACGCCTCACGAATTACTTTTGCGCTAGCAAAAGTAAACTCCCGCCGGAATCACCACACCTCCAGCGGAGGTTTTTTAATATGCAACACTTCCGTAGCTTGGCACCGCCTCCACGATCGTCTGCCCTGGCGCGAGCGCAATTTCTACCCCAGAATCATCATAAAACTTTATCTGATCCGCCACTGTATCTTTCCGCCAAGTCCCATGTAGCATATATCCGCCCTGGAAGACAAAAGCCTCCCCGCTCCCAATCGTCGTAATATCTTCGTGATAATTATCCCAAGACTTTTTCTCCTCTACAGATATCGCCACCACTACTTTTGGTGACAAGACCTTGAGGGTGCAAACATTCTCCGGATTTTTCTCCCCCAGATTCTCGTCCGGACAATCATAAATATCATGCGCCGCGCCACTTTCGTATTTCCGATCATAAGAATCCGTCGAAGCGTTATAACTATATTTCACGTTGAAATTCGTGAGTCCGCCAAACTTAATGCTAGCTTCAGCCACTTTTGCAGCAAGCGCCGAGGTATTACCATCGGCCGCTTCCGTAATCTCAAGCTTAGAAGTAGCAGTTTCATCCACGCGAATGACAAGCGCCTCCTCTGGCGTCATCCGTTTGAAGCCGCGGATATTAGACCCGCCATACCCTCGGTCAGAGTTCATCTGCGAAAGATACGCCGCAGTCGTAAAGAGGTTATTCCATCTCCGCGCCCCCGCCGTGCCGCGGTACATATAGGTGTAATTCTCTGTCAGATCACGGTAGCCACCGTTCTTGACCGCCGCGAGGGCGTCGTCTGCCCCACCAGCATGTACAATCGTACAATCAAACGGCGTATCCCACTGCAAATAATACAACCTCAGCGACCGAATCGGCCCAATCACCGCCGTTCCAGGATCCTGGAAAATCGCCGCAAACCGCGTAATTCCCGCCTCAGCAATCGCCTCAAAAATCACGCCCGCCTCATCAAGCCCTGCTTGTGGCCGCGCGCCATCCATGCCATTTGGAATCTGCACGCAATACGCCGGCGCCACCTGCTCGGTCTCGCTCGCAAGTTCTTCCCCAGTAAGATTGCTATAAATCTTGGATTCTGTAGTTTTCGACGGGATGATCGGAAAACTCAGCTCCGGCCGCGCTTCTTTCGGCAAAACAAACGGCAAAACAAATAGTGTTGCCCCAAAAGCCGCAAAAACCCCACCCAAAATACTTAATACTAAACTAGTTTTTGACGCTTTCTTAGGCGCCTTTTTCTCTGCCTCGGCAGCCTTCGGTGCCTCATCTAGCACCGTGCTTGTGGCCTTTTCTTGAGTTTTTGGGACAATTTCTATCTTGTCTTTGTCTTCCATATTATAATCCGTCTTTTTTGTATTATTTTAATATAATTTTAACACAAAATTAAAAGCTTGTGTTATAATATAGTTATGGTTAGGTCTACATCACACAAAATAAACATTTGCAAAATTGCGATACTCGCGATTGCCTTGACGTTTGGTATTTTTGCGCTGCCAGTTCACGCCGCTACTGTTACTTCAGCATGCGCTACTAGCCCATGTAGTGCTAATTCTAATTTCCAAGTTAACATTAATGAGTTCCTCTCGGTCTCTTTGGGCTTGCCAAACTCTTGGGCAAGCGGCTCCATTAATCAACTACTTGTAAACCAAGTCGACCTCAATGTTGCCTCCAATAATAGCACCGGCTTCATTGCCTACATGACCACCGAGACTGCTTCTACTGCGCTTACCAATCTTTCCCCTACCTCAAGTGATACCATCCCTACACTTACTGCCAACCGTACTGCTAGTAATTTCGACAATAATCGCTGGGGTTTTTCGCTCGACGCGACCAACTACCAAGCTGTAATTGGCGCCGGTAGCACCCCGTCTACCATTTTGACCAATACCGGTGTTGGTTCTGCTACGCAGCCCATCTACTTTGGCGCTAAGTCTGACGGCACGATTGATTCCGGTACTTACGCCAATACGGTTGTCATCAGCGTTGTCACCGGTGTAGATACAGACCCAGATGAGCCAGTTGAGCCTACCAACCCAGTCAACCCTACCGACCCAGCCAATAACGGCTCCAATCCATACACGGATGCTTCAGGCCGCACCATTGCCACTACCACCACGACTACGGGCACTACTTCCTCAGACCGCACCACCACCCGCACCGACATCTCCCAGACTTACGTCGCTCCAGCTGGTGTAACCACTACTAACGTCGCTGAGGGCACGCCACTCGCTACCGGCCTTGCCGTTACGGCTGCTGTCGCCGCCACTGCTGGTATCATCTTCTTCATCGTTGCTAAGCGCCGCAAAGATGACGAAGAAGAAGACATCGACGATTACTACGAATAATAGTAGATAAGCAAAATCCCACCAGGGCCTGGTGGGATTTTTTGAATCTGGTGTATGCCGGCAAAGATGCCGGCAGCGGTACTATCGCACCCCACCAGATTACCTTAAATACTTCTCGCTACCGCATTCAATCTGGCAAGCGAAGTCTCTTTCCCTAGCGTCTCCATCGTCAAATTGAGCGCTGGCGAAAACGGCGCAAATGAAATCGCAATCCGAATCAGCGAAAACAGCTCCGCTGGCTTCTTGCCAGTTTCGCTAAGAAGCGCATTCAAGGCCTCCTGGAGCTTCTCCGCATTCCATTCCGGAACCTCAGCTAGCTTGCTAATGACTTTTTTGAGCAGTTCCTCAATCTCCGCCTCAGACATTTTCTTGAGAAACTTGTTTTCCATCACCATCTTCATATCAATCTCTGGGTCTTTGAAGAAATACCCAGTCATTTCATGGAGATCCGACAGCGTCTTTAGCCGGTCGTAGATAATGGATAGCACCTTCACGCGATACTCTTCCGGATAATCCGCCGCTTCCTCTGGCCAGAAGTTTACCGTCCGATCATAAAGCGCTCTCGCGCCCTGCTCCGCAAAAATCTTCCGAATCCACTGCCCATTCATCCATAAAAGCTTAGTCTCGTCGTACCGCGCCCCAGAGTTCTGAATCCGCTCCACGGAAAACTTCTCGATCAGCTCATCCTTAGTGTAGATTTCTTGCTCGGTGCCATCGTTCCAGCCAAGGCACGCCAGATAGTTTAGCATCGCTTCCGCAAGCACCCCATCATCGCGATATTCCGTCACCGATTTTGCACCATCACGCTTACCGAGTTTCTTATTTCCCGTTGGCGCGAGAATATGTGGCAAAGACACTAGCTTTGGCCGCACCAGCCCCAGCGCCTCGTAAAGCGCCAGATAATTCGGCGTTGACGACAAATACTCCACACCTCGCATCACGTGCGTGATGTTCATTTCCGCATCGTCCACAATGTGTGCAAAATTATACGTCGGGTATCCATCCGCTTTGATCAAAATAATATCATCAAGCACCTCTGGTCCAGTATGCATATCCCCCATGACCTCGTCGTGCCAAGAATACTCCTTTGGCTCTGCCTTGAACCGAATCGGCATCCCCGGCTCCCACTCTGGCGGATTCTCCGGCCGAAAGTTCCGGTATAGAAACGGCACCTTCTTTGCATTGCATTTTGCGCGATATTCCTCAATCTTCTCTGGCGGCGTCGGATCCGCGTAAGCCCGGCCGCTCTCTAGCAGCTTCTTCGCCCACGCAAGATAAATCTCCGTCCGTTCGCTCTGGAAATATGGCTCGTTCGGCCCACCGATAATCGGGCCCTCGTCCCAGTCTAGCCCCAGCCATTTCAAAGTATCCTCAATCAGCTCCGTCGCGCCCTCCACATAGCGTCCCCTGTCCGTATCCTCAATCCTAAGGATCATTTTTCCATCAGTCTGGTGCGCGACAAGATATGGGTAGATCGCAGAACGAACGTTCCCAATGTGAATATAGCCGGTCGGGCTCGGCGCAAAACGAGTAATAGCTTTCATAAACATATTATAACACTTTTAGGAGAAAAATACCATATCTTCTAATTATACCACACTTATGCTAAAATGTCAACAATACAGATTGGCAGCAATGGTGGTAATCTGTTTTTTCGTCAGCGTCCCAGATGTAGTCTTGAGCTTGTACAAAATCCCGCCATTCACCCAGGCGGCGTTGCTACCACTCACATAGAGCGTCAGCCCCTGCTCCCTAATCGCAGTGTAGTTATCGCCGTAAGTGTCACGCACATAATTGGAGTAAAGTGCGTTAGAATCCCATGCCGAGTTCTCTAGCGTCAGCGAAAACGCGCCGTTATCCTCAGAATTTGCGTAATAAATCACGATTTTGCCAGCCTCCGCCGTAAAACTCGACAAATTGTAGCCCCGCGGGATATATTTTGGCTGCACGCCGCAATTAATCCCAGCCTGCATTGCCGCAATCCCTAGATCAATATTCGGCGTATTGAGATTCACAAAATACACAATCGCAAAAACCGCTGCCGCCGCGCAAGCCAGCGCGATCAGCACTCGTCGGAACCCAAAACGTGGCATCCTAGTGGTGTGGCGACTGCTGCGTTTTGCCCTCTTCGGCCGCGCGGCTTCTTTTTGTCGTGGCATTTCTCCTGGCCGGACGACAAACTTCTCGGTAAACTTCTCAAGAGGCTTCTCAATAGGTCTCTCAATAGATCTCTCAATAGGTCTCGGCGTCACAATCGGATCCGGCTTCCTAGTAGGCTCTGGCACCCTAATAATTTTCGGCTCTTCTACCTTGATTTCTTCAACTTCGGCCGTCTCCTCAACTTCCACCGCCGTAGCCCCAGCGAGCTTCGGCTCTTCCAGCACCTCTTCCACCTTAATAATAGTGGTCTTTTTTGGCGCTTTCGTAACCTTTTCTGCTGGCTTGATGATCTCGACTTTTTTCGTCTCGCTCTTGTCTTCAGGAATAACCTTAACGATTTTTTTGGCCGAATTCTTCTCTGCTGCTTCAATCTTTTTTGCGACAGCCGAATTTCTCGGCGCAGTCTTCGTAATTTTGCGACCAACAGATTTAGCCGACCGCGCCTTACGACCCGCCACCTGTGTACTGCGTTTTTGTGTTGTCTTTTTCTTTTGAATTTCAGCCATTATATATACCATCATACACGTTTTTGCGCGAAAACGCAAGAGCTAAAAATACAAAATCTGTGTTATAATGTAACTATGGATTCAGAAACTAGAAAGCGCCGCCAAAATCTCAAGGTCATTCTGTCCGAGTCGCTGATGGTTTTTGCTGTCATCGTCACGGTAGTGATTTTGGTTCTTCTGGTGTCTGGCTACGGTATCAATAGCGATTTTGAGGTAGAGCGCCAAGGTATGCTCCAGATTTATTCTTCTCCAACCGGCGCGAGCGTAGCCGTAGATGGTGAGGCGCCATGGTATCAGCGCACCAACACTTCAAAAGTCCTCTCCGCGAGTAGCCATGACATTCAGCTCACCAGTGAGGGTTATGATTCTTGGAACAAGACCATCACGATTAGCGAAGGCCTACTCTACCGTTTGCATTATCCACGCCTCTTTCTGTTAGAGCGCCAGGCCGAACCGGTTTACGATGTCGCCGATACTACTTTCGCGACCATTTCAAAAGACCGCAAATCCCTTCTCCTCACCAACGATACCACCATCTGGACTCTCCTGGAGCTAGATCACACCGAGCCTCGCGCGACCGCACTTGATCTTTCCGATATAATGCCATCCGCCAGTATCATCAGCGCCGAATGGAGCCAGAATAACAACCGCGTCCTCCTCAAGACCTCCGCATCTACCGCCGAGTGGGTACTTGTAAACATCAATAATCCCGCCGAGAGCATCAATCTCACCCGTGAATTCACGGTAAAATTTGACGAGATTCGCATTTTTGACGGCTCCGCCAGTAATCTCCTCGCCATCCAGGGTGGCAACTTAGTCAAAATTGACGTATCCGGCAAACGCATTTCCGACACCATCGCAGAAAACGTCGCCAGCTACGATTTTAACGGCAACGAAGTCGTTTATGTTAGCGACGGCACCATCAGCCTCGTGAAAATCGGCGATTCTACCCCTACTACCATCGCGGTTGATCAGCCGCCCACCCGTGTTTTCCTTAGCCGTTTTTACGAGGATAAATACATCACAATCATCACTGACTCAGTTGTCACCATCCTAAATCGCAGCAATCTCACCAAAGTTTACGAACACACGCTAGATTTTGCCCCAGAAATCATCAAGATCGGTGCGAATGGCGATTTTGTCTTCATCAAAAACGACACTCGCGTTGCCACAATAGACATGGAAGCTCTCACTATGCGTAGCTGGAATCTCTCCCTAGACTACGGCTGGCTAGACAATCATATGCTCTACGAAATCACAAATGGTACCCTCTCGGTATATGATTTCGATGGCCTCAATCACCGTGAACTTTCTAGCGGCGTTTCTACTGGTTTCCCAGTCACTATCACCGGCGACAAATATCTCTACTATCTTGCCGGAGATCAGCTCACCCGCGAAGTCATCATTAAATAATTACTGCCCAGTCAAGAAGTTCCAAATCCGTTCAAAGAACGACGGCTCGTTCGATGGCATTTCATCACTTACCACCACATCTGTCACTTCGCTGGCAGTGTCGGCGTTATCGTAACTCGGCGAAATCTGCTCGCCAGTCACCAGCAAACGATACCTAGAAGTTCCGAGCGGCGTGCAAGTCACCAGCGTGATAATCGGCTTGTCGGTCTCCACGATGAGAGCCGCCACATCGCTTGGCTCCACCACCTGTTTTTTCACCACCCGATACGTATATCGCACCGAATTGTAATTCATGTAAATCAAATCACCATTTTCCAGCCGCTCCAGCCCAGAGAAAATATATTTGTACGGATTAGAACTATAAATATCTCCCGCCGAATGCCCTGTTACGATAAAATTGCCGATCTCGCCCGGATAGGCCGACGCTCCGGCAATTCGGTAATGTGCCACGCCGCTATTCATCGCCTCCATAATATCGCTCACATTCACATCAAATCTCACCGGCACATCCACATTGAGCTTCGGAATAATCAGCCGCGGTTCGTCCGACACTACTTGCGTCACCGTCGGATCTAGCGCCTCAATCTGGCTCGCCGGCGCATTCCCTGGCGACACATACGCATAAATCGGCGCAAAAATCAAACGATTGTACTGCAAGAAAAGTATAAATAATGTCACGGCAAGCCCCAACATAATCGGCACAAACCGCCGGAACTTGCGCGATTTTTTGGCATTGTCTGTTGCCTTTTTTCTAATTACCGTGCGTAGCAACCCGCTATCATCGTCAAAATTATTTTGCGCTGTAGGTTTTTTAGCGAGCGAAAGTCCGGTCTTTTCCGCACTCTTCCCACCCGCTCTCGCCAAAGCGTAAGCGATTTCGTCTTCTTCGGCCTGCTCGCGCGCCGCCTTCAGCTGTTCTTTCGCAATATATTGCCGCGCCGCATTTGAGTAATATTCACTGTAGTATTTCTGATAATAATCCTGCCACGCCGTGTGATATTTTTTCCAAGATTCAGAATTGATTCGCGGATTGATCGGCTCATCTTTCATATGCTCAGCATTCGGTGCCGCATAAGCACTCTCTGTTCCTGGCGCATCAGCCGCATTCGGCGCCGAGTTCAGCGCATTTTTTTGCGCCATCTCAGCATAAGCCGCAAGGACCTTTTTCCTTGCGATTGCCGCTGCAGCTTTTCTCTGCAAATCAGAAGTCTGCCCACCGGTATTAGAATTCATATAATAATTATATCATAAAGCTTTATTTTAAAAAAACAAAAAGTGGCAGGGCCAGTCCCTGCCACTTTTGTGGCTTAATTCGCCAGGTATTAACAGCGTACAAGGAAGACATGCAAGAAATGTATTTTGAGTATAAATAGCGTCAGCAGTCAAAATGGGCGAGAGAGCCTGGGTGCAGATTATTACCGTTTCGTTTTCTTCATTAAAACGCCTGCCACTACGACAATCCCGGCAACCGCAACGGTAGCCACGAAATTATTGGCAATCTCTGCGCTACCACCTTCGCCAGTAAACATACCAGTATTAGGAGCCGATTCATTCTCTTCCTCATCATCGCTCTCTTCTACTATTTTGAAACTAGCTCTAGCAGTTCCCGATTCTGGCTCTGAAAACCATGCCTCAAAGGAGTGTTCGCCTATTCCAAGTTCATTCAGGATATTAGCCGGAAGAATAATAGTCTGGTTGTCTGGATCTACCTCACAATCTGTTTGCATATCTAGATACTCGCCATCAATTGAGAGAACACCTATACCACAGAATTCTGTTACATCGTTGTCGATCTTAAAGGATAATGTCTCCTCGCTGCCTTTAACATGCTCACCACCATCACCTTCTAGCACTTCGTAAACTCGGAGGAATGTTGCATAGAAAGTCAAAGATTCTGTACCAGGAGTTACTCTAAAAATGCTGTTTTGTACCTGATCGGTGACTTCTTGGTCGTTCAATTCTAGATATACTAGCTCATTGCCAGGGTCTGGTACAATTCCAACTTCTACATCAGTACCGCCAATTACTATATCTGGCACATCAAGAGTTCCATTGCCAGTTATGTATTTATAAACGGAAAGTTCGTGACCAGCCCTCACGTAGGCGTCCATGGTGATGTCTCGGATTTCTTTGCCGGTTTCGGTGTCGTCGTCGATAATGGCGAGCTCAAGAGTTACTGGCGTATTGCGTTTCATGACCTCTACCCCTGCTTTCACGTCATAGGCAACCTCAAAAACGGCATCTCCAGCTTGAACATGTATACCTTCGCTACTTACCGATGAGTTCATGTATTCTTCAGCATTCCAATAGAACCAGCCGTCACTAAGGGCACAACTATTCCCGCCCATGCCGGGGAAAACCGCGCTAATGTCTCCAAAACCATACTCTAGTTCTTCATCATTTTCGACAGGTGTAAAATATCCTTCCAAATAATGTATTGTCATCTCACGCGCTGCTTTTAATTTTACCCAGATTGTTCGGTGATCTTGGTCGGCGTTATCAAGCTCGAGGATTCCGCCTTCTGCGGTGAAATAGCTTTCGGCGGCGGATGCCTTAGGAATGTAAATATTTGGCAACGCTAGAATTGCCACAAAAAAGCATGTTATTATTCTTAAAAAATTGTCCTTTTGTCTAACTTGGCGCATAAATCTCCTTAAATAATAATTAACCTACGTTATTAATAATTATAGCACAAAATACTTATGTTTGGAATGAATGTAGTAGGCCAAAATGGAAGGTTTTTAACAGCCAAATATATAGAGGTAGCACCATATTCATGGCTCGAAAAATTGGAAAAAATCGGCAAAAAAATTACCCTAGAAATTGAGAGGGTATTTAAAGTTATCTACAAAAAAATGCCGAAAATCGGCTTTATATTTCTCTTGGTGGGCAAAGAGGGACTTGAACCCTCACGACCTTGCGGCCAACAGATTTTGAGTCTATCGCGTCTACCAGTTCCGCCATTCGCCCTTCCTTTAATTATAACACAAAAATCCCAAAAACACCAGATTTTGTGGTATGATTAAGGTATGAAGATCGCATTTTTCTCTGATTGCTATCTTGACCTTACCGGCGGCATTGTCACTAGTATCAACGCCGAGAAAGCCGCCCTGGAATCTCGTGGTCACACCGTCTATATTTTTAGCAGCAGTTTCCCAAAGTCCAAGAAACAAAGAGAAGAATTAGCACAAAACCACATCTTCCCTGTCAAATCTTGCCGCATTTTTGGCCGCGGCGTTGTGCCAATCGCACGTCGTCCGCGCGTGATCGAGCGCGAGCTTATAAAAGGCCACCCAGAGCTAAAAGATTTCGATATTTTCTACGTGCATTACGAGGCTGGCTGTTCCATCGCTGGCCTTCGTCTCGCCAAAATGTTTCACATTCCCTCCGTCCAAGTGATGCACGGCCGCGAAGATGTCGGCGAGGAGAATATTATTCCCTATGGGCTCCGCACTTTTGTAGCGGCAAATCTCAACTGGTTCCATTCCTGGTATCTTCCACACCAAGTGAAAGTCTCAAAAGACGATTATCTCGCGCCAACCATCGCTCGCGCTAAAATGTGGACGCTGATGGTAAATCACGCTAATTCCGCCGATCTCGTCATCACGCCATCGGAACATTTTTGCGACAAACTGGTATATTATGGTGTCACGAAGCCGATTGTTCCCCTTCACCATGGCGTTAGTGATCGCCTTGTTGACGAAAAAACCACGCCAAAATCCATTAAAAAAGGCCAGCCGCTCGAAATCATCTGGCATTCGCGTCTTTCGCGCGAGAAGCGACTCTTGCCTTTTCTTCGCGCTCTTGCAAAAATCCCTAGCAAATCCTATCATCTCTCCATCTATGGCTCCGGCCCGGATGAGCCGGAAGCTCGCGCCTATGCCAAGCTTCATCGCCTCAGCACCACTTTTTATGGCAATGTCGATTTTACCGAAATCTGGCAAGCGCTCAAAAAATCCCACCTCGATCTCCTTGTTTCGTATGATTTCGATACCTTCGGCATGACTCTCATCGAGGCCGAGGCTGCCGGCGTGCCGGTTTTCATCGTCGATCCAGATATGACCGAAATCGTTCCGGCGGGCAGTTTTGTACTCTCAAGCGGCCCATCCTCGGCCCAGATGGCCGCCGCTCTCAATATTCTCTTGGATCACCCAGACGAAATCTCCAAAATGAGCGCAAAAATGCTAGAATCGCGCGACCAAATTCGTATCTCCGCAAAGATTGACCGCCTAGAACAACTTTTTCACAATTTGGAATCACAAAAATCACACAAAAACCATTGAAAAGGCTATTGCATTTTCAAAAAACGTGCTATAATATACTTATGAATAAAACAAACAAGGTCATTTTAAAGATAACATCTATCGCCGTGTTATTCGCCGGCATGATTTCGTTTGTTAACCCTGTAGTTGCTGAGACCGATATAGATTTTTCGGCTCACATTGCGCCTTCTTTCAGTGTTACCATTGCAAACGGCTCTGCCCAGCTCGAAGGTGATGACGCGGGGGTCAATACATCAGTTTCAATTGACAGGCTTATGCCATCTAGTGCAGGTACACTTCGCTATTCCGATCTCACTCTCGGTATTTATTCTAATTCCAATATTGGCTACATTGTCACCATGACTACCGATTCTAGCGCTCTCGTTGGCGAACATGGCGGCGAAATCATCGATACTCTCGATGTCAAGGAAGACGGCTACACAATTGCTGAGTTCACCTCGAATCGTTGGGGCTACTCCATCGGTCGCATTGAGAACAACGAGTTTACTTTTGGTAACTACTATCCGGTCCTCGCTGGCAGCAACGCTATCGCTACCGGCCGTGGTATGGCTAATGGCGACCCTCTCACCGTTCGCCTTGGCGCTAAGCTCGACTATCTCGCTGTCCCAGATACCTACACCACCACTCTGAACTTCAATATCATCGCCGACGTCAACGATCTGATTGCTGCAGATTTAGAGCAATAAGTGTTATAATTAAAACATGAAGAAATACCTAGCAGACATTCTCACTCTGATTCGTTTTATTTTGGCAACGGCTCTCTTCATCTTGGCTTTTCTTGGCGACGCTTCTAGCCTTGGTGCTGGATTCCTCCTCTTCGTCTTTGGCGAGCTCACCGATGCTTTTGATGGCACCTGCGCCACAAGGTGGCCTTTCCCGAAAAATAAGACTCCTAGATATCGCAAATACGCCGCCAAGTACGATATGTTCACCGATGCATTCCTCTCTGTCGCGATGATACTATTTTTCATTCTGCGCGTCAACCTGCCAGCCGGGCTCATCATTGGCGTCGGATATGGTGTGCTTGCGCTCGTGATCGACCTTATCGTTTACGGCAAACTTTTTGGTCACCCAGACGATTTTACTCCGCACTCCCTTTCGGCCAAAAACTTCCCTCTCGCTAGGAGAATCATCCTCGCCCGCCGCATGCTCTACATTGCGCTAATCGTCCTCGTTGCTGCCTGGACGCTCTACGCTTCTAACTGGAATAGTGTTGTAAAAATTACAACAGCCATCATTGCGCTCGCAGTCGGCATCTTCTTGTGGTTTTTCCTCGCACAGCGCCGCCACAACATTTCTCGCGATGCCGTTTCTATCGAGAAAGCGCTGTCAAAGAAGCATCGCTAAAATCCCCCGGATTATACATATTTAAAACCGCCACTTTGGCTGCGGCTTCCCCCATCCAGAGCATAATTGGCGAATAAAAAGACTTTTCTAGAGGTAGCACACTCACTTGCCCATTCCGGGAGACCAAAATCTGCCCATCATGCAGAGTGATAATCCCTATCGGATAGCTCAAGGTAAACTTGTGCAGCGCTTCACTCACCTGCACTAAAGATTGAGTCAAAAGTAGCATTTTTGGATAATAAATGCTGCGAAAAACTTTTTGAAGCTGCGTAAGAGAAGCGAATAGCGTCACATTTTCATTCATTAGCCACTCTTCCGACTGGTTTTCCGCTAGCAAATCTACTGTATCGCGCGTCGCTATAAGAGGTTTTTCGGAACTTTTGACTGCGCCAGCTACAGCTTTCCCCGTCACGCTATTTTTGGAAAAATCCCCAATCAGAAGGTTAAAATCTGCTACGCCTAAGACGCGCGCCAGCTCCTCCTCGCTCCCAAAAGACCCAGAATCCGTAGAATGTAGGAACGTAATGTTATCTAGCGGTGGCAACTTTTTCTCTAGAGCATCAGGCAGCACCAGCCTTAGCTCCTTGACAGGATAATTCGCCACCACAAACTCCGCTACTTTTACCGAAGTCCGAAACATCTGCGAATTTCCGCCAATTATCGCTAAAGACCCCTGTTTTTGCTCCGGAATATTCCACAAAATCTTCTCTTTTGGGACCTCCTCGATTCTCTTGAAATACGCTTCCATCACAGATCCTTTAGTGTGATTGATATCGGGCAATGATCCGACCCTAGCACATTCTCGTAGATTTCTGCGTCCGCCAGCTTATTCCGAAGCTTCCTAGAAACAAAGAAATAATCTATCCGCCAACCGACGTTATTTTCGCGCGCATGCCCCCAATGGCTCCACCAGGTGTACCTCTGTTCATCCGGATGTAACGCCCGAAAAGTATCCACAAACGAAGCGCCTAGGATATTCCCGATGCCTTTGCGTTCTTCATCTGTAAAACCAGCATTATGATGATTTTGCTTCGGCCGCGCTAAGTCTATTTCCGAAAACGCCGCATTAAAATCACCGCACGTTACCACCGGCTTGGTTTTTTCTAACTCCTTCAGCATCGCAAGAAATCCCGGATCCCACTCATTTTCGCGCAACTTCAGTCGCGACAGATCCGGCTTTGAATTTGGAGTATAAACGTTTATCAGGTAAAAATCCCCAAGATCCAATGCTATAATTCTCCCCTCAAAACTAGCCAATTTTATCATAGGCTCAAAGCTGCCATTCTCCGAAGTATGACCAAAATCAACTGGGGAAGACGATAGCGGCGATTCCTCCGACATCAGAATCGCTGTCCCCGAATATCCAGGTTTTTCCGCCGGATTAAAAATTGCTTTATATCCTGGAAAAACATCTTCTATCTGCGCTGTCTTTGCCTTAATTTCCTGCAAGCACAAGATATCCGGTTTATATTCCTCCAGGAACTTCTGTAAAGCCCCTTTTCTAAGAACCGCCCGAATTCCATTCACATTCCAGGAAAAAATCCTAAGCATAGCGGCCTCTCTCAATATCACGCTTTTTGATAGTCTCGCGCTTATCGTATTTCTTCTTACCGCGGCCCACCGCAATGACAAGCTTAATGTGCCTCCCGCCACCAAGAAGCTTTACTGGTACAATGGTAGACCCAGCCACTTTTTCACGTTCAAGGGACAAAATCTGCTTCCTCGTCGCAAGCAACTTGATATTTCGCGCCGTTTCCGCGCCAAGCGTCAGATTATTGAGCCACAGTTCCCCATTCCGTATTGTCACAAAAGACCCCTTGAGTTGCACATGGTGGTCACGAATTGCGCGCACTTCTAGCCCAGAAAGAGCCATTCCGCAAGTCAGCTCATCTCCTAACACATAGTCAAAATGCGCCTTGCGGTTTACCGTCACCGAATCCGACACTCGTTTTTTCTTCATACCCCTATTATATCACAGAATTATTTGGTCTTGACGTTATCCGCGCCTAGAAGTTCCCTATATTTTTCCAAAAGCTCGTCTGTCGCATCCACTTTGAACGGCATCCTGAGCGGACGTTTCGTCTCTCCATCTCTTAGCACTAGCACCACTTCTTGGAATCCAACATTGAGATCCGCCAGCCGCCGTATCGCACTCAGAGTCTCGGTGTCGTCTGGATTCTCGATCAAGAGATAGAGACGCTCTTTCCGTGGGTCTTTTGGCGGCGCCGCTAGCACCCTTGGCGCGTCAATTGTCTTCGGCGCCGCATTTGCGCCACCGCGCGGCCCACGATAAACCCTCTCTGCGGAACTTTTTGACGCGCTCCGTTTAAAGTCTCTCTCTGGCGCCATCGCTGGCATCGCTAGCTTCGTTCCTGTAGAGACATACGACTCCAGCACCTCATCAGACACCAGCTCCACCACCTCAGCCATCACCTTCGCTTCAGAAGTGAGATTGCCGTCCTTATCTGTCGCGTTAATCTTCCCTTGCACCCTCACAACGTTATCCACCTCTAGTTTTGCCCCACATTCAGCAAAAGTAGATGGAAACACGATAAATTCCGTTTCGCTCGACTTGTTCTCCATCTTGATAAACGCCATTTTATCGCCTTTTTTGGTAAGAATTGTCCTTACTGCCGTGATAATTCCGCCGATCGTCACCACTTTACCGTTGTTCTCTGGTGTAATCAGATCCATCGGATGCGTTTGCTCGTTAAAATACGTATCGTACTTATCCAGCGGATGTGCCGAAAGGTAGAGCCCCATCAGATCTCGTTCCCATAGTAACTGTTCTTTGTCGGAAAACTGCGTCGGCGCCGGTTTAATCTCCACCTCTGGAATCGCCCCCGCTTCGCCCATCATGCTAAAGAGGTCAGTCTGCCCAGAGCCCACGTCTTTTTGACACTTCGCCCCATAAGCCTGAATCGCCTCTAGATTGTACAAGAGATCCGAACGTGAGTATCCAAATCTATCAAACGCCCCAGTTTTGATCGCCGCTTCCCAGGATTTTTTATTAAACTTCGTAGAATCCACCCGCTTCGCAAAATCACAAACCGACTTAAATGGCCCATTTTTATCGCGTTCCGGAATGACGTATTCTTCCACCAAAGCTTTCCCCATACTCTTGATCCCAGAAAGTCCAAACCGAATCGTTTTCTCGCCGCCCACAATACCAAAATCCCCATAAGACTGATTGATATCTGGCCCCAGCACCTTCATTCCCATCCGCTTGCATTCCGCAATCTCAATCGCCAGCCGATCCGTCCATCGCATATCCGCCGTCATCAGTGCCGCCATAAACGCATCCGGATAATGCGCCTTGAGATATGCCGTCCAATAAGCCACCAGCGCATAGCACGCTGCGTGCGACTTATTAAAGCAGTAGTTTGCAAAATCCAGCAGCTGGCTCCAAAACGTCTCCGCAATCTCCTCAGTCGCGCCACCAATCTTCACTGCGCCCTCAATAAACTGCGGCTTCACCTTGTTCATGAGATCCACTTTTTTCTTCCCCACCGCCTTACGGAGCGTATCTGCCTGCCCACCGGTAAATCCGCACCACTCCTTGGAAATCTGCATGAATTGCTCCTGGTAGATCATAATCCCATAAGTATTCTTGAGCGAATTTTCTAGGCCTGGATGTAGATAAGTAATTTCCTCCTGCCCATGTTTCCGCCGAATAAACGAATCAATAAACTGCATCGGCCCCGGCCGGTAGAGCGCCACCATAGCGATAATGTCTTCAAAGGTCGACGCCTTGAGGTCACGCAGATACCGCTTCATCCCCGCCGATTCCAGCTGAAACACGCCAGTCGTCTCTGCTCGCTGCAAAAGCTCATACGTCTCCTTATCATCTAGCGGCAGCGAATACATATTCACATCGTCCCCGTAAACTTTCCGGATCATCCTAAGAGCATTATTAATCACAGACAAGTTGGAAAGCCCCAGGAAGTCCATCTTGAGCAGCCCTAGCTCTTCCACCTGCCCCATCGGGAATTGCGCCGCAATTGGCCCTTTGGCCGATACTTCTAGCGGCAAGAACTTCACCAAATCATCCGGCGCAATAATCACGCCACACGCATGCACACCATGGTTGCGAATTGTCCCCTCTAGTCGCGACGCAAAATCAATCACTTCCTTCGCGGTCGGATTGGTTTCGTACTCGTGTTTCAAATCCGGCACATTCTGAATCGCATCAGAAAGCTTCACGTGATGCCCCATCACCGGATCCGGCACCATCTTAGCAAGCTTGTCCGCCTCAGCATATGGCACTTCCAGCACCCGCGCCACATCGCGCACCGCGTTTTTTGCCATCATCTTACCAAAAGTTGCAATATTAGACACCCGCCCATAGCCATATTTTTGCGAACAATACTCAATCACCTCGTCTCGCCGCGTATCCTGGATATCCGTATCAATATCTGGCATAGAAATCCGGTCTGGGTTAAGAAACCGCTCAAAGAGCAGGTCGTATTTTAGCGGGTCCAACTCCGTAATACGTAGCGCATACGCCAGGATCGACCCCGCCGCGCTACCACGTCCCGGCCCATAGACAATTCTCTGCGATTTTCCCCAGTTGATGAAGTCCTGCACAATCAAGAAATAGCCATTATAACCCATCTTGTCCACCACGGATAGCTCATAATCAATCCTCGGTAGCACCTTGTGCGCTTCGTCACGACTCTCATCCGCTTTCTCAAGAATCTTCCGGCACTCCGGCACCGGAATCTTACTCGCTTCCTCCAAAGTTTTCCCGCCATAACGATAAACCAGCCCCTGAAAAACCAGCCTATCCAGGTATGTTTTTTCGTCTTCCTCCGTCGGAATCGGAAACTTCGGAATCAGAATCCGCCCCAGTTGCAAATCCACATTGCACCGGTCTGCAATCCGCTTAGTATTAAGCACCGCCTCCGGGCAAGTATCCTGCCAGTGCTCAATAATTTCCTCCGCCGGAATCACGTGCAGATCATAATCTTTGAGTGTCATCCGGTTTTTGTCGCTCAAATTCGCCGCCGTACCAATACAGAGCAACACCTCGTGTGCATCCTGATCCTCTTTTTTGAGATAATGCGCATCGCACGTTACCACGAGTGGCAGCCCCAGCTCCTCCGCATGGGCCATATGCCAATCATTGACCTTTTTCTGCTCCGCCGAATGCGTGGACGACTTTGGGTGTCCATGATCCTGCATCTCCAAGTAAAACCGATCTTTATAAACATTTCGGTACCAGTCGATCAGCTGAAACGCCCGCTCATCATCGCCCGCCCGAATCGCTTCAGAAATCTCCGAACCCATGCATCCAGAAAGACAGATCACGCCCTCGCTATATTTCTCCAGATCCTCATGGTCCGTCCGCGGCTTGTAGTATTTTCCCTCTATTTCTGCGTTACTCATGATGCGACACAAGTTCTCAAAACCTTTATTATTCATCGCAATCAGAGTGATATGAAACCGCTGCTTGTCATGTGCTGGATCTTTATCGGTTTTCTTGCGCGCCGCCACATAAGCCTCTAGCCCCAGTAGAGGCTTAATTCCGGCCGCATTGCATTCTTTATAAAGTTCCACGAGCGCACTCATCGTGCCGTGGTCGGTCACCGCCACCGCTTCCATCCCATCGTTCTTCACGAACTCCACGAGTTCTGGCACCTTAGTCAAACCATCCAAAAGCGAATAGTGCGTATGGTTATGTAAATGCACAAAATCAGAGGGCTTGAGCTGCATATGTATGCTGGAAGGCTATTTTGCGCCTTTCTCCTTTTCGGTTTTCTCAGATTTCTTTGCTTCTTTCTTCTCGGCCGTCTCCTTCTTTGCCGCGCCATCAGCCTTCTCGGCTTTTTCTACTTTCTCGGCTTTTTCTACTTTCTCAGCCTTCTCTTTTTTCTCGGCCTTAGCTTCTTTCTTGTCTTCACATTCTTCGCCACATTTGCAATCATCGCAATCGCAATCGCAATCTTCGCAGTCGCATTCGTCGTCAGCCTCGTCCTTCTCGGCTTTCACTGAGATAAACTTCCCAGCGATCGCACCCGCAATCGCCCCTAGCGCCGCGCCGAGGAAAAACTTACCAGCTCCGCTTTTATTTTTCTTTTCTTCCGTCATCGTCTTTTTTCCTTTCTTTTATTACTTCTTTGACTTTTGGGTTAACGTACTTGTCTACCAACATTTCCACGGTCCCACCGATCGAGGTCATGCCACGTACGTTCGTTACCACACCGTTGGCGTTTTCGGCGATATCTTGGCTTTTCGCCACTACTTTCTTGGCTTCCGCCACCAGCCCAAAAGTTTTCGACATCAGCACAATTCCCACGATCAAAAACACTAGAAGCGTTACGCTGAGAATTACTACCAAAATCCATTCTGCTACGTTCATATTTTTCTCCTTACTTATATTGTAGCACAAAATTCTTCACTTCGTCCGCATAATCCGTGTTGGACAGGACATACTCTAGATGCGCCATAAAATAATTTTTCGGATCGCCAGTAGTGATCCACTTTCCTTCGCTCCGCGCAACCACCACATCGCCAGCCTCGGCCAGTTTCGTGATCGCATCCACCGTCCAGAGCTCACCGTCCAGGCCCGTATTCGCCGGCACCAGATACTGGAACACTTCCGGCGTCAAGAGATACCGCCCATACGACGTCAAGTTGCTAGGAGAAAGCTCCGGCGTTTTCGGCTTCTCCACGATGTGCGAAAGCGTGCCATTTTCCTTCAGCGCAATCATCCCGAACTTATGCCAAACCTCTTCCGGCATTTCTTGCGCGGCAATCACCGCCTTCGCGTCTGGATTTTTCTCGTAAGTCTCGATCAGAGTCTTCACGTCGCCTTTGCCTAGGATCAAATCATCGCTATAAAGCACAATAAACGCATCTTCGTTTTCTACGAAAGATTTTGCCGACACGATTGGCGAACCATTGCCATAAGGCAAACTCGCATCCTGCTCAATCACCGTGATTTTCGGAAAATCCAGCACTTCTTGCACCGGCTCAAACCGTGAAGCCTTGCCCTGATTTTCTAGCAGTGTCTTGACATTTTCCGCACGATTGTGAAAATAGTCATCGTAAATCTCGCGCGACTTCGTGTTTGGCGTTGCCACGATTACGATCTCTTCAATTCCCGCCTCCACGCATTCCTCCACGCAGAGCTGCATTACCGGCTTCGCCCCGATCGGAATCATCGCCTTCGGAATAGTTTTGGTGATAGGTAGATACCGACTAGCAAACCCAGCATCGGTGATAATTGCTTTTTTTATAGCCATGATAGCCTCCTTAAAACCTAATTATATCACACTCGCATTCTCCAGCACAAGTAATGTAAAAAATACAACAATGATTTGGTTGCATTTTGCAAAAATATGGTATAATGAAAGTATTAACAATTCGTAAGAGCAACCGAGCTGTTAATCAAATCAATTTTTGAGAAAATTATTAGAAGTTAAAACAGGTACCATTAGGGTCCGAATCTTCTAATGATTTTCATTAGTAGCTCGGTTGCTCCCCTAGTGGTACCTGTTTTGATTTGGCACCTGCTAGGGTTTAATAAGTAAGGAAAAACCATGCAGGCCATACATACAAAATATAAAAATCGTAGCAGCTGTCTTGGTAGCAATACCAAGCTCTATAGCAAGAATCGTAGCAATAATACTCCCACCGGGATTTTTAGTAAGATTTCCCGCGCGCGGAGTATGTTTTTATTCTTCTCTGTTATTTTGGCGAGTATGATTTTAAAAGTTCGGAGCATGTTTTTTGGACGAACTTTCGTCGCGTTTCCACGCTATGCTTTTTTAATCCTCGCATTTCTTGCTACAATATCTGTTTTTGGTTTTTCTGCATCAGTCTTTGCGGATAGTTCCTCCTCCGCCGTCTACGGCGACGAAGGCTCAGTGGAAAATAGTTCCAACTTTAGCGTCACGGTAGAAGAATTGAACGCTTTGGAACTTCGCCTCTCCGCTAGTGACCTTGTACTAGACTTAAACCCTACTAGTGATGCACCAGTATTTGGTAGTAGCGATCTAAGCGTCACTGTCTATACTACTAATACCACCGGCTATTATCTCACCATGACCCCAACCTATCAAAGTGTAGCCACCACCAACCTCACTAGAACAGAATCATTGAGTGGCTCCTACCCAACCATCTCTACTCTCACTTCCACTACATCTCCATCCACCTTTGCATCTACTTCTGATACTACCACTTCTAACAAATGGGGTTATAAAGTAAACACTACAAACCTAGCTACAGTAGATACTACTATATAGAATCCTACCATAGCTGCATCAATACCATTAAACAAAACTAATACTCCAATTAATACTGGCGATGAAACAGACATCACCTTCGCAGCCAAAGTAAATTCAG
>JAFRBW010000028.1 GCA_017404685.1 Candidatus Saccharimonadota bacterium
CGGTTACGCTCTCTAGTTCTACACCGACTTGGACCGGTCATACCTTCAATAAGTGGTGCTTCGGTACAGTCACCAGCACCGACTACGCCAATGACACTTGTACCGGTACAGAATACTCCGCTGGTGATAGTATTGTCTTTGATATCAATGGTGATGTTTCTGTCACATTGAAGGCTATGTGGAATATTAACACATATACCGCCACCATCAAGACAGCCACTGGTGTTTCTAAAGTTACGCTCAATGGTACAGAATGTACTTCCACTTCTGGCTGTAACGTATCTAACCTCATCTATGGCAAAGGTTATAGTCTAGTTGCTACATTAGATACCGGCTATTCGCTAAGTACATGGTCTACAACAGCCGGCACTATTGCAGATAACACCGCATCAACCACCTATACTGTCGGAGCAGGCAATGCTACTATTACTCCAGGTGCAACACTAAACCAATACAATGTTACAGTCACCTTTAATACTGGAGCAAACCAAGTATCATTCACGAACGCTACTTACGGTACGGTTACTGCCACAGCTTCCAGTCCAACAGTCTCGCTCTATTACAACCAACCATATACTGCTACCATGAGTTTCAGCAGCAATTACGAGTTTGATAGCTGGACAGCCGGCACGAATACTTCAGTTAGTAGCACCGGCACCAACCCAACCACCGTTACGCTGACCGGTGCAGGCGCAGGCACTCTCACCGCCACCGGCAAGCAGAGCGGCTTTTCCTACAATCTCACCTTCGTTGGTAATGGCGGCACACCATCCAGCTCATCACTTTCCGGCGCCGCTATGAGCGTCACGCTTCCGACCGCTACCTATCACACTGCATCCACAACTAATACCAGCGCACGTTATGCAACACTTGCTGGCTGGAGCGAAACTCCAAATGCCACCACTGCGGATTATTCCGGCACAATGAACTTAACTGCCAATACTACCAAGACTCTCTATGCCGTCTGGAACTTTGATAACAATACTCTTCAAAACACCAGCTCCATTTGTGGTAATAATATGATTGATGCTCGTACCGGCGTATCCTACCTCACCTACACTATCTCCGACCAGTGTTACATGGAACAAAACCTCTATCTCCCAACAGGCTTCACTCTCTATGCAGGCGATTCAAACATCTACAGTACAGCAGCTTCCAAGAACCAACAAGTCTCCTGGGCTACCCCAACCGCAAGCCTAACTGCTGGAGACTCATTTACTGAAGCAAGAATGGTGGCTGGAACATACACAAATAACACCTACAATGCAACTGGCGGCTGGTATAACTATTGTGCAGCTTCCGCAGGCACAGTCTGTGATAACTCTACAACTGAGAATGCAAACTCCGACATCTGCCCTAAAGGCTGGAGACTCCCAACCGTTGCAGAAATGGGTAACGTCGCAAGCGCTAACCGCTCCAACTGGAAGTTCTACGATGGGTTTTACAATAACGGCTCCATAGATCAAGCCTCAGCTATGTCATTTTGGTGGGCTACTACCGCTGCTGATAATGACATGACAGCACAGCGGGCGTTATACAGCATGAGTTATGGTAGCGCTCTGGGCGAATCCGAAATCACTAAAATCGTTGGGATATTCGTACGCTGCGTCCGGAATGAAGCAGCCACCACCATGCAGAGCTTCAGCTCCAGTAACTTCAAAAGCATGAGCGTAGGCGACTCCACCGTCCTCCGCGACTCCCGCACCGGCGCTAACTACTCTGTCAAGATGCTCTCCTTAAACGGCGCCAAAACCCTCTGGATGATGTCCAACCTCAAGCTCCCAGGTGGCACTGCCCTCACCACTTCCGACTCCAACGTAACCTCTAGCTATACCCTCCCAACAGAATCATGGGTCTCAAACTCTCAAGACGACTATTGTAAACCATACATGGCTACAGCTGGTGGAGAGTATTACTACAACTGGCCAGCGGCAACAGCACGCACAAATAATACATCCAATACTTTTACTGGCTGCTCTAACGATACCGACAACTCTGTAGGTGATATCTGCCCAAAGAACTGGCGTCTCCCAGTATACTCAGGCGAAGTAGATAACTCCACATGGCGTTCTAACCTCCAAGCGAATGGCTCCTTAACTACTACCGGCTGGTTCCGCTCCGGCTCCCAGGGCGATGTCGGCTCATACGGCTACTGGTGGACGTCTACTCGGTACAATGATGACAGCGCGAGGTACCTGTACTCTAATGGTGGTATGGCCGTTACTAACACCCTCCGTAAGTACTTCGGGCTCTCAGTGCGGTGTATGCGTACGAGTTAGGTCATCCCTTAGGTTTTCTCCCCGAAGGGGAAAGCCCGCCTTACCGCATTAATTGCGAAAAAACACCACACAAAAAATCTGGGTGAAAACCCAGATTTTTTACGAGTATGATTTTTTAGGGCGCGAGCATGATTTTCTCCACCCCTGTAAAACCGACCGAGTATGATTCCAAAACCAGAGAGTATGATTTCCGAGACCGGAAGCATGATTTTCTGGACGATTTCGTATGTCTCCACTAGCTACCCATTTTTGAAGCATAAACCAGATTTGGCGGTTGTAATTGTTACAGAAATTACAGTGCACTCACGACTCCTAAGCGCAAAATAAAACCACAAAAGAATAGTGAGGAAGGTCTGGCACTACTTTGTAAACAAAAGAAGAGTCCGCTAAAGTCGTGAGTGCCTGCCTAATTTCGTAACAATTACAACAAGACAAGTCCAAGCTTCAAAAATGAGTTGCTGGTGGAGCCGCAAACCCAATTCGCGCGAAGAACACCGCAAAAAAATACCTTTGCATTGTGGCCACTAAGAAAATGAGCAGCTGGTGGAGCTAATTGCGCAACCACCTTAGCTATGCTATACTACTCATAGCGGGGCTGCATTTTAATAATGAGCGCGGGAGAAGGGAGGGTTATGGAAGTTTCTGTTGAAGAAATAAAACTCAACATCAAACTAAAAATTATCCCTGCTAAAAAGCAGAGATAAAATCATAACTTAAATCTATTCTACCACGACCACTACGAAAAATCAAGACCTTCTAGCCCACGCTAGTAAGGTCTTGAGCGGCCCCGCTCCAAAATGTCACCACCAACCCTTGTCAATCCTTTCAATCTGTGATATAATTAAATACGATATGTCTATTAAAGTTACTAGAAAAGATCAGGGCGAGTCGAACGAAAACATCATTCGTCGTTTCAACCGCAAAGTTCTTCAGAGTGGTATGATGCCTCTTAAGAAGTCCCAACTCCGCTTCAGCAAGCCAATTTCTAAGCGCGAGCGCCGTCTTAAGGCTATCATCCGCGAAGCTCGGAAGGCCGAAAAGACCGAACGCATCAAACTCGGACTTAAGTAAAAATATCCCCGCAAGGGGATATTTTATTGGACGGGCGGCGCGCATAGAAGGACCCCCAAGAAAACCAAAAACATTTTGAGAGGAAATGCGCGACAGGACCCGCCCCATATGATATAATATAAGGTATGATAGTTTTATTTGGTTTAGCAGGTTCAGGCAAGGGCACTCAGAGCAAGGCTTTGTCAGAAATCTACGGCTGGCGTTGGATTTCCACCGGCCAGCTTATTCGTGACAACGGCAATTTTAATCACCTCATCGACGGCGGCAACATGATTTCCGATGAAGATGTCACCAAGATGCTCGAAAGGGAACTAGACAAGACCGACGCCGAAGGTTACGATGTTATTTTGGACGGCTATCCGCGCACGGCGGCCCAGGCCGAATGGATCATAAATCGCGAAAAAGACAAGCTCTACGGCGCCATCATTCTCGATGTCCCAAAAGATGAGCTCTATAATCGCCTCTACCAGCGCGCCAGCCTCGACGGCCGCGTGGACGATCAAGAAAAATCCTCCATCGATCGCCGTTTTGAAATCTTTGAACAAAATATTTGTTCAATCTTACCTCTGTTTGAAGCGCATAATATTCCAGTTGTTCACGTCAATGGCGTTGGCACCGAAGGCGAGGTTACCGACCGCCTCTGCGAGGTTTGCGAAAAGTTAGATCCCGGCGCCATCGAGCAAAACGACGACGTTAACGGCGGCGAAATCGAGAAAAGTTACGGAGAATAAAATGATCAACATAGAAAACTCCACCCCCACCAAACTTTCAGAAAAAATCACCGCCATGCGGGAAGGTGGCAAAATCCTCGGCAACCTTTTGAGGGACCTGAAGGACTACGTTCAGCCTGGCATGACCGGGAAGGAAATCGACGCTTGGGTCCGGAAGGAAATTGTGCGCCGCGGTGCCAAAGTCGCTTACGATATGCTTGACGAAGAGTTTCCGGGCGCCATCTGCATTTCCGTAAACGACGCCCTCGTCCACGGCGCGCCAAAAGACGAGCCGCTCGAGCCCGGCGACAAAGTCAGTTTCGATCTCGACATCTACTACAAAGGCTACTTCACCGATTCCGCTTTCACGATGATCGTTCCTGGCAAATCCAACCCAGCCGTCAAAAAAATGATCAGCGTCACCGAATCCGCCATGTGGGAGGGAATTGAGCGCGTCAAACCCGGCGCCCACATCGGCGACATCGCTTCCGCCGTCGAGAAAGTTTTGCGCGCCGGCCATCTCGGCGTGATTGAAAACTACGTCGGCCACGGCATCGACACCGAAATGCACGACGCTCCCGAGGTTCCAAACTACGGCAAAAAAGGCCACGGCTACAAACTCGTCGAAGGCGACACCATTTGCATCGAACCAATGTCTTGCCTCGGCAAGCCCGCCAACTATTGCGACAAAGATGACAACTGGACCGTCAAAATGAAAGACGGCTCCATCGGCTGCCACTGTGAGCACACAATCCTCGTCACCAAAGACGGTTACGAAGTATTAACATTGCCAGATTAGTTGGATGCAGGCGGGTGACAACCGAAGGGGGACCCCCAAAATGTTTTTTCGTTAGAAAAAAATTTTGGGGGAAGAGGTTGGCAGGACCCGCCCGGTATGCTATAATAATATCATGGATAACGATAACCGTTTTGTCACAGGTCTTGACGTTGGCACAGAAAACGTCCGCGCTATCATCGCGAGCGTCAACAAAGAAGGTGCCATCGCTATTGTTGGTTATAATGAAGGCCCATCCGCCGGCATGCGAAAAGGCGTTCCCGCCAATCTCACCGGCCCTGCCGAATCTATCGACAAGATGCTCGGCGAAGCCGAACGCATGGGCGGCTATGAAGTTAGAAGCGCCTATGTTTCCATCAATGGCTCCCAAATTCTATCTACCCACACCGAGGGCATGATTGCCGTCGGCACTGTCGAGCACGAGATTAACCCAGATGACCTCGATCGTGTCGAGGATGTTTCCGTTACCGGCCGCATTCCGGCCAATCGCGATGTTCTGGATGTCGTTCCGCTAGAGTATGCTCTAGACGGCCAGGGCGGCATCAAGGACCCAATTGGTATGTCCGGTGCTCGCCTCGAGATGCGCGCCAATGTTATTTCCGCCCTCACGCCAAATTGCGAAAACCTCAAGAAAGCCACTCTCACCGCCGATGTCAAAGCCGATCGTCTTATCCCCACTGTCGTTGCCGCTGCAAAGGCCGTCCTTACTGAGCGCCAGAAGGAAAACGGTGTCGCTGTTATTGATATGGGCGCCACCACCACTGGTGTCGCAGTTTACGAAGAAGGCGATTTACAATATGTCGGCGTCGTTCCGGCCGGCTCCAACAACATCACCAACGACCTCGCCATCGTCCTCGCAATCGATCCAGAAATGGCCGAAGAAATCAAAACCCGCTTCGTCACCGGCGATTTCAATTCCGAAAAATCCCCAGTCATCCGCGTCAAGAAAGAAGGCAAAGTCGAGCGCGCCTTCGAAAGAAAAGAAGTCGAAGAAGTCGTCATGGCCCGCCTCGAAGAGATTTTCCAAGAAGTTAGGAAAAAACTCAAATCCGCCCGCTATGACCAACGCCTCCCTGAGGGGATCATCCTCACCGGCGGCGGCGCCAAAATGCGCGACATCGATCTTTTCGCCAAAAAATGCCTCGAAGCTTCCGTCAAAATCGGCATCCCACAGAATCTCGGCGGCGTTTCCGAAGCCATCGCAAAGCCAGAGTATGCCACGGCCGTTGGCCTCGCCATGCTTGCGGCCGAGCAAATCAACGTTGCCGCCCCGGCCAAAAAATCATCAAGCAAAATCAAGCTACCAAAGATCAAAGGCCCCGGCTTTCTAAAAAAGATTTTCGCAAAGTTTTAATTAAAAGGAGAAACATGGAACCACAAGAAAATAAACCTGAGCTAAAAGCATCAGAAATAACTGAAACCGCCCCAACCCCAAAACCAACCCCAGAACCAACTCCAGGGCTAGCTCCAGAACCAACCCCGGAATCCACAACACTAACTTCAGCTCCAGCCGAGTCTCCAGCGCCGGCCCAGGCTCCAACCGAACCAGCCGTTCCAGCTCCAACCGAACCAGCCGTTCCAGCTCCAGCCGAGACTTCAGCCAGTACTCCAGTCAAAAAATCCAAGACGCCTCTCATCATCACCATCATCGTTATTCTCCTCGCCGCCTGCGGCACCTTTCTCGGTTTTGCCATCGCCAACAATTTCTGGCAGCCACAAGAAGGCACCGGCCAGCAAGGGAGCAGCGGTTCCTCTTCCGACCAACAAGCCCAATATGACATGAGCGCCATGAGCGATTTCGACCTCACCTTTTTGCGCCTAGAAAACAATTCCGACAATCTCGTCTATAGCCCGCTTTCCATCAAATATGCTCTCGCCATGCTCTCCGACGCCGCTGCCGGCACTTCCGAATCTCAGATTAAAAATCTCATCGGCAGCTACACTCCAAAATCTTATACCAGTAGCGAGCATCGCTCTCTCGCAAACGCTATGTTTGTTCGCGAAAGCGCAAAAGACGGCATCCTTAGCTCCTACACCGACACATTAAAGCAAAAATATAACGCTAGCATCGTTTACGAACCATTCACTAGTGTCGATCCAATCAACGATTGGGTGAGCGACAAAACTTTCGGCATCATCGAAGGTATCGTCACAGAAGACGACATCACCGAGACTACCGATTTCGTGCTCGTAAACGCCCTCGCCATCGATATGAATTGGAACAACCAACTTCAATGCGCCGGCGACTACGAAAACGACAACAAAAACTCAGTTCCATGCAAATTCTACGCCGTACATTTCCCACACGAGTCCTACAGCACGTACATTGACTACATGCTCGACGGCAGAAACCAAATGGAGTTCAATAATAAAATCGTCAAAGGTGCCGAAATCGGTGCCACCGCCAACCGTTACGACATCGTTAAAGAACTCGGCGAGGATTACATCCGCGCTACTGTCCTCGCGGCCTATGACGATTGGAAGGTAGAATACCCAGACATGGCAGATGATTCTGACTTTGACATCGACGAATACATGACGCAGCTCGATAGCAATTATGGCACTCTCAAAAACTCCACTGATTTCTATTTTAACGATACCGACATCGCCAAAGTCTTTGCCAAAGATTTGCAAAAGTATGATAATTCCACGCTCCAGTATGTCGCCATCATGCCAAAGACTTCTTCTCTCAGCACTTTCGTAAAAGACCTATCCGTGGACGCCCTCGCAGGGTATATTAGTAGTATCAAGGATTCAGCCATAATTAGTAGTTTTAAAGATGGCGTTGTCACCAAAATCACCGGCCACATCCCATTCTTTGATTTTAGCTACGACCTTAGCCTGAAAAATGATCTCGAAACTCTCGGCGTCACCGACGTATTTGACAAAAAAGCCGCTGATTTGTCCAAAATGACTCCGCTCCCAGAAAGCTTCATTGAGAATGCTCTCCACAAAGCCAACATCGACTTCTCTAACGACGGCATCAGAGCCGGCGCAGCCACTGGCATAGCAGGCGGGCTTGGCGCTGGCGGCGCATTTGAATACGACTGGGACGTCCCAGTCGAGGAAATCGACATTACCTTTGACAACCCATTCCTCTTCCTCATCCGCGACAAAGATACCGGCGAAATCTGGTTCATCGGTACCGTTTATAATCCAGCCGCCTAGTCTAGTCCCAGCTGAAACAAATACCACTCTAGCCCAAATCCATCTTGATTTTCTCGTTCTTTAGGTGTATACTAGGAACATATAAAGCGAGGATTAAATATGCCAGAAATTAAACCGACAGAGGTGGAAAGCAAAGCAAGCATTAAAGTTGTGGGCGTAGGCGGGGCAGGTGGCTCCGCAGTAGAACGAATGAAAGAAGTGGGCCTTTCCGGTGTGGAATTCGTGGCAATTAATACTGATGCGCAGGCTTTGCACGTCTCCTCTGCAGATGTCAAAGTTCATATTGGCCAAGGCCTCGGTGCCGGTGGAGACCCAGAGAAAGGTCGCCAGGCCGCCGAAGAAAGCCGTGAAGAAATCGGCAAGGCCCTAGATGGTGCCGATATGGTATTCATCACCTTGGGCGCCGGCGGCGGCACCGGTTCTGGCGCTGGTCCAATCGTCGCTGAAGAATCTCGCAAAAAAGACATTCTTACCGTCGGCGTTGCCACGCGCCCATTCACTTTCGAGGGTCGCGTTCGCCGCGCCAATGCTGATCTCGCCATTGACAAGCTCGCGCGCCAGGTCGATGCTCTCATCACCATCCCAAATGACCGTCTCCTCCAGACTATCGACCCACGCACGCCTCTAGTAGATACTTTCAAAATTGCTGACGATGTCCTCCGCCAAGGCGTCCAGGGCATTTCCGAGCTCATCACAGAGCACTCCCTCATCAACCTAGACTTTGCCGATGTTAAAGCCATCATGAAAAACGCCGGCTCCGCCCTCATGGGCATTGGCCGCGCTTCCGGCGAAAACCGCGCCGTTATCGCTGCCCAGCAGGCTATCGAGTCCCCGCTCATCGAGGTCAAAATCGACGGCGCCCGCGGTGTTCTCTTCAGCGTTGCTGGTGGCTACGATATGTCCATGAGTGAAGTCCAAGAAGCCGCCGAGGTCATCACCGGTGCCGTCTCCCCAGATGCCAACATCATCTTTGGCGCCTCCATCCGCCCAGAGCTAGAAGACGAAATCATCGTCACCGTTGTCGCTACCGGTTTTGATTCTGATTACTTCAACGAGCCCGCAGCAGAGCCAGAGCCAGAAACCGCTCTCAAGTCTAGCAGCGCAGCTAATTCCGAAGCCAAAAACTTCGCCGTAGAAAACAAGTCCAACATGTGGGATTCCATCAAGAACGAACCAGTAGAAGAGCAGGCCGCTGCCAGTGACGACGAAATGGACGTTCCGCCATCACTCCGCGAACGCCTAAGGAGCAAGAAGAAAAAAGATTAACAAGGAGAGCCCATGGAGCAAAACTTCCGCATCGGCGACAGCAAAGTTCTAGAAAGCCGCGAAACACTAGACGGCAAAATGATTCGCCGTCGTCGCGAAGCTGCTGATGGTCGCCGCTTTACTACTTACGAACGCATCGAGATGCCGCCGCTCACAGTCACAAAGCGCAGTGGCAACAAAGAAATCTACGACCGCGACAAACTCCTCCTCGCTGTAAAACGCAGTGTCGGCAAATTTTTCAATTCCGAGCTAGAAGTAGAAGACGTCGTCAATCGCGCTTCCGACAAACTCTACGCCCTCGGCACCGACCAAATCACCTCGCGCCAAATCGGCGAAGCCGTCCTCGACGTTCTCGCCGAGATCAACGAAGTCGCCTACGTCCGCTTTGCCTCTGTTTTCCGTGAGTTCAAGACCCTCGAAGATTTTGAAAACATCCTAAAAGAGCAGAAAAGGAAAAGCTAATGAGTACATTAGCCGGCGATAATTGGCGGGTGACGGCTGCGGAGGGGGACCCCCACGGAGACTCGGCGACGTGGGGGAGGACATTAGCCGGCAGGACCCGTCAGGGAGTTATTTGTATCTACCGCGACAACGCAGATTATTCCCGCTCAGTAGAAGAATGGCTCGAAAACTTCCGCCGCACCACCGGCCGCGAAATTGCGACCATGAATCCAGACGAAAACCCATCATTCTGCGAAACCTACGACATCGTAGAATATCCCACCATCATCGCCCTCGGCGAGAGCGGGGAAGTACGTGCCATGTGGCGCGGCAAAAACTTGCCCTTGCTAAATGAAGTCATGTATTATACAATATAAACATGAGCGTCACAAAACCACGCAAAGTCATCTCCGAGAAAAAACGCAAAACTTACCTTCGCATGCTGCGCAGCATCATTATTGCGACTATCATTGTCGTGGTTATTTTGACCATCCTCCAGCTCCTCGGCATCAACGTCAGCTCCATGCTCGCCGGCGTCGGCATCGCCTCTATCATCATAGGCTTCGCTCTCCAAGACGCCATGAAAGACATCTTCCGCGGCCTCGAAATCGTCGCCGACGACTACTACGACATCGGTGACGTTATCAAATTTGGCGACAACGTCGGCCAAGTCCTCTCCATCAATCTCCGCACCACTAAGATTCAGGACATCAACTCCATGAACATCGTCTCCATCGCCAACCGCAATATCGACAAAGTCGAAGTTCTCACCGGCTACATCTACCTCCCAATCCCTCTGCCGCTCCGCATCAAGCCCACCGCCGCCGACGCTCTCATGGCCGAAATCGTCAAATCCATCACAGAAATCCCCACCATTACTTCTGTCATCAACCAAGGCGTCACCGCCATCACCAATTCGTCGCTAAACTACCAACTCCAGATCACCTGCGAGCCAATGCAAATTCTTGAAACCCGCCGCCGCGCGCTCGGCCGCGCCACCGCCACCCTCGCCGCCCACAAGATTCTCCTCCCATACACCGAGCTAAATCTCCACGGCATCAAAATCTCCTAACCCCACCAATAATCCCTAAATCCCACCCCTGTAATCCCGCTATCATCATTGACAAAAAACCATAAACGTGCTATAATAATAAGATAGGTTTCCAAAACTAAAAAGGGGGATTTTAAAATGAAAACCTTGCTCATTTCCGACTTCGACGGGACGTTAAACATCCCGTGCGCCCAGCAAAAGAATACGATGAACATGGAAGCAATTCAGCGCTTCCGCGAAAAAGGCAACCTCTTCGCCATCGCCACCGGCCGCAGCCTGCGTTCGCTCAGTCACGCTTTCCCGAAATGGTACGCTTACACTGATTTCCTGATTACCCAGGACGGTGCTATCGGCTACATAACCGACGGCCAAGCCGTGACCCAGCTCTTCATGTTCAAGATTCCCAACAAGGAAACAGAACACATCGCGCAGGTATTCAAGCGCCGCGCCAAGCGTTGCTTCCGCGATATCGTCTTCATGGAAGGCGAAAGGGAACTGAAGAAGCATCGCAAGGACCGCTGCACCAAGATTCGTATCTGGTGCAGCGACGCCGAAGACGCGCGGTCTCTCCACCGGATTTTTGCCTACCATGGTTACAACATCCGCTCCTACTTCGACGTGGAGCGGGAATTAAACCATGACATGCACCGTCTCAGCTGGATCCACGACGACATGGCGCACGCGGTCGAGATTTCTCCGCGCGGCATCACAAAGGCTACCGCCATCGAGGCTCTCAAAGAGCACCTCGACGAAGACATCAATATCGTCACCGTCGGCGACGATATCAACGACATCGAGATGATCGAAGCTTTCGACGGCTTCGCCATCAACCCGAGCCCCGCCATGGAATCACACATCCTGCCGGGCCACGACGCCCGCTCTCTCGCCGAAGTCATCGACAAAGTCTCGCCACTCTAAGGCGAGACTTTTTCCTGCTAACACAAAGCAACACCTAGCGGCTCCAACATTCCTCAAAATGTGTTATAATAATACCATGGATTATTCGCGATTCCTCAACATTTATGCTAACGTTCCAGACAAGCTCAGGAACGGTATCATTGCTGTCGTCGACGACAAGCCATATTCCTGGAACGCAAGCTACATCGAGATTGCCGGCAATACTGAACTCGGCCAAAAAATCTACAATCAGCTCATCAAAACGGAGATTATTTAATGGATGATTTTCAAAAACTAGTTTACACCAGATGGCAGGCCCTTCCTAAAGGCTACTCAATCTCCATCGGCGACATCGGCGCCATCACCAAGGAGGAAGCCCTCGAACATCTCAAAAACGACGACAAAATTGGCAAAGTCCTCGTAGCTGTTGCTCGCAATTATTTTGACGCCATCAAAGCAGGGGAATTATATGCGAATCTTAATTACTAACCCAGAAACAGATGCCTTTACGCGTTATCTCCTTTTTTGGACTAACAAAATGATTAGCGAAATCAAGCACAACAATAC
Organism: Candidatus Saccharimonadota bacterium; assembly: GCA_017404685.1. GTDB lineage: Bacteria > Patescibacteriota > Saccharimonadia > Saccharimonadales > Saccharimonadaceae > Nanosyncoccus. The sequence goes on from JAFRBW010000028.1 coordinate 12,247, forward strand.
CATCTATCATCTCAAAAACAAAAACGCAAATCCCATCAAATTCAGCGGAATATTGAGCAAAAAAGATATTAACGTCGTATTGCTAAACGGGCACGGGAGCGACGATTGTGTCATGGGCGAGAATGGCATCATTTTGGACCAACAAAATGTTTCGCTTCTGAAAGGAAAAATCGTCCACGCAATGTCATGCAGCTCTGCTAAAAATCTTGGCGATCTTGCAGTAAATTCTGGCGCCAGAGCCTATGTGGGTTACGACGAGCCATTTTTAGCATCCCGCTTAGATGACAAAATCTCGAATCCGCTCAAAGACAAGACGGCCGCGCTTTTCCTCGACCCAGCTTTTATTGCTCAAAAAGCGCTCGCTAACGGCAAAACTCCAGACGAAGCTGTGCAACTTGCCCGCAACGAATACAACAGAAGTATTTTGAAGGCACTAACTAGCCCAATCCAATCCGACGATGACCAATTTGTCGGACTCCTACTCTGGGATAGAAACCACCTAGTCGCAAAAACCAAAACGCCATAATTTTGACCAACAACATTCTTCAAAAAACTTATTGCAATAATAATTTTTGTGTGGTATTATTAAAGTGCAACTGTTTTACAACAAATTTTTGAAATCAACGGAGTCATCCGGCGAACGAACGTAGAAATGGCACCACGAGGATCCGTTTTGCGCTCGTTCAGCCTTTGGTTGACCCGTTGTAAAGCAGTTGCACCTCGCGGTGCCATTTTTGTATAAATGGCCCGCCCAGAAAATTAAAAAAGAGAGGCAAGTAACAATGCAGGTCATACAAAAAATCAAAGCAAAACTTAACAATTCTCCACGTAGAGTTATTCTGGATACGCACAAAAAATGCAGCAATAACTCTACGTGCAGGATTATTATTACTGCACTAGCGCTAGGCATTGCTTGCCTCTCTTGCAATGCCTATGCCGAGATTGGCTCAAGTGATGTAGATTTCTCATTATCAGTAGACGCAACTCCATCTCTAGAAATTGTTTTAGCTGGTGATGGTCTAACAACTAGTCCAACTAGTCTAGGATTGAACATTAAACCAAACATAGATGGCACACCAGTCTTTGGTTATTCTGATCTAGATGTGACTGTAGCTACAAGTAACGCTACTGGCTATTATCTCAATTTCTCTACCACTAATGCCGATGGTTCGCTGAGAACCACAAGTTCTAGTACATTATCTACTCTTGCAGATACAGGTACATTCACTTGTACAACCGCCACTGCATCCACCTGTTCTTTCACTACCAATCGCTGGGGTTATAAATTAGCTCAAGATGATGCAACTTCCTACATTGCCGCTCCAGGTAGTGATGGCACTAAGATAGACGAAATCTACACCAAAACCAATGGTGTCACCTCCAATCTTCGTGTCGGTGCAAAAGTAGATAGTAGTCTTACCGCCGGTAATTACAGCACTACCATGTCTTTTGCTGCCACTGCTCATCCAACAACATACGGCATCTATTATAACTACGGCTCCGCAGAAGGTACATCACCAGCTCCATCTGGTCTCCCAGGAAATCAATCTGGTGCTCTAAATAACGCCTCCACTACTACGGTTACGCTCTCTAGTTCTACACCGACTTGGACCGGTCATACCTTCAATAAGTGGTGCCTAGGTACAGTCACCAGCACAGAATATGCAGACGATACCTGCTCTGGTACAGAATACTCCGCTGGAGACAACATTGTCTTTGATATCAATGGTGATGTTTCTGTCACATTAAAGGCTATGTGGAATATCAACACATATACCGCCACCATCAAGACGGCCACTGGTGTCTCTAAAGTTACGCTAAATGGTACAGAATGCACTTCTACTTCTGGCTGTAACGTATCTAACCTTATCTATGGTAAAGGTTACAGTCTAGTTGCTACATTAGATACTGGTTATTCACTAAGTACATGGTCCACCACAGCTGGTACTATTGCAAATAACACCGCATCAACCACCTATACTGTCGGAGCAGGCAATGCCACCATCACTCCAGGTGCAACTCTAAACCAATACAATGTTACAGTCACCTTCAATACTGGAGCAAACCAAGTTTCATTCACGAACGCTACTTACGGCACGGTTACTGCTACATCTTCCAGTCCAACAGTCTCCCTCTACTACAACCAACCATACACTGCCACGATGAGCTTTAGCAGCAATTACGAGTTTAACAGCTGGACAGCCGGCACCAACACTTCGGTCAGTAGCACCGGCACCAACCCAACCACAGTTACACTGACCGGCGCAGGCGCAGGCACTCTCGCTGCCACCGGCAAACAAAGCGGCTTTACAGTAACCTATAATGCCAATGGCGGCACCACAACCCCAGAAAGCCAATCTTCATTCTCAAGCATTACTCTCCCATCTGCCATATCATATCATGCCGCATCCACTGCTAACACTAGCACAACCTACGCCACCTTCGCCGGTTGGAACACTGCTCCAGATGGCTCCGGCACTACCTACTCTGCCGGTTCGTCCTATACTCCAACTGCCGACACAACTCTCTATGCCAAATGGAACTTCAACTCTGGCACACTCCAAAGCACCAACTTTAATTGCGGTAGCAACATGATTGATGCTCGCACCGGCGTATCTTACAGGACCAATACTATCTCCAACCAGTGTTACATGGAACAAAACCTCTACCTCCCAACTGGTTTCACTCTCTACGCAGGTGATTCCAATATCTACAGTACAGCAGCTTCCAAGAACCAACAAGTCTCTTGGGCTACTCCAACAGCAAGCCTAACTGCTGGAGACTCATTTACTGCAGCAAGAATGGTGGCTGGAACATATACAAAAAACACCTACAATGCTACTGGCGGCTGGTATAACTATTGTGCAGCATCAGCAGGCACAGTCTGTGATAGCGGCACAACTGAGAATGCAAACTCAGACATTTGTCCAAAAGGTTGGAGACTCCCTACCGACTCCGAGATGAACAATGTCGCAAGCGCAGCCCACTTCAACTGGAAGTTCTACGCCGGGTACTACGACAATGGTTCTCTTCAGGATGCCTCGACGCTCTCGTTCTGGTGGTCTGCTACTGCGTACAGTGCGGAGTATCAGTACAGCCCGTACTACATCAGTGGCAGCCTGTATACCGGCGGCAGCAGCAAGTGCCGCGGGTTCTTCGTACGCTGCGTCCGGGAAGACCGCACCATCGCTGACGTCACCTATATGCAAGACGTCAATAATATAGTCTTCAACAACACCGCCGTCGGCACCACCGCAACCCTCACCGATTCCAGAACTCCATCCACATCATATCAGGTCAAGATGCTCTCCTTAAACGGCACCAAAACCCTCTGGATGATGTCTAACCTCAAGCTCCCAGGCGGAACTACCCTCACAACTTCCGACTCCAATGTCACCTCTAACTACACCCTCCCAAGCGACACCGGCTCTTCCTGGGTAGACGACTTTTACAATTGTAAACCATACATGGTCTCTAAAAATGATGAGTACTACTACAACTGGCCAGCGGCAACAGCTAGGACTAACTCTCCATCAGGTTTTTACGATAGCTGTCCTAACGATACAGATAACTCCGTAGGCGATATCTGTCCTAAAGGTTGGAGACTCCCAGTATATTCAGGTGAAGTAGATAACTCTACATGGCTTTCTAACCTTCAAGCGGATGGCTCCTTAACTACTACCGGCCACTTCTACTCCGGCTCCCAGAGCTATGTCGGGTCATACGGCTACTGGTGGACGTCTACTCGGTACAGTGAGTACACCGCGGAGCAGCTGTACTTCAATGGAAGTACGGCTGATGCCACCTACAGCAATAAGAGCAACGGGTTCTCAGTGCGGTGTATGCGTACGAGTTAGGTCTCCCCTTAGGTTTTCTCCCTGAAGGGAAAACCCGCGCATTATACTACACCCAGCACTATTTTTCAACCCCCCACCTAAGAAATCCAAAAATCCCTCAGGTAGGGGGTTGACTTTCCATTTGCAATGTGCCTATAATCACGTCGGTTGGGCGCGAAAGCATTGGCTGGTTTAGCGGGTTGGGTGCTTAGATGACAGCAGGTTCTCTCAATGTCAGTGACCGAAGTACGAAAACAACTGCGAGGACCCACTAAACGACGATTCTAGGTAAGCCAAAGTTGTCCTAGAAAGGAAAGATAGTATGGCGCAAATCGCTTTATTCATCTTTAATTTCGGCAAGAAGAACAAGCAGCCAAAAAATAAGAAGTCTGATTAATCAGACTTCTTAACCCAACTTACAAAGCACAAGGGGCACAATTTCCTAGAAATTGTATTCCTTGTGCTTTAATTATAGCACCACTTTTTTCTTAGCGCAACACCAATATCCATTAAAGTTACCACCACCCATCACGACACCAGCATCCGCAATTTGCTCAACCTCTCCCAAGCCGTCTCCGTCAGATACATAATATCACCAAGCACCACCTCCATCTTCGTTTCGTCAAAATCAATCATCCGCCACTCATCCATAATCGCCGCCACTTCGTTCGCATACACCGCATAAATCCTTTCCGTCTTTCCAGAAAGCCGCATTTTCTCAGCCAGCCACGGCTTGAGCCGCCGCATCATCCGCACAAAAATCACCGTCTCGCCACCGCGCGTCAGCACTTCAAAACACCTCCGCTCCCGCAGCGTAAAAAACAGCATTTCCGAAATCACTCGCCTCATTGTAGCACCATCACTCTCCACCGCGCGCTTCATCGTCCGCGAAAACTTCCTGAGCAAAAAGTTCCGGTAATCCGCCACGATTTTTCCCACCGCCTGATGATGTAGATAGAAGGTTGATCGCGCCACCCCCGCCTTCGTCGCCATTTTCTCCACGCTGATATAATTGTCGCTATTAAAATAGGCCCTCACAATGGCCGCTTCCGTTTTTCTAAATCTCCGGTTATTCAGCCGCTTCTCAGTCAGCCCCGGGCGATATTTTCTCATAAAACCATTTTACCAAAACACAAACGTTTTGCCAACCCCTTTTCCATATTTTTGCAAAATATGTTATAATAATATGCATGAAATATAGAGCTGGAGAACGGCGAAAAAGCCTAGAATACGAAAAAGCCATCACAGAGTGGTGGAAAAAGAACAAAACTTTTGAACAATCCGTAGAAGAGAGGCCAATTGACAAATCTTACGTTTTTTACGACGGCCCTCCGTTTATTACTGGCATGCCGCACCACGGCACACTCCTTAGCTCTATCGTAAAAGACGCCGTCCCACGCTACTGGACCATGCAAGGCTACCGCGTCGAACGCCGTTGGGGTTGGGACTGCCATGGCCTCCCAGCCGAGAACTTCGTAGAAAAACAGCTTGGTATTACTGATCGCCGCGACATCGGCACCAAATGGAGCCTTGAGGATTACATCATAAAAGCCCGCGAATCCATGGTCGCGAACTCCGAAACTTGGCGCGCCACCATCGACCGCGTCGGCCGCTGGGTGGATTTTGACAATTGCTACCGCACCATGAACAAAGATTTTATGGAATCCGTCTGGTGGGCGTTCAAAAAACTTTATGAAGCCAGCAAAATCTACGAAGGCCGCAAAGTTTTGATGTACGACACCAAGTTCGCCACGCCAGTCTCTAAGGCCGAAGTCACCATGGACAACGACGCTTACCAAACTGTCACCGATCCTTCCGCCTACGTCAAGTTCAAGCTCCAAGACCGCGACAACACCTACTTCCTCGCCTGGACCACTACTCCTTGGACTTTAATGGCCAACCGCGCTTTAGCAGTCAAGAAAGATTTGGATTATGGCGTGTATAGTATAGATGGCGAAAATCTCATCGTGGCTACAAAACGTGCCGAACAGGTCTTCGGCGCTGATGCAGCTAAACATGGACCAGCCCGTATTATCAAGGGCAAAGACCTAGAAGGTTTAAAGTACGAATCTCTTGACGGCACGATTTGCCAGGTTTTCGCGGCAGACTTCGTCGGCGAAGAAGAAGGTACCGGCATCGTCCACATCGCCCCAGCCTATGGCGAAGACGACTACGGTCTCTACTTAACCCATCAAGACGAAATGGATTTTGTGGACACTCTCGACGAAAACGGCTACTACTTGCCGGAATACGCTGCCAAACTTCACGACCTAGGCGTCCGCGACACCGACGAACACGGCATCCAGATTTGGGCCGCCAACAAATTCATCGCCAAATGTCTCGAAGAAAAGGGAATTATCTACAAGATTGAATACATCCAACACGAATACCCATTCAACCCAAGAAGCAAAGAGCGCATCATGTACCGCGCCTTCCCAAGTTGGTTCTTTGACATCGAAGGCCAAAAGCCTCTCATGCTCGCCGAGAACGAAAACATCAACTGGTTCCCAGAGTACCTGAAGCACGGCCGCTTCGCAAAAAACATCGAAGCCGCTCCAGACTGGAACCTCTCGCGTGACCGCTTCTGGGCCACCGCCATGCCAGTCTGGAAATCCGAAGAAGGCACGGTCCTCGTCATCGGCTCTTACGAGGAGCTAGAGCAATACTCCGGCAAGAAACTCGACGATTACCATCGCCCATGGGTTGACGAAATTGAATTTGATGCATATGTGGATGAACATGGACGGGTGACGGCCCTGGAGGGGGACCCCGGCCGAGCCTGCGAGGTGGGGAAGGACAGCACTCAGCAGGACCCGTCGATTCAGACCCGTCCAGAGATGATGCGGCAGGACCCATCCAGCGGTTCAGCGCACCTCGAGCATTTCAAACGCATCGAGAAGGTTCTCGACTGCTGGTTTGAATCCGGCTCCATGCCGTTTGCAGAGCTTCACTATCCGTTTGAAAACAAAGACAAATTCGAGAAAAACTACCCTGCCGACTTCATCGTGGAATATGTCGGCCAAGTCCGCGCCTGGTTTTATTACGTTCACGCCGTCAACACCACGCTGGCTGAGATCGGCGCTTTCGGCGAAAAGGCCAAGAAGGGCGCCAAGAACGCTTACAAAAACGTCATCACCACCGGCACTTTGGCTGGCAACGACGGTCGCAAGATGAGCAAATCTCTCGGCAACTATACCGATCCAAATGTTCTAATGGACCAGTATTCCGCTGACGCGCTCCGCTTTCTACTCCTCTCAAGCCCGGTTCTCTCTGGCGAAGATTTCGCTCTGCTCGACAAAGACGTCTCCGACGTCCACCGCAAGCTCTCCATGCTCTGGAATGTTTACGACTTCTTCGTGACTTACGCCGAGATTGAGGGGTGGGATTCTGAGTACTCGTGGCGTCCAGCTACCAAAGGTCTAGATTCGCTCAAAAACCCGCTCGATGTCTGGATCATCTCGCGGCTGCATCAGACCAAGGCCAAAATCATTAACGGCATGTCCGAATACAATATCCCCAAAGCACTAGAAGACGTCCTGCCGTTTATAGATGATCTCAGCAACTGGTTTGTCCGCCGCTCGCGCCGCCGCTTTAGCAAAAACGACGATCAAGAAGATAAAAACGAAGCTTTCTGGACTCTATATACCATTCTCGTAAAAACTGCTCAAGTTCTTGCTCCGTTTATCCCATTTCTTTCAGAGGAGCTTTACCAAAAAATGACCGGCTCCGGCGAGTCAGTCCACCTTCTAGATTATCCTCAGGCAACCGAAGTGGATAGTGAGGTTCTGGAGAACATGGCTCGCACTCGCACTATCATCACTGACGCCCTCGCTCTCCGTATGCGAAAGTCCGATACCGAGGCTCAAATCAAAATCCGCCAGCCACTCTCAAAGCTCACCTATCCAGGCGCCAAGCTCGACGATTTCTACGAAAAGATTATCATGGACGAAGTCAACGTGAAGAGCGTAGAAAACGGCGAAGAACTCCTCCTAGACAAAACTCTCACGAGAGATCTGCTCGAAGAGGGAAGGGCTCGCGAAATCATCCGCGCCGTCCAGTCCGCCAGGAAAAACGCTGGTCTGAAACAAGACGATCGCATCAAGCTTTCGCTCACCATCGACGCCCCGGCTGGCTTCGCAGACCTCATCAAGTCCGAAGTCGGTGCCGCCGAGCTCGTCAAGAACCAAAACTTCGCCCACGACGAAGTCGCCAAAATCGGCGCGGAAAACATCACAATTTCTCTAGAAAAAATCTAGGGCCTATTGTTAAAAATACATCTCATCACGAGATGTATTTTTGTGTCAAATTTACAGGGGTAAACTTGACAAAATCCTCAAAAATAAGCATAAACACTATTGACTTTTTTCGCAAAGTGTGCTATACTGAAATTAAGTTAGAAAACAAAACAAACATTCTAACAAACAAACCAAAATAAACAAAACAAAAACAAAAAGGAGCAAAATATGGCGAACAACACAATCAAACTAAAATACGAGGACATCGCTGATGCCTCGCCAGCAGAAATGAGTAGCGGTGCCAGAGAAAAAATCGGAGCATTTCGCAGCAAACACTACAGGAATATAGGTAAAAGAGCCATCGGTAGTTTCTTTAGTTGAACTTACACTTCGATGCCCACCATCTACGAATTTGCTAATATCCTCATTAGCATCGTCTAATCACAAATCAAACCACAGAAAACCACAAGGTAAAAACCTCAAAATAAAAACCGAACATCATGTTCGGTTTTTTCTCACCCACCGCCCTCACCCACCGCCCTCAAAACCGCCTTTAGCACCGCTTTTCGCCCCGCCATGAGAACCGCTTGACCTTAGTTGTAGCTTATGCTAAGATTAGGTAAAGAAAGGTCATCAAAGTCAAAAATGGAAAATATTTTTACAGATTACGAAATGCTAGGGGGCTACATTGACAAAATGCTAGAAGAAAAATACCATGGCAAAATACCAGCCACCGTGCCGCAAGATTTGCGCGACAAGTCCATTCGTGAGTTAGACGCCCGCATCGTGAGAAACGCTCTCGCCGCTTTACCGCCAGCCACGGTTGGCGACGTCAAGGCAAAATACACCGCCGGCGAATTTGTTGACTTTGAAAAAATCTTTGGTGACTCCGGGATAGACCTGCCTAGCATCATCAAAAACACGATCGAGACCTACAGCAAAGAACTCATAGGAGGTGAAAATGTATAGAGGCAGACACGAAATGGGCGGCGGCCTGAACTCAGAAAACTTTAACACAAGAAGCCGCCAACGCGGCCAGATGGTAAACTCCATTTACGGCGGTAGCCAAGGCAAACGCGTAGCCGATAGGGAACAAGGCGGCAAGCGCCTCGCCACTTCGGAAGATTCTGGCAATAAAAACGGCAACCGCGAAAAATCCGATGCCTCTTTAAAAAAGACCCTCACGAAAGCCCTAAGCCTTGTGGCCGCCGGTGTCGTTCTGATTGGCGGTGTCACTTACGACCTAGGTCTCTGGGGCAACCACGACGAGCCAACCAACCGCCCACCCATCCAGACCAAAGCCGCTGTCACTACTCCATCTAAAGCCGCCGTCACTACTCCATCTGGAGATGCCGAGACTAGCGCCAACTACACCAAATATTCCGGCGAACTTTCAAACGGTGTCCATTACGATTACACCATATACGCCAGCGGCAACAAGCCCTCGCCGCTTTCCTTCGGCGAAGATGCCACTTCCAGCTACACCAGCCGCGAAGCCGCCATCGCCAAAATCAACCAAGATGCCTACAATAACCCGACCATCCTTGCAGATTATGCCACCATCTTTTTCGATGAGTCCGAAAAACAAGATCTCGGCATCAGCGGCATGACTTCAAACCAAATCAATGCCTACATGGCCGACGAATCCAATTTTGACGGTGGCCATCTCCAAGATAGTCTGCTCGCCGCTCTCGACTCCGCCCTTGCAGACGAAAACGCCACCATTACTTTCGGCCAGCGCAACGATTGGCGCTACACCGACAATATCAAATGGACCGACGAAAACGGCGATGGCAAAATGACTCCAGACGAAATGGTCATCGGCCACAATTATAGCAAGCGCGAAAACGCTAGCTACATCGGCATTACCCGCCCCAACGGTATTTATGTTGAACTAAACGGCGGTTGCGATAACCAGCCTCAGTCCGAGATTCCTAGCCCTGGTACAGAAGATTACACCGAAGAAGATCAGCCAGGCGGCGGTACCCAAGAAACCGGTGGCGATACTTCGGAAACTGGTGGAGGCACCCCAAAGACCGGCGGTGACGATACTTCGGAAACTGGTGGCGGCACTCCAGAGACCGGCGGTAGCGGTCACTCTGGCGGTGGCACACCAACCTCTACTCCAAACTGGGGTAAGTACGGCGATCCTCATGGCGGCCCAGATGTCACCACCTCCGCTCCAGTCAATCCAGCTTCCAAAGTTTCCAAGGAAGAAAACGATAATACCAATAAAGGCAACCAAGGTTACGTAGATGACCAAAAAGCCACTCCAGGTTCCTTCAGCGAAAACAACGATGTCGTTTCCGCGCCAGAAGAAGCCAAGGCTACCGGTATCGGCGAAGGCTTTGCCGCTAGCGGTATCAAGGCCGACGGTTCAGACAACTCCGGCATCGGCGAATTTGGCGTCCGCATCCATGGTGGCGAAACCCAAGTCAAAAACGAATCCGGCACCGCCGAAATGGCCGGCGAGAACGCTTACCAGACCAGGGAAGAAACCACTCGCGGTCAAGCCGTAGATAAGACCGGCAATGACGCTCAATCTAACGCTTATGAGACTCTCAATCGCGCCCGCGCCGAGCGTGAAGCCGCCGAGCGCTCCTCATCTTCCGACTCCAGCGCGAGCAGTTCTAATAGCAGGAGCTCCGCTTCGGTTAGCACCAGCTCCGGCACCAGCGTTGGCTCAAATGATGTGAGCGGTACATCCGAACGCACCGAGTCTTCTGGCGCTATCGCATCCACCGAGACATCGAGCTCCCCATCCGAGTCAAGCGCATCTAGCTCATCCACCGAATCCAGCTCCCCAGCCGGTCAAGATAATTATAGCGACGCTCAAGAAGAAGCAGCTGTCGCAGGAGGTAACTTCTAATGAAAACATTCAAAAACCATAAATTAACAAAACTCATCGGCCTCGCCGCCATCGCCCTAGCACTAGGGCTTCCGGCCGCCACGGCCAGCGCCCTTGTCGACACCCCTTGGGGTCCAGAGCGTACTACCTTCACCTGGGACAACCCAGCCCCATATGCCACCTTCAACTCCATCACCGACAACCCCCAGCTCGGCGATGAACGCAACTTCGTCCGCATCCGCGATGTGGCAAGCGGCGAGAAATTCGGCGACGAAGTCACCCTAGAACGTGGCAAAACTTACGAAGTCTATATCTATTACCACAACAACGCCGACGCTCACGATGTTGGCAAGACCGCCATCGGCATCGCTGACGGCGTCGCCATGAAATCCAGCTTCCCAGCCACCGTCAAAAAAGGCGAGCGCGCCACTGTCACCGGCACCATCGTTGCCGCCGACACCGACCCGCTCGAAGTCTGGGACGGCGCTTACATGATGCCATCAGAAGATCTCTATCTCCGCTACATTCCTGGCACCGCCATCATCCATAACGGCGGGGAATTAAACGGTCAGTCCATCGGCCCAGATTATCTCTTTGGCGATGGTGCCATGCTCGGCTACAACATTTTCTCCGGCCTCCTCCCAGGCTGCAACGAATACGCCGGCTACGTCACCTACCAAATCTTCGCCGACGCTCCAGATTTTGAAGTCACAAAATCTGTCATCAGCGGCTCCACCGAAGTTAGCCCAGGCGACGAAGTCACGTTCAAAGTCCGCTACGAAAACACCGGCACCATGGACCAACAAAACGTCGTCATTCGCGATACCATCCCAGATGGCCTCACCTACATTGCCGGCAGCGCCATCCTCTATAACAACAATTTCACAGATGGCAAATCCGTAAACGACGACCTTATCACTAAAGACGGCATGAATATCGGCGACTACGCCGGCGGCAGCGGCTGGGCAGAAATCATCTACCGCGCCAAAGTTAGCAACGATTTTGGTTGCGGTTATATCGAGAACACCGCCCTCATCAGTACCACCGACGGCAACAAGACCGCGAGTTCCACTCTCACCGTCACAAAAGACGGCTGCACCCCAGTCCCAGAAGAAGAAACCTGTCTCACCAACCCAGATCTCCCAGGCTGCCAAGAGATTCCAAACACCGGCCCGCTCGAAATCACCATGGCCTCGCTCATTGTGCTCGGCATCATCGGCGGCGGCATCTACCTCTGGCGCACCAAGCGTGTCGTCAAGACCGTCGAAGATAAAGTTATCGGCAAATCCACCGCGAAAAAAGATACTCCGTCTAAGGACACTCATACTCCCCAAAATAACAGGGAAGCAGAAAATCATACTCCCGGCGAAGACAATCATACTCCTAGCGAAAAGGAAGAATGAAAGCTAGCCTATCGCTATAAAACCCACGAGCCCCCCCAAAAAAGCCCGTGGGTTTTTCTTGCATTTTATTAGCAAAAAGCTCTTGCCAACAAACGCAAAATGCGCTACAATGAAAGTATTAACAATTCGAAAGGCAAGCCGAGCTGTTAATGTGAAAACCAATTTTTTAAACCTGAGAGAAGTTAAAACAGGTACCATTAGGACCGAAACTTCTGTTGGGTTTCCAACGATGGCTCGGCTTGCCCCTAGTGGTACCTGTTTTAATTTGGTACCTGCTAGGTTTTAACAAAGAGAGGCAAGTAAAAATGCAGGTCATACAAAAAATCAAAGCAAAACTTAACAATTCTCCACTTAGAGTTATTCTGGATACGCGCAAAAAATGCATCAATAACTC
>JAFRBW010000005.1 GCA_017404685.1 Candidatus Saccharimonadota bacterium
GGTCCCCCTATGCGTGTCACCCGTCCTGTTATTAATAATCCTGCACGTAGAGTTATTGCTGCATTTTTTGCGCGTATCCAGAATAACTCTACGTGGAGAATTGTTAAGTTTTGCTTTGATTTTTTGTATGACCTGCATTTTACTTGCCTCTCTTTTTTAAACCCTTTGCTCTCATACAAAAATGGAGCTACAAGGGGGCAACCTCACAGCAATCTGCAAACAAAAGTTTTTAGACAGCGGAGACCCTTATAGCTCCATTTTAATGTCTAAAACACCTCGTTTACATGAAACTGATTTCTTAATTTACTGTGAGGTTGCCGTCTCAATATTATGATTCTATTATACACCACGTCAAAAAAATCCGCAAGCATTTTTTTGACGATTTTGGTGGCTATGGTGAGGTTACTATGATGGGATGACATCGAGAAGGCGGGCTTCGGCGGAGCGGACGCCGCGGAATTCGTTTTCTACTGGGGTGATGATGAAATCGTAATTTTCGTCTTCGTAGAGGTTGAACCAATGCTCTGGAGCAGAAAAGGCGATGCATTTGATGATTTGGCCGTCTTTGCCCTTCAAATCCAGGCGGAGGTGCTGGCCCTTGTCGCCCATGCGTCTGACTTCAAAAATCCGGGCGCCGGTGATTTGGAAAATTGGGGTCTCGTTCCCTGCGCCGTAAGGCTCTAGGAGCTTGAGGTCGTCTAAGAGCTCGAGAGAGATGTCTTTTAGGTTGGCGGTTTCTAGGTCTGCGGCACATTTTAAGTATTTCTCTTGGTTTTTGAGGCCGAGACTATTATAATACTCGTTGATTTTTTCGCGGAAAGCGTAGAGGTCTTTCCCTGCCACCTGAACGCCGGCGGCGGCAGCGTGACCGCCACCGCCCAAGATGGAGCTTTTGGCGAATTCTAGAGCGCTGGCGAGGTTGAAATCGCCGAAACTGCGGGCGGAACCTTTGTAGATGCCGTCTTCTACCTCTGTAAGAACGAAGGCGGGCTTGTGATATTTTTCTACGAGACGGCCAGCGACGATGCCGATGATGCCTTCGTGCCAGTGGCCGGTCTCGATAATGACAGGGTCGGGTTTGGCGCCGCGGGAGATGATTTCGTCGGTGGCGGAACGTTGCTCGTCGCGGCGGGTTTTGTTGAGCGACTCTAGCTTGGCGGCGAGAGAGGCGGCCTCGGTGGAGGAATTAGTGCGAAGGAGATTTAGAGAGAGCTCGGCGGTCTCTAGGCGGCCGGCGGCGTTGAGGCGAGGGCCAATCTGGAAGCCAATGGATTCGGAGGTGATTTTGGTAACGTGAGCGTTTTTCATGAGCTCTATTAGGCCTTTGCGCCTGGTTTTTTCTAGAACTTTGACGCCGTAGTAGGTGAGAATGCGGTTTTCGCTGGTGAGAAGCATTTGGTCGCAGATGGTGCCGAGAAGGACGAGGTCTAGGAGCCATTTTTCTTGGCCATCCTTAATATGACCGGATTTTACGAGAGCTTCGGCGAGTTTGAAGGCGACACCGACACCAGCGAGGTTCTTTAGGGTCTCTGGGCCGGTGTAGTCGTGGCGCTTGGGGTTAATAACAGCGATGGCGCTAGGGAGAGTGTCTTCGCATTCGTGGTGGTCGGTAATGATGGTGTCGATATGGGCGAGGTTTAGCTCTTCTACGATGGAATGGTTGCGGGAGCCGCAGTCTACGGTGATGACAAGGGAGATTTTGGCGTCTTTTGCCCTCTTGATGAGACGCGGACTCATGCCATAGCCGTCTATAAAACGGTCTGGAAGCATGATTTCTAGATGATCTGGGCTGACGCCGGCAAGTTTCAGGGCGTGTTCCATCAGAGTGCTGGCCGTGACGCCATCTACATCGTAATCGCCATAGATGAGGATTTTCTCGCGATTTTTGATGGCGGACGCTAGACGAGTGACGGCTTTTTCCATGTCGGGGAGGGTGAATGGGTTGGTCTTGTCTTCGTATTTTGGGTGGAGAAAATCTTCGCCGAGATGGCGTTTTTCTAGCAATTGAACAAATAATTTATTCATTTTGCACCCCTGTTAGCCGATGGTTTTTGACGGTTTGCCCTTTTGACATTTGATGACGATGGATTGGAGCTCGCGGAGGATTGGGAACTGTTTGTTGGCCTGGTATTTCTTGACGCTGCCGTCTTTCGTGACGATGAGAAATCCACCTTCTACGAGGCGATCTAGTTCCCTTTGGATGTTGCCCGGATCTTCTTTGGTGAGAGTGGCGAGGCCACGAGCGTGTGTCTTGAAATCTGGATATTTGGCAAAAACCACAACAATTTTGCGGCGGACCCTTGATGTGATGAAAATGTCTAACATATTACCTCGCTTTAACTACTATCCATTATAGCACATTTTTGGTAATTTTTACATTTTGGGAGGCTCTCTTTGTGGGTGTCGTCCGACGCGCGATGTGTTATAATTAATGTATGTTTTACGAGGTGATACCAGGGAGAGAAGTGGGGCGGATAGAGGGGGCGCTAACGTATTTTTATAATGGTGCCCTTTTGCCTGGGACGGTGGTGGAGATTATGGTGGGGCGGAAGAAGGCGTCGGGTGTGGTTGTTAAAAAAGTTGCACAACCGGAGTTTAAATGTAAACCGATTGGGCGAATTTTGTATTCAAAGCCGCTGCCGATGCACCTGATTAAAACGGCGAAGTGGATTTCTGAGTATTATCTTGCGCCGGTGTCGGCGTGTATGGGGATGATGCTGCCGGTAGGGGTGCTGAAACAGAGGCGAGGGAGGAAAACCGAACAAATGTTCGGCAAAAACAATGTGACGGGTCCTGTCGCGTCCTCTTCCCCCAAAATTTTTGCCAAGCAAGAAATTTTGGGGGTCCCCCTTCGGACGCACCACCCGTCACCCGTTCATGATAGGCTAGACTCTGCCCCCCTTCGGACGCACCAGCTGTTACCCGTTCATGATGAATTCATGCCAATTCCGCTTAACCCCCACCAGAAAAATGCGCTGAAAGGGCTCCAGGAGGCCGTAGGAGCGACGAAACTACTCCATGGCGTTACTGGTAGTGGTAAAACCAATATATACCTCACAATGGCTGTAAATGCCCTTAAACGGCAAAAGTCTGTCGTGCTGCTGGTGCCGGAGATTGCACTGACTGGGCAGCTGGTGAGGGTGTTTCAGGAAGTGTTTGGCGATAGGATTACGCTGATACACTCGCGGCAAACAGAGGCGGAACGGCATCAGATTTTTGATTCCCTGCTTTTCACAGAGGAGCCACAGATAGTGATTGGGCCGAGGTCGGCGCTGTTTGCGCCGCTTGATAATCTGGGGCTGATTATTATCGACGAGGAGCACGAGAGCACTTATTTCCAGGAGAATCCACCGAGGTATTCGGCGGTGAGGGTGGCGAGTTTTATGGCGAATGAGCTGAAGTGCGATTGTATTCTGGGGTCGGCGACGCCGATGGTGGCGGATTATTATATTGCGAAGGAGCGTGGGACGCTGATTAGCCTCACGAAGAAGGCAAAAACAGAGGCGGTGAAGCCCAAAATCCAGATTATAGACTTCAAAAACAGAGATGAGTTCCGGAAGAATCGGTATTTTTCGGATAAGCTACTTGCGGCGGTTGCCAGTAATCTGGAAAATGGGCGGCAGAGCTTGATTTTTCATAACCGGAGGGGGTCGGCGCCGCTCACGATTTGCGAAAATTGCGGAAATGAGCTGGTGTGTCCGAATTGTTTTTTGCCGCTGACGCTGCACGCAGATAATTATGTATTACAATGTCATACATGTGGGTTTTCTGAGAAGGTGCCGAGTGGCTGCCCGAAATGTGGGCATCCGGAGTTGATTCATAAGGGATTTGGGACGAAACTTCTAGAGAACGAGCTTTCGCGGCTCTTCCCGAAGGCGCGGGTGATGAGATTTGATGCGGATAACAAAAAAGGCGAGGATCTATCGGCGGTGTATGCGGCGGTGAGAGATGGCGAGGTGGATATCCTGGTGGGAACGCAGACCTTGGCAAAAGGGCTAGATTTGCCAAGACTGGCTACCGTGGGGGTGGTGGCGGCCGATACAGGGCTGATGCTACCGGATTTTGCGGCGGAAGAAAAGGTTTTTCAGCTGCTCACACAGGTGATTGGACGCGTGGGACGGGGGCATATAGGAGAGGCGGAGGTGTTTATTCAGACTTATCGGCCGGAGCATCCGGTGCTTTCTTTTGCGGTGGATGAGGATTATGAGGGGTTTTCTGAATATCTTTTGAAAAGTCGGCGGCGAGGGGGATTTCCACCATATAAGTATGTGATGGTGCTTACGATTACGCTAAAAACAGAGAGTTTGGTGGTAAAAAAAGTGCAAGAGGCGGCGCGGAAGCTGCGGGCGGATAAGAGATTTTTGGTGTCGCCGCCGATGCCGGCGTTTCATGAGCGGACGGCTAAGGGATATACGTGGGAAATAATAGTGAGGAGTAGCTCTAGGAAGGCGCTTTTACTTGCGGCACGTGGGCTAGATAAGAACTTCCGCGTAACACTTGACCCGCCTTCCCTGTTGTGATATAATTTGGCTTATGGAAATTATTACTACTCCAGATAAGAGACTAAGGGAGACGTCCGAGAAAGTGCGGGTGATTGATGATGAAATCCGCGATGTGATTTCTGAGATGCGGCGGCTTTCTCTGGAGTGGGAAAAAGAACACCCTTATGAGCTGTCGGCGGCGATGGCGGCGCCTCAGATGGGGGTCTTGAAGCGGATTATTATTGTGCGCGATGATATGGAAAACAAGGATAACGCCACTTTTACGGCGCTGATTAATCCAGAGGTGATTAGGGCTGAGGGCAAGGTGAAAACGGATTTTGAGGGGTGTCTATCGGTGCCGTCGGTCTATGGGAAGGTGCCACGGCCGACTAAGGTGCGTGTGAAGGCAAAGCTGGAGGATGGTACAGAGGTGCGTATTAAGGCGACAGATGAGCTGGCGCGGACGCTTTTGCATGAGATTGACCATCTAGACGGGGTGCTGTTTATTGACCACATCAGAGATAAGGCGGATGCGTTTTATCGGATGAATGATAAGGGGGAGCTGGTGCCGATTGCAGATTACGAGGGGGAGATTCGCGATAATCTGGAGCTCTGGGGAGAGGAGTAGCTAACGATGGTGCGGGAAAAGGTGATATTTTTTGGGAATGGGATGTTGGCGGATGCGGCGCTAGCGGTAATTTCACAGAGGTGCGAGGTGATTTTTCATGCGCACGACAAGGCCGATTTAGAGGAAGTGAAGCGAATTAAGGCTGCGACACCGGAGGCACATGGGATTTTGGCGTCTTTTGGGGTGATAATCAAGCCTGATGTGCTAGAGATGTTTGAGCCGGAGGGGATTCTCAATATTCATCCTTCCCTTTTGCCGCTTTACAGGGGTGCGTCGCCGATAGAAAGTGCGATTTTGGCGGGCGATACGGAGTTTTCTGTGTCTATAATGAAGCTCGCGCGAGAGATGGATGCGGGACCGATTTATCATCAGGAGACTTTGACGGGGCTGCCGCTTGAGAAGGCGGAGATTTACCGGGCGTTGGCTACTACTGGGGCGGAGTGGATTTGCGATCACCTGGGGGCTTTGCCTTTGCCGGTGGCGCAAGATGCCTCCATGGCGACGTTTTGTCAGAAATTTGTGAAAAGTGATGGGATTTTGACGCCAGAAACAGATACGGCGGAGAAGACGCTTCGGAAAATTGTGGCTTTTCAGGGATGGCCGAAACCGAAATTTGCGTTCTACGGCGTTTTTTGCACGATTCTAGGGGCGCATATGCCGGAGGTGGGTGAGAGGGCGGTGCTTACTTTGCCGTGCCTTGACGGCAAGCTAGCGATTGATTTTTTGCAGCCCGAGGGGCGAAAAGTGATGGATGCCAAGTCGTTTATAAATGGATATGCTAAATGAGTTTACTCAGGTTGGCGCGGATTTCGGACTTGAGCTCTTCGATGGTGCGTTCGACAATCTCGCGGTAGTCGGGGCGGTTTTTCTCGAGCCATTTGGTGGCTTCGGCTTGGTCGGTAATCATATCGAATTCATTGAGCTGAACATCAGTGAGGCCGCGACCGATACGTTCGCCGATGCGAATTTCTAGCTCCTCTTGAATATATTTGAGGAAGGCTTGCTTTTTGTCTGCCGGCATAGCGGCGAGGCCCATTTCTTGCAAAAATTGTTCGTCGAATTGCATAATTCCATTATAACACAATGTGGTTATGTTATAAAGTGCGTTTTCTGGATTCGCGGGTAAAGAATTTGAGGCGGTCGCCGATTAAGAGGTCGATTTTGTGGTCGGTTTTTAATGCGAGGCCGCCAGTCTCGCCAGCGACAAGCTCGGAAACGTCCATTTTTTCCTTCTGGACAGAGGTGACTTCGGCTTCGCCGAGATATTTTTTGTCGCGGATGATACGGACGAGGTATTTTTGGCGGACATCGCCTTTTAGTACTTCCCCACCGGCGATGATGCTGGTCTTCTCGGTGCGGAAAACGCCGAGGACTTTCATTTCGCCTTTGTCTTCTTCGATGATTTCGGCATCGAGGAGATTTTCCATTTCGTGCTTGGCGTCGTCGAGAAGCTCGTAGATGACTTTATAGGTGCGGATCGGGACATTGTCGCGCGCTGCCATCTTGGAGATGTTGATTGGGACATTGACATTGAAGCCATAGATGATGGTGTTGCCGCCGGCGGCCATGTAAACGTCGTTTTCGTTAATGTCGCCGACGCCGCTTGCGACGATGTTGAGGGTAATTTCGCCGTGGGTGTCGATCATTTTGAGGGAGTCGATAACGCTAGTGACAGAGCCGAGGACGTCGCCTTTGACGATGACGTTCATGACTTTGGAATTGTCGGCGACGTTCATCATCCGGAGAAGATCGGTGGAAGTAACATTGGCGCTGGCGGACTCGCTGGCGAGCTGCGCAGCGTTTAAGAGAGCCATTTTGCGAGCGGTTTTTTCGTCTTGGACTTCTACGAAGCGGTCACCGAAGTTTGGTAGCTCTTTGAAACCGGTCACAGTAACAGGGGTGGATGGCGTGGCTTTGCCCTTTGGCTTGCCTTGCCAATCTAGCATAGTGCGAATTTTGCCGTAGGTGGAGCCGGCAACGATGAAATCGCCGGTCTTGAGCTCACCGCCGGTGACGAGGAGATTTACTACGGAGCCTTTGCCGGTCTCCATGTGAGACTCGATAACGAGGCCTTCGGCGGGGATGTCGATGTCGGCTTTTAGTTCCTCGATGTCGGCGGTTAGGAGAATCATATCGATGAGCTGATCGAGGTTTTGGTTTTTCTTGGCAGAAATCGGAACCATGGTGATGTCACCGCCCCATTCTTCTGGCTGGAGGCCGTGACTCGAGAGGTCGGCCTTGGTGCGGTCGATATCGGCGCCCTCGCGGTCGATTTTGTTGATGGCGACGATGATTTTGGCGTTGGCGGATTTGGCGAAATTGATAGCCTCTATGGTCTGTGGCTTGACACCATCATCGGCAGCAACTACAATCACGACAATATCGGTAAGCATGGCGCCGTGCTGGCGAATAGCGGCAAAAGCCTCGTGGCCAGGGGTATCGAGAAAAGTGATGATGCGATCATCGTGCTTTAGCTGATAAGCAGAGATGTGCTGAGTAATACCACCGGCTTCGGCATCGACGGTCTTCTTGCCGAGGAGAGTATCGAGGAGGGTGGTCTTGCCGTGATCGACATGGCCCATGACAGCGACAACCGGCGGACGAGTGACGGCCTTATCTGATAGTTCCCTGTGAAGGTCGCTAGTCCTGGTGGCGGTGTTCTTGCGCTCTAGCTTGACGTTTTTGAGGCCGAGCTCATCGATGATGATGCTGGCGGTTTCGTAATCGAGGCGCTGGTTGATGGTAGCAACGATGCCGTTTTTGAAAAGTGTGCCGATTAATTCGGTAACAGAAAGGCCGAGGGCATTCGCTAGCTCATCCACTGTAATAGAACCTGCAATTTGAATTGTTTTTTCTTCCACTTTGCTCCTTCTCCTTCCTGCGTAAAAAAATGAAATCTATGTCTAATTTTACCACAGATGCGTGGTTTTAGCAATAAAAAATGGCTCCCCCGGCCAGACTCGAACTGGCAACCTCGAAGTTAACAGCTTCTTGCTCCACCATTGAGCTACAGGGGAATGTAGTTTTATTATACATCACCGGGCCGGAAAAATCAAGGGGGATATTGGCCTTTTTGGGCTAGATTGCGCCAAAGATGGCTTTGAACAGGCCGAGAGAGGCGAGGAGCATGATGACGCCAGCGATGAGAACGCCGGTAATGATGGCAAGCATGGTCTGTTTGAAGTCGAGATTTAGGATGCTAGCGGCGAGAGTGCCAGTCCAGGCTCCGGTGCCAGGAACTGGAATGGCGACAAAGAGGAGGAGGCCAACATAGACGCCGCCCTTGGCGTTTTTTAAGAGTTTGGCGCCGGCTTTTTCGCCTTTTTCGAGGCAAAACTTGCAGAAATCGCGAAATGGGGGCCATTTGACGGTCTCGCCCCAGGTGAGGACTTTGCGGGCAAAGAGGTAGATGATTGGAACAGGGAGAATGTTGCCGATGAGAGCGACGAGCAAAATTAGCCACTCTGGAAGGTCAAGTTCCATGCCGACGGCGAGCGGGATGGCGCCGCGGAGCTCGATGAGCGGCACCATTGAAATAACTAGGACTAGGAGGATTTTCCAGATCATTCTGCTAATAGTTCCTCAATTTTATCTTGGAGCTCAGAGAGGAGAACTTTTTCGCCATTGATGCGGAAATTAGGGGTGGCGGTGATTTCTAGATCAGAGGCGGCGCCGTAGTTGAAGGCGAGGCGCTTTTTGACCTCGTCTGAGGTGTAATCTTCTTTGAACTTCTCGAGATCGCCTTCGCCATTTGAGGCCTCAACAAAGAGGTTTTCGAAGTAGGCGTCGCGTTTTTTGTTTTTGAGGTAATACCATTCGGCTTGGTTAGAATAGAGGAGATTTTTGTATTTTTCCCAGTAACCTTGGATGCCGGCGGCAGTGGCCGCAGAGGCGGAAGAGACGCTATTTGGGAATTGCAAAACTAGCTCGCGAAAAACTACGGCAACTTTGCCATCGTAATCGGAGACGAGCTTATTGATGGTGGAATTGGCGTCGGCACAATGGCTGCAGCCATAGTCGGCGTATTCGTAGATGATGATGTCGGCGTCTTTTTGGCCGGAGATTTTTTCGGCGATGTTGCCGGTGTTTTCGTCTGCGGCGATGATGGAATCTAAATTGTAGCCATCATAATCAATCTCTTCGGCAAGCTCCACAATTGGGTCGCGAGTGAAGAGGTTGTCGCGTTTTGGCTGACTACCGTTAGCGACCACAACGCCAGCAACGATGAGTAGTCCTACGAATAAGATTCCAATTAGAGTACCGAGTTTTCTGTTCATTTTTTGTTCCTTTCTTCGGCTTCGAGTTTTTTGAATGCTACTTTGCCCACCAGAGTTTGAGGGAGTTTGTCACGAAATTCGTAGGCGACCGGCAGAGCGTAGATTGGAACGTTGCGTTCTAGAAGTTCGCGGATTTCGCGCTCGAGACGCTTCCCTGGCTTGTAGCCTTCTTTTAGAACGATGAAGGCTTTTGGCACTTGGCCTTTATATGGGTGGTCTATACCGATGACAGTGGACGTCAGAACGGCTTCGTGAGAGTTGATAACGGATTCGAGATGGGTCGGGTAGATGTTGTAGCCGCTACTGATGATGATGCGCTTCAAACGCTGGGCGAAATAGATAAGGCCGTCGTCGTGGATGCTGCCAAGATCGCCGGTGTGGAGCCAGATTTTGCCATCTGGATGGAGGCGGAGAGCCTGGGCGGTCTCAGCGTCGTTACCGAGGTAGCCCATCATCACGAGAGGGCCGCTGATACAGATTTCTCCTTCTTTGCCGGCTGGAAGCTCGGTGAAGGTGCTGTTTTTGACGATTTTGAAATCGGTATCTGGGAGTGGCATCCCGATAATGCCATCAGCAAAAGAATCTTCTGGAGACAAACAAACCGCACCGGAACCTTCCGTGAGACCATAGCCAACACGGATTTTGGCGCTAGAACCATGGTTTTTAAGGTAAGCGTTGACTTTGTTTCTTAAGGTCTGATTGAGCGCGTCGCCGCCACAGATAACTGCGGTGACAGATTTGAGATCGTCTGGTTTTAGCTTAGTATTGACAAGCGCTTCAAAAAGGGTCGGAACGCCAACGATGAAATTAGGGCTGTTTTTCTTGATGATATCTGCAAATTGTTTGTGAGAAAAGGCCGGGATGAGGATGCAGCCCATACCTTTGCAAAGTGGGGTGTGGATGCAAACGCCGAGACCGAAACAGTGGAACAGAGGCAGAATGGAGAGAACGGTGGCGCCTGGAACGATTTGGCGGATGACGGTGCTGTCACAGAGGGATTCGGCGTTGATATTGAGGTTTGAGAGCATCACGGCCTTTGGCGAGCCAGTGGTACCGCCGGAATACATAATGACGGCAAGATCGGCACCAGAACGCTCTTCGTGATAGCTTCCCTGGTAGAAGTATGAGTTAGCAATGAAATCTTCCCAGAGAACCACGCGGCTGTCGTTTTGTGGGAGTTTGACTTTTTTGACGTGGAGGAGTTTGTAGAGACGCTGTTTCAAGAAACCGAGGCCATCGGATGGACGCACGACGATGATACGCTCGAGCTGGGCAGTGTCGCGAAGTTTGTAGATTTTGTCAAAAACCGCATCAATGACGAGAACGTACTTAGACTCGGCGACCTTGATGTAGTATTCTAACTCCTTTTCTGAGGAAAGTGGGTGCACCATGTTGCAGATAGCACCAACCATATTGACGGCGTAAACCATCGTGATTCCCTCTGGAGTGTTGGGCATACAAATGGTGACGCGATCGCCTTCTTTGACGCCGTAATTCTTGAGGGCGCGAGCGGTTTGCTCGATTTTCTTGACGAAATTTTTATAGGAAACCTTGTGGCCATAATATGAGTAGGCGATATTATCTGGCCATTTTTCGGCAGATTGCATCACCATATCAACCATGGAACAATCTGGATATTCTATGCTACTTGGGACGCCTTCTTCCTCGTAATACTTGAGCCATGGCCGACCCTTATAATCTTTTTTTGATTTTTTCACTCTAACTCCTTCACTCTATTATATCATAGAAGTGTATTTTTGGGCATTAAGCAGCTATATCCTTCTCCGACTCTTGACTTTTGACGTCCATGAAATCTTCTGGATGGCTGACTTCTTTAGAGATGAGCCAGTAGCTGAATTCGCCGCTTTTGGTGCCTTCTGGCTGGCTGGTCAAGAGTGCTTCATTAGTTGCTTTGACGGCACGACGCTCAGCTGGAGACATACCGCTCCACCATTTTTCCCAGCCAGAGAGTTTTTCGAAGATTTCGAAAGTCTTCTTGATGGCGCGCTGGTAGGCTTTTTCCTTATAGATGCCTTGGTCGCGAAGTTCGTTTAGGTGTTCGATAATCTTGCCTGCTGCTGCTAGGGCTTCTTGCTCCTGCTTTTGTTCTTGTTCTGATTTTTGTTCTACTTTCAGTTCGGTTTTCGGTTCCGCCTTCGGTTCTGCCTTTGGTTCTGCCTTCGGTTCTGCCTTCGGTTCTGCCTTTGGTTCTGCTTCGGATGGTTGGGTGTTTTCGGATTTTTGAGCCGGTTCTGCTACTGGCTCTGCTGTTTTCTCCTCGGCTGGTTCTTTTGCTGGCTCTTTGGCCGGCTCGCTTGCTGGTTCTTCTACTAGTTCTTTTACTGGTTCTTTTACTGGTTCTTCAGCCGGGGCGGCATCTTTTTGGCTTGAGATAACTTCGTCTAGAATGAGTGACAAATCGTCTTTTTGCGACGGCGCGACTTCTTCGGTTGGCTTAGAGAACTCAACTGGGCGAACTGGGATGTTTAAGATTGGTTTTGGATCGAGAGCGCCGGTTGGAAACTTGTCGACGGATTCTTTGACTTCGTATTTGGAATAGTCTAGGGATGGAGTTTCTGGGGCCTTGGCGGTTTTGTAAGCGTAGCTGCCGAGATTGTATGCGGCGCCAGTGCTACTTTGGGCTGGCTTTTTGTCGTAGGCTCCTTCGACAATGTCGTGAGCCTCGGTGGTCTGTTGTTTTTTGACGGATGGAACATCGTAGTTTAACAAAACATCGTATGCTGATGTGCTTCTTGATTCTGATGGCTCGGCGTTCATGCGAGGTTCCCCGTTTTTGTTCATTTTTGTACCTTTCGATTATAATGCTTATGACTATTATACCACAAAAAAGCACTAATTTTTACAATTAATGCTTTTTTGTAGCTAAATTATTTTGAGATCGATAGCGAGATCTTGCGGCCATCTTTGTCGATGTCAAGAACCTTGAATGATTTGCGTTCGTTCAAGGTAAAGACTTTCTCTGGATCGACGTCGGAGCCTTCGCCAAGTTCGGAAACGTGGACGAGGGCCTCTACCGCTGGGCTAATCTGGACAAAAGCGCCAAACGGAGTAATGCGGGTAACCGTACCTTCGATCTGATCGCCCTTCTTGAGGTTTTCTACTTCGTGTAGCCATGGGTCTTCGACTAGCTGCTTCATCGAAAGAGACAAGCGCTCTTTATCGATGGCGATGATTTTGGCCTCGATAGTGTCGCCAACCTTGACGTAGTCAGATGGGTTGTTGACGCGCTCCCAGGAGATTTCTGAGATGTGAACTAGGCCTTCGATGCCGTCGACATTGACGAACACGCCAAAGTCTACAACGCCAGTGACGATGCCTTTAACGATGTCGCCGATTTTGAGCTCGGCAAAGCGTTCAGCAAGGCCGTCTTTGATAGCTTCCTTCTCTGAGAAGATAAGCTTGTTTTCTTTCTTGATGGCGTCGAGAATGCGTACCTTGATGCCCTTACCGACGAGCGAGTTGAGGCGCTGAAGGATCTCGTCCTTGTCTGCGCTGCCAACGCGTGGATAGTGCTCAGCGGAGAGCTGAGAAACCGGCAAGAAACCACGGATGCCTTCGTACTCGACGAGAAGACCACCACGATTGGCGTCAAACGGAGTAACCTCGACAATCTCGGCGCTATCAAGCTTGGCCTGGATTTCGTCCCAGCCCTTGTCCTTGACGGCTTTGCGAAGGCTAAGGAGAACATAGCCATCGTCCATTTCGGCCTCGATAACAGAGGCGCTGACTTCGTCGCCAACATTAAGGTTGCGCGCAAAAGAAGCCTCGCGGCGAGGGACTAGACCGACGCCTTGGTTCCCGAGATCGATCAGAATCTCGTGTTTTTTAACGGAGATGACTGTGCCATTGACAGTATCACCTGCGATTCCTTTTTTGGATGCTTCCTCATTTGCACTAAGGAGCTCATCCATTGTATATTTTTTGGCATTTGCCATTATGATTTATTCCTTCCTTTGGACCCATTCACTAGTATACAACGGGTCCTGCCGCCTTGCTCCCCCCCAAATCTTTACTTCGTAAGAGATTTTGGGGGTCCCCCGAGCAAGGCGTCACCCGTTGGGTATACTAATGAATGAGCCCAAATCTGCTTTAATTATATCAAAAATGTGTGGTATAATCAAGTGTATAAATAATTTGTTCAAAATGGATAAGGTTCTACTAGACAGATTGAGGGAGGATTTTCCGGAGGTGAAGTTCCGGCGGGGGGAGAAATTTTTGTTCAGGCCGCCGGATTTTGTTATGCTGGGGCCGGAAGAAGTGGATGATGCCCTTCTAATCTTGCATGAGTTGGGGCATTATTTGTGCGGGCATCGGGATTTTGGGACCCTGGCGGGGCGGCTCAAGATGGAGCGAGAAGCCTGGGAGAAGGCGCGCGAACTGGCAGAGCGATATGGGGTGCTATATGATGAGGTGGTGGTGGAGCGTGAGCTGGATACTTACAGAGATGATTTGCACCAAAAATCGCGTTGCCCTAAGTGCGGGCTAACGCGATATCAGGCGCAAGATGGAGTTTTTCATTGTCCATTTTGCGAAGAATATACTTAGGCAGCTTTTTTAGCTGGACCACGACGAGAGATGCGGCCACCCTTAGCGCCGGCGATGCGGGCGAGTGCAGGGTTAGCGGCAAAACCGCCGGTGTGACCGTTCTGGCCACCTTTTTTGCCAATACGAGCATAAAACTCTTTGCCGTATTTAGCTTTGTTTGTAGCGGCAGCTTTCATGCCACCAGCTTTAGTTCCGGACATCTTAATTTCCTATCTGCCCACCAATATTACTCTTGATTGATATTATGATTTAATTATATCATACTTATGATTTATTGTCAATATGCTTTTTCTTAGAAATGTGTTGTAATAATTTTATAATTCCCGAACAATGTTTTTATGCCTTTTGCACAATTTGTGGAAAAAGGGTCTTGACAAAATGCACGTGGTGATATATAATAGGGGTATCTTGAGCAAGTAACCTACTGCGAGGTTGCTCAAGTGTATGTATGACCTGGAAAACCGCCCCTCTCTAAATCAAAGGCGGTTTTCTTTTTGCGTAAAATTACTTGCATTTTTCTTTAAAATGGTGTAAAATAGTTAGTACAGCAATTTACATTTGGGGTAATAGCTCAGCTGATTAGAGCGCTGCCTTTGCAAGGCAGAGGTCCAGGGTTTGAATCCCTGTTACTCCACCATATGATGGGGATATAGCTCAGCTGGTTAGAGCGCGTCACTGATAATGACGAGGTCTCAGGTTCAAGTCCTGATATCCCCACCATTTTTTTGTGCCTTTAAAAAACACGTTGGCGGACATATTCATACATAGCAATAGCGGCAGCGGCGCCGACGTTGACGGAGCGGGTGGAGCCGAAGGACTCGATAAAGCGAATGTCGGTGGATTTTTCCAGAAGTTCTGGGCTGATGCCGCTGTTTTCGGAGCCGAAAATCAGAGTGGTGTTTTGGATAAAACTTTTATCGTGGAGAGGCTTGGCGCGGCTGAGGTTGTTCTCGATTGCGACTAATTCCCTGCCGGCCTGAGTTTTCAGGAAATCTTCCAGCGTGGCATGGTGCACAATTTTTAAGTACTTATCGGTGCACATGGCACCGCGGCGGTTATATTTTTTCTTGCCGATGATATGAACCGTGCTAACGTTAAAGGAATTGGCGGTGCGGACAATGGAACCGATGTTGAAATCGTGTTCGACGTTTTCGATCGCGATTTCGAGCGGGATGCGGGTTTTTTCTAGTGCGTCAAAAACTTGTTCGTTGGTCTGGCCTTTGAATTTATCAATGAGATTTCGTGTGTCGTCCATGAAATATATTATAACATGTGATATAATTATTTTGTACAGATATGGAGGCAAAATGAAATTTAACGAATACCAGGCCAAGGCGATCAAGTATGATTTGGCAAAGCCGGGCCGAGATTTGACGGGTGGCGGTTTTATTGAAAAAGTGCTGGGGCTTACTGGCGAAGCTGGCGAGACGGCGGACAAGTTTAAGAAGATAATTCGCGATAAAAGTGGGCAGATTAGCGACGAGGATCGCTATGAGATTTCTAAGGAGCTGGGGGATGTGCTCTGGTATGTCTCAGCGATTGCAAGCTATCTAGATATACCTTTTGACGACGTGGCGCAGGTGAACATTAAGAAACTAGAGTCGCGACAGAGGCGCGATAGACTACATGGCGAAGGCGATGATAGATAATTAAAATCCCCCTTATCGGGGGATTTTTGAGGGAGAGTGCCGTGCTCCTTAGCCGATGGTAGTGCCAAGAAAATCTTCGTCATTTAAGATGTGCGCGAAATTTTCGAGATCTTTGCCGGCGGCACAGATGACCTTGATACCTTTTTCCTCGGCGAGCTGGCTTGCAATTGGATCAAAAGGTGTGTTCATGCCGGGAGTCCATTCGTTTCCGACCATCTTGCGGAAATCTGCCCAGGAAATTGACACGATCGGTTGCGCGGATTCGTCCTTTTTGGGATCGGCGGTGTAAACCTGTGCGATGTTCGAGAGATTGACGACTGTATTTGCGCCATATTTGGTGGCAAGTAGAACGGCATCGTAATCTGACGAAAAGCCAGGCTTCCAACCGGAGCCAATGAGAATGCGATTAAAACTCGTGGGCGCTTCCATGGGATTTGTGACCACAGGTTCGTGCACCATCGGGCCGAAGCAAGCGCGTAGTAGCTCGGCATTGAGACGCGTCGCCATAACACCGATCCAGTCGGCAGCGGTGTCTCTAGCTTTTTCCGTGTTAAAACGCTGAGTAGGGCCTAGTTTAGCCTCAATCGTACGATAGGCTCCCTGATAGGTGCGAGCCACGGCGCCGCCACCGGCTACGAGCACGATGCTTCGATTGGGATGGCTGACCAGCCAGCTGACAACAACATGCGTAAATTGCATCAGGAACTCTTGGTCTGGCAAATCGGGCGCAATGATAGAGCCGCCAATGCTGATTACCTTCGTTTGCATCATAACACTTTCTCCTTTACATAAAATGTGCCTGTGAGGCTTAGGACAATTATAGCATATTCAGTCGCGTTTTCGTAAAAAATCCACCCCATATGGGGTGGATTTTCGTTTAACAACTTAGTTGTGCAATCAAGTAACGTTAGTGTGTAAAGCTTATTGTTACTCCTACTAAAAGTAGGCGAAGTTGTGTCTTAAGCTTCTAGACGCAACCGTAACCGACCTAGCTATCTGTCCCCTTGCGGGAGCAGACGCATCAAATCCTTCTCAAGAAAGGAGGTAATCCATCGACACGTTCTCGTACCGATGCCTTGTTCCGACTTAACCCCAATCATCCCGCTCACCTTAGGCCGCCTAGCCGGACTTCGGGGGCTCGTGACTCTCATGGTTTGACGGGCGGTGTGTACAAGACCCGGGAACGTATTCACC
>JAFRBW010000029.1 GCA_017404685.1 Candidatus Saccharimonadota bacterium
ATGAATTTAATACTATTGGCGATGTTGAGCAATATGTGAATCAGATTTTTACTTTTCTTAGGCAGCAAGAAAGTGTCTATCGCCAGCTTCTATCTAGCGATGCGCCAACGGCCTTCTTGAGCCAGCTTGAAAGCGGTATGACACAACGCGTTTTTTCAATTATTCGCGAAAAAGGCATCGAGGACAAAAACGCCGAGTTCGAGCTTTTAATTCTTACGAGCGGCACTTTCGCCATTTTGCGTAAATATTACCGCAACGAAGTCTCTGTAACACTCAAAGATATCCATGACTACCTTAGCTATAAGCTTCGAATAATGTTTGAAAGATATGTCAAATAACCTAATCGCTGGCGTCTAGCCTCACAAAAACGCGCTTACCGCGCCCCAAAAAGCGTACATCGAAGCGCTGTGCTAGCGTTTCTAGGGAATAAGTCTTTAACTCGTGAATCGCGTCACGAACGGACGATTCCAATAGCTCCATACGCTCGAACTTATCGTAATCGCGTGAATTGAATCCACCATTATGCTCGAGCATAAAGCTTTCAAGTTGCCGAGCGGTTACTGGTATCGGTTCGCCGGGTTTGGCTTTCTTGAATTTGCGGCGTTTCATCATTATCTCCTTTCTTTTAAGGAGTGCACCCTAGGCGATATGTTCTATTTGATAAATTATATTTTGATATTGTTTGAAGGTTTTCTATACTTCGGCCAGTGTTGTAAACGGGTTGGTATCATTGTTCTGACGCCATTAAGGTCTAATACTTTTTCTTTTATCGTTCTAGCTACTCTTAAGGCCAGCGTGGCGTTCTTGCGTGGGCTTCGGCCATAATCTAATATATTGAACCCTGAAAAAGAATTTGTGTTTTTACCATCTGAGAAAATAAAGGAATATTCTTCGCCGTCTAGAACAGTATTTGGCTCAAGGCATCCTGGTATACGAAATAGCTCTGAATGTTCCTTAATGATGCTTTTTATTTGACTAATCTCGCTAGTCGGGATACTATGAAGATACTTCTTGTCGTGAAACCAAGTGATCACATTGTTTTCTTTGTCGCTTGTAACTGTAATACGGAAAATAGATTCTGGAGCGTCAGGAGAAAGCCACGCAGGAGATATCCTATATTCAAATATTGTCATTGCTTTAATCCTCTAGTGGTCGCTTCTATCATCTCGATCAGCTTTTCTTTATCATCTACGTCTTCGACTAAATACATCGGCTTAGCGCCATCGTAGGGGATAGATTCTAACATTTTGTATTGTTTGTTCTCTGGAACAATTTTTACAAGTAAACGGTCATCATAAATGCCGCCAAATAAGACGTTATTGGAATATAGCAAGAATTCGCCCATCATTGGCCGGCAAGTAATGTTCGGCGCTTCTGATAGTTGCTCTAGGATAAAATCGCGATATTCTTTGGTGCTTGCCACATTACGCTTTCTTCCATCTCTTGAGTGTTGGAAATACTTTCGTGCAATATTCTTTCATTTGCTCGTTCGTCATACCGGCCTGTTCGCCAAACTTCGAGCACATTTCGATATATTCTTCCATGGAAACTTTATCTACAAATTCACCATCTTTGTAGCACCACTTACAATAATCTTTATTAACACTGCCATCTTTCTCAGTAGAATACATATCTTCTGAAGTTAGTGGCATTGCACAGCTCTGGCAAATAGTTTGTTCCATAAAAAATCCTTTGTTTACTTACTATAATTATACCATTGACTTTGTATTTCTTTTATTTTTTTTCATTGTCATTGTTTTAAGTCTCTACGGCTCCAGTTAAGCCATATATTCTTAAAAGTTCGAATGGAGTGCGAAACACGACATCCCCATGGAGCGAAGCGACATCCTTATCTCTTTGTCCGCAAAAGTATACCACAGAACTCGCAGGGCAACGTCTACTCGCCCCTCACCACGGAAATAAAATGAACCCCAAAAGGGTTCTATTTTGTTTCTGTGGTAGGTTGCGAAGCGGCGACGTTCCCGACCTTCCCGGCTCACTGGTCATTCTTATCACGAAGTTTTTTGTAGCCTCAAAAGCAATAATTATTGTAAAATCATAATAGATATGGTAACGAAGAACTGCTTTCTTCGGGGCTTTTTAAACTTTTACCTATCCGCTGCTACATTCTTCTTATGTGCTTTGAGCTTCTTCATCGCCCAGTCGTAATGGGAAGATAGGCAGCTAACAAAATATGAACCAAGTACTGAGCTGCCAACCCAAGGATACATACCTTTAGTAAATAATTGTTCCTCGCTAAGGCTTTCGGCTAGATTCATGACGTCTTTATGGGACTTTTCGAACATCTTTCTCGCGTCTTCTAGCGAGGTATTTTGGTGCTTCTTCCAATACTCAACATTCATATCACCATAAGTTTTCCAGGTATACGGTTCCGGCAAGAATGGTGCATTACCGCCTTTATTCAGATTCGTATCTACAAATTCAAGTAGCATTCGATGCCATTCGTATAGATGTACCCAAATATCGCGTAGGTTCTTGTCGCGCCCCCAGTGGCGTTCTTTCTTTGACGGGTCGCCGGAGAAATCGAATTCGGTGTTCATTTCTTTCTCGCTCATTGAATCAGCCATTTCGATCAGCTTGGCGTAGTATTCTTCGCCAGCCTTTAATAAGTCCTGTTTGTTGCGTGGTCTTGGCATAATAGTTCCTTTACTTAATTATTTGAATAAAATATATCACATATTTTGGCATTCGCAAATATGAATTTTAATAATCATTTTAGTACGAAAAAAATAAAATTACGTAAAAGAATGAAAATTGTTTTCAGTCTCTTGTAATTCATTAATAATGGAGCATTTATGCTATTTGAAATCTTGTCAAAACAAATTTGCTTTGATACAATTAATTTGTATACAAATTAAAGGTGATAACTAATCTATGGGCATATATGATTTAAAAGTTAAAAAAAGAAATGGTGAAGATTTCAATCTATCAGAACTAAAAGGAAAAGTATCATTAGTTGTTAATACGGCAACTGGTTGTGGATTTACACCACAATATGAGGCAATAGAAAGTTTATATGAAAAATATCACGATGAAGGTTTTGAGGTACTAGATTTTCCATGTGATCAATTTGGCCATCAAGCTCCAGGTAGCAATGATGAAATACATAAGTTTTGTACTGCTAAGTATAAAACTCAATTTGATCAATTTGCAAAAATAGAAGTAAATGGGGAGAATGAAAGCAAAGTATTTACCATCTTAAAAGAACAACAACCTAAAGAGGAAGCTAAAGGACTTAAAAATAAAATGGCAATGAAAGCTATTTCAAAGATGAGTCCAACTTGCAAAAAAGATGGAGATATTGTTTGGAATTTCACAAAGTTTCTAGTCGATAAGAATGGGAATGCTGTAAAAAGATATGATCCTACTTTTGATCCTAAAGAAATAGAAAATGATCTAGAAGAATTGCTATAGGAGCATACAATATGGAAAAAGAGGAAGATTTATTAAAATTAAAAAATCAAATATGTTTTCCTATTTACCTATGTTCTAAGGAAATAACAAGAAAATATACCCCATGGCTAGAAGAAATAGATTTAACATATACACAATATATTGTTATGATGTATTTCTGGGAAAAAGAAAAAAGTAATGTTAAAGATATAGGCAAGACTCTTCTATTAGATTCTAGTACATTAACTCCATTGCTTAAAAAGTTAGAGAATAAAGGATTTATTACTCGTATTAGATCTAAAATAGATGGAAGAAACCTAGAAGTAGAAATAACTGAAAAAGGTAAAAAACTTAAGGAAAAAGCTAAGTCTATACCAAAGGCAATGGGAAAATGTATTGATTTATCTAATGAGGAAGCAATAACATTATATTCCTTAATGTACAAAGTGTTAATAAACGTTGAAAGGAGTAATCAATAATGGGAGTTATTGAAGTAAATAAAAGTAATTTTGAAAAAGAAGTAATAAATAGTGGGAAAAAAGTTCTTGCAGATTTCAATGCTGATTGGTGTGGACCATGTAAAATGTTAAAACCAATTATTGAAGAATTCGCAAATAATAATACTGATATTAAAGTCGTATCAATTAATGTTGATAATGAAGATGAATTATCAGAAAAGTATAATGTTTCATCAATTCCCTGTTTAGTATTATTTGATAAAGGAAAAGAAATAAAAAGAAATGTTGGATTAATATCCAGAGATGATTTAGATAATTTAATAGGAGGTTAAATGTTATACGATATAATAATAGTTGGAGCAGGCCCTGCAGGTTTGACTTCAGCAATATATGCTAAAAGAGCAAATAAAAATGTTTTGGTACTAGAAGCAAAGAATTATGGTGGTCAAATCATTAATACCCTTGATATAGAAAATTATCCAGCTAATGAACATATCTCAGGATTTGACTTTGCGACTAATTTATATAATCAAGCAAAGAATCTTGGCACTGAAATAGTGTATGAAAAAGTTATAGATATTAATGATTTAGGAAAAGAAAAAGAAATAATAACAACCAAGAATACATACAAAACAAAAGCAATAATAATTGCAACAGGTTCTGAAAATAGAAAATTAGGATTATCAAATGAAGATGAACTTGTTGGTAAAGGATTATCATATTGTGCAACGTGTGATGGAGCTTTTTATAAAAAGAAAATTGTTGCAGTTGTTGGTGGAGGCAATACTGCTTTAGAGGACGCTTTATATCTGTCTGATATTGCTTCAAAAGTTTATTTAATACATAGGAGAAATCAGTTTAGAGGTGAAGAATCAACAATTAATCTTTTAAAAGAAAAAATGAATGTTGAGTTTATTTACAATAGTAATGTTACAAAACTAAATGCACAGGATAAACTTGAAAGTATTGAAGTAACCAATAGTGATGGAAGTAAGAGAAATATAAATGTAGATGCTTTATTTGTTGCTATAGGAAGAAGTCCTGAAAATCAAAATTTTGCTAAACTAATAAATTTAGATAAATCAGGATATATAATTGCAAATGAAAATTGCCATACAAATGTTGATGGAATCTTCGTAGCAGGCGATACTCGTTCAAAAGAAGTAAGACAGTTGGTAACGGCGACGTCAGATGGTGCTATAGCATCTATTGAAGCAATAAAATATATAAATAATATATATTAAGAAATATATACTGTTTTTAGAATATAAAACTTGAAAAAGAGCTCGGAAACTTTTGATATTGCGAACAAATGAGATCGTCCACCTCGTTTCTTTAAGGTTGCGCCGCTAGGCGGTATTAGTCTAGGTTGAGCATAAGAAAGTCACCTTTAAAACCATTTTGGGATTGAGACTACGGCGGATTAAAGCCACAGCTTGTATGACGATGTATGATATGCCACGCGTTGCACGAAACGGCTTTTTTTGACGAGCAAAACAACGCAAAGTCTCGTTTTGAGATGAAGAAAATGATAAACAATCAGCACACCAAGGACTACAGGAATGGCGAATTAAAACGCTAAAAATTGAAATACTAAGATTTGTGCGCGTATAATACAATCAATTTATGATAAAACAAACTTCTTATGCTATAATAAAATAAATAGGCCATACAATAAAGAATGCGTTGCGAACAAATACCAAAAACGCAAAAGGGAGAATCAAATGATCAAACACAAAATAGTTAGAAAACTAGCAACGTTAGGCATGAGTTTCGTAGTATCTTTTGCCACAATTTTACCAGTTTATAATGTGACAGCAATAGAGCTAGAAGCATCAGAAAAGATTACAGCTACCTATCCGTACTATGCTTTTATTGAAGACGAGGAAAATCCCTGGAGTTCGGCCTATGATGCGCTAGACGCAACAGACACTATAGAATATAGCGATGAATATTTTGCTTCGGCATCTTACGGCGATCATCCAGAGCTTCGAGCCGTCTCATATGCTTTAGCACTAGCCGGGTACGAAAATCGAGCAGACGGGTATCCTACCACCACTACAGATGCGAATCCCAAACTAACCGCTTTCTTAGACCAACTTGGATTTTCCGACTATCAGAGTTGGGACGAAACCTCAGAAGAAGACGGACATTCTTTTGGCACAACTATTGGCCACAAGACTCTCAGCACCGGCCAGGAGCTAGTCGTCGTAGCGCCTCGTAATTATAATTATATGACGGAATGGCTATCCAATTTCAATGTAGGAACGAGCGGAGACCATGCGGGATTTTCAGAATCAGCAGATCTAATGCTTGGCAGGTTCGACCAATATATTTCGGAACATGATTTCTCTAGTTATAAAGTTTGGGTCGTTGGCTATTCACGGGGCGGCGCGGTAGTGGATCTGTTTGCCAAGAAGATAAATACGAATCTAAGTGACTACAGCATGACACCAGAAGATTTCTATGTTTATACTTTTGGTGCGCCTAGAGCAAGCGTGACAGAAACGAAGTATTCCAATATTCATGACGTAAAAGACGGAAACGATCTATTGCTTGGGTACGTTTTCCCAGAAGTTTGGGGTTTTTACAACACCGGAATCTACGAAGAAATTCACCCGGCAGACCTCAATATAACGACCATGGTGGTAGATATCTCAGAGTTAGCAGACAGCTCTAGCGCGTTAAATCTGCTTTCTTCCAACGATGGAGTAGTAGAAAAAATCGGCGCAATGAATGGCCAAGATTTTATGGACGCATGGACGGAGTTCATTACTAGCGCAGGTCTGACGCGCGAATATTTTGACACAGAAGTAAAAGCGCCACTTTCAGCCTTGATGAAAGCCTACCAGCTAAGGACACTTGACAACCAAAGCGAGTTTCTAAACTTCATCAAAGATACCGATACCGGCATGGCTGGGATGGTAGCAGGAAACGCATTTATGGACTTGCTAACTGGCGGGTATGGCAGCAGCATGGAAGAAGCCCTAGCAAATTTCCCGCCATACTTAGATTTGGTAAAAATCCTAAGAGGCACCGCAACGGAAGCGGACATCGATGAGTTTTTGGATTATCTCGTAACGTATATTGGCAACTACGATGATTATGTAAATGCCCATAGTATAGAACCAGCAGCAACGGAGGACGAATTCACAATTATCAAAGAAAATCTACCGAAACTAGTAAAGGCACTTGCGCCGATAATCGTAGCAGATGCTGAGTACACTCAGGATACTTTCGGTGAAGATTATTCTCTTTATTATACTTATTCTTTAGTTTCTAACGCCGAAAAACTAGTAACCGGGCACATTCCAGAAAGTATCATGCCGATTCTAAAAAGTTTAATTCCAGAAGAAGAAACCATAATTCCAAAGGCCCCAAATACCGGCAAAGGATATTAACCACAAAAAAGTCCAGCGTAAAATCCTCCGAGGGCTAAAACTCTTCGTATTTCAGCCCTAGCGATTTATAAAGATCCACCGCCGTCGGCAAATCC
Organism: Candidatus Saccharimonadota bacterium; assembly: GCA_017404685.1. Classification (GTDB taxonomy): domain Bacteria; phylum Patescibacteriota; class Saccharimonadia; order Saccharimonadales; family Saccharimonadaceae; genus Nanosyncoccus. The sequence continues at coordinate 7,369 of JAFRBW010000029.1, forward strand.
AAATTCTTCAGCGTCAGATTCACCACTTCATCTAGCATCACCACCGTAAACAGCGAAATCGCCACCGCAAGAAAAACTTCCTTCCGCCATTTTAATGCCACATAAGTACACATCGGCAAAATCGCATACACCAGCGCGAGCGCAAACAGCCCAAAAATCACCACACTAAGCAAGCACACGAACCCATTAATACTCCCAATTTCCCAAAGCCCATGATCATAATTCCAATATCTCGTCCCATTTCCAATCGTATAAACCAGCCACCCACTAATCAGCTCCACCGCGCCAGTAATCAACGCCGACGACAAAAACACCGCCCACGGATAACGTTTCAACTTCAGCGCTGCCGGCATCAAAAGTATCGCACCAATCGCATAAATATTAATCCATGGCAGCAAATTCCCACCCTCCATATACACTTCGCCCTTATCAATCAGCGACACAAAAAACTCGTAAATCCACCCCACACATCCAGCAATCACCACCACCAAAAACGCAATCCCCACCTTTTGATACGTTTTCAACCGAATTTTCCCCTCTAGATAATCACGATAGACTATTGCAAACTTCTTCTGTTTTACCACCATACTTTTATCATATCACATTTTCTTAAAATATGTTATAATATTCTCATAATTTATTGGAAGGAATATAATGCTAAGAACCACCATCACCAAAAATCCCACCGAAAAAGACAAGTTAGTCTTAATGACCAACCAAAACTTTTTCATCCGCACCGCCATCGCAAACGTCGCCAAAATCATTCTCGCATCCATCATCCTCGCTGGCATTATCATTGTCTTATCCCTCATCGGCACCAATGTTGTCGTTAGTAGCACCGACACAACTTCACCTATCATCTTGTACGCCTTCATGATTATTTCCTACATCGTCTATCTAGCATATTTCATCGCCACCATCAGCGAAATTGTCACGCTTTACAAAAAATCCACCGCCATAGAAAACCAAATTCTCGGCGGTGAAAACCCCTCGTCCGAAACCAAAACAAAACTAGAACCTACCCCAATTAAACCATCCGAAAAAGAAGACGAAGAAAACGATTTATAAAAAAGCCCCATAAGAAGGGGCTTATTTTTTATTTCGCATATTCTACCGCACGCGTTTCACGAATCACGTTCACCTTAATCACGCCCGGATACGACATCGTCGCTTCAATCTTGTTCGCAATATCACGTGCCAGTTTTAAAGCCGACAAATCATCAATCGATTTCGGCTCCACAATCACGCGAATCTCACGTCCCGCCGAAATCGCATAGGCCTTATCAATCCCCGGGAATGACGTCGCAATGTTTTCAAGATCACGCATCCTTTCCGCAAAGTTTTCCGCCGAAATATTCCTTGCCCCCGGCCGCGCCGCACTCATCGCATCGCAAATCTTTACGATGATCGCCTCTGGCGTAGTCGGCTCGATATCATCATGATGCGCCGCAATCGCCACCACCACATTATCCGGCAGCCCATATTTCTTCGCCAGTTCCGCACCAATCTCCGCATGCTTCCCTTCGATCTTATGCGTCACTGCCTTGCCAACATCATGGAACAGCGCCGCCGTTTTCGCCACACGCTTATCCGCACCAATCTCCTCCGCAATCATCCCCGCCACGTGCGCCATCTCGATAGAATGAAGCAGCACATTCTGCCCATAAGACGTTCTAAACTTTAGCTCACCAAGTAGATGCACCAGCTCCCGTGGAATCCCCACTAGCCCAACTTCACGTACCGCATCTTCGCCAGCCCGCACCACTTCCTTCTCAATTTCCTTTTCACCCTTCGCTACCGCTTCCTCAATCGACGCCGGATTAATCCGCCCATCCTTCATGAGCCGCTCCAAGGCATACCTCGCCACTTGCCGCCGAATCGGGTCAAACGATGACAAGACCACCATCCCCGGCGTATCATCCACCATGATATCTACGCCAGTCGCTCTCTGAAGCGCCTGAATATTCCGCCCTTCTTTGCCAATAATCCGCCCTTTCATATCATCATCCGGCAGCTTAAGAGCCGTCACCGTCCTATCCGCCGTCACTTCAGACGACATCCTTTCCATCGCCGTGAGCAGCAGCGCCTGCGCCGCCTCATCCACATCATGCTTAATCTCTTTCTGTTCCTTCGCTACCAAATTGACTAAATCTTGTTTAATATCATTCTCGGTCATCTTCATCAATTTCTCGCGCGCCTCAGTCTTAGATAGCCCCGCAATCTTCTCTAACTTCTCATGTTGTTTCTCGCGAATCTCCCGAATCTCACCCTTCAACGCTTCAATTTCCTTCTCTTCACGATTTAGCTTCTCCGTCTTTTTCTCAAGCGTATCTAGCTTCGCGTCAAGAGTCGTCTCGCGTTCCGCCAAACGATTTTCAGTTTTCTTCCACTCGCGCCGCCGCTCGTTTTCTTCAGCCTGAGTTTTCTCCGCCGAAGCCGCCGCTTCTTTCTTAGCCGCCAGCACGATATCCGAAGCCTCCCGCTTCGCCTTCCGCACCAAATCGTCCGCCTTATTTTTACCACCATTTTCGTTATGTTTATTATACGCAAAAATCCCACCGGCACCAACGCCCACGCCAATAATTGCGGCGATAATAGGAATCACTATTTCCATATCTCCCTTTCTAATTGTTTTTGCCAATATTTTTCTCTATATCAGCGGGTTAACAAATAACATCAATTTATAAATTTTAAACTTTACTTCTCTATTATACCACAAAAACCTAAAAAATCGTAGTCGCTGCAATCCGCATCTCCACGCACCCGGTTGATACATTCCTCACCACAAGATCCGCCCCATTGCATGCGCGCTCAATTCTATGCGTCACCCATCCAGAAGAGTTCCTCACCACCAAAGAATTAGAAACCAAGCTCCCCTCAACATACGACGAGGAACCATCCGGCGCGCGATAAATCACGCCATTCCTAAGAAGCATCTCTTCCAAATATCCCATTTCACTTTTAGTTTAACGCAAAATGAGCATAATTGCAAGCTTAACCGAAAATCCCGCGTTTCTTCGCTTTCTTAAACTCGCTAAGCAACTCTTTTTGCTTCTTAGACAAGTTCTTCGGCGTCTCCACAATCACCGTCACAATATGCGGTCCCCGATCACCATCCGCCCGGAATGGCACCCCATGCCCAGACAACTTAAACGGCGTTCCACTCTGCGTTCCCGCCGGCACTTTCATCCGCACCACACCATCCACCGTCAGGACATCAATTTCGCATCCCAGCGCCGCATCCACCATATCAATCGTTTCCTCAGAAAGAATAATCGTCCCCTCACGCGTCAACGTCTTATGCGGCTTTACATGTACGCGTACATACAGATCACCAGGCTCCGTGCCACCCTCCGGCGCCGGCCCACCCTTACCACGCAGCCGCACACTCATTCCATCATCTATCCCAGCCGGAATCTTCACCTTCAGATCACCGCCATCTAGCGTCACGGTTTTCGTACAACCAAAAATCGCTTCCTCAAACGTAATTGTCACATCCACACGATAATCCGCACCTTTTCTCGCTCTTCGCGTCCTCGGTCCAAACCCAAACAAATCGCCAATAATATCCTCAAACGCCGACGTTCCTCCACCGGCTCCGCCAAAATCAAATCTAAACGATTGTCCGCCAAAGTTAAAGCCTTGCGCATTACCAAACGGATTAAACCCACCATAAGCTCCACCGCCAGCACCGCCAGCACCGCCAACACCAGCATGCCCAAACTGGTCATACCGCGCCCGTTTCTGCTTATCGCTCAAGACTTCATGCGCCTCATTCACTTCCTTGAACTTCGCCTCGGCTTCCTTATCACCAGGATTACGATCCGGATGGTATTTCACTGCCAGCTTCCGGTAAGCCTTCTTAATCTCATCATCCGACGCATTTTTCGATACGCCCAAAACTTCATAATAATCACGTTTCGCTGCCATAATACATCTATTATACCGCGTTAGCACTCAAAATGCAAGAGTGCCAACCATCTCATCAAAGCCCGCCACTATCTCTCAAGCGGCACAATCGGCTCGTACTGATAAATGATTTCATAATCATCCGGAGAAAACCCTTTTTCCCGAATCATCTCAAGCGCCACATCGTAATTCCCGCCAGTCGTATCCGTCACCTTCACACAAAAAGCCTTTTCGCATTCATCAAAATCCCCGCCATCAATCCGAAACTCCGTATAATTCCACTCCGCGTCATAATTCGCATAAACAATCGGCAAAATCTGCACGATCGGGTATCTCTCAAAATAGCTCCGACTCTCCTCCCCCGCCAGCGCATCGCCAATCGTATTCAAAATCATCTGGTCGCTCTCATGTTCCAAATACCAATCAAACGACCCATCCGTCGGCAAAAGGTACGTGTAAAGCTTCGTAGTTCTACCATCTTCCAAATTTAAAACTCCCGATTTCGTCGCAAAGCCATCTTTTGTAATCTCATATGCAACTTCCCCCGGTTCCATTTTATAAGTTCCATTTTCGTAAACTTTCCCATCAATTTTCACTTCCGCACTTATAGGCGCCACCACAATATCTAGCGTCGCGCTATATTTCAAATCAACCAAAAGAAACCCTAGCGTCACCATCAAAACCACCATCACAAATGCCACTATTCCCACCAAAATCTTTGTTTTCTTCTTTTTGTTCATTAATGCACCCTTCTAAATACCCTAAAATCTAATCCCGCGTAATAATCCGACCAATGATCCGCCGTTCTATCACAATGCGACGCCGACGCAATCTTAAATGTTCCATCCTCAAGTTGCACCACAATCTCCACATGCGACCCATTCGCCCGAATATCTCCCGGCTGCAAATTCGAAGTATTACCAATATTCGGAATCTCTTCGTAAAGCGGACTATTCTCCAAATAATTAAGTTGTATCAAAGCTCCACAACACGGAAAATCTTCATCCATTCCAGAAGTCCGCATCACAGTCGCAAGAAACGCATCGCAACTGTATCCACCAATAGAACAAATATCGCCCTCTCCGCGCGTGCCCACGCCATTAGGCGCCCTTAGCGCCTCTGCATATTCCGCTTTTGGATCAGTTGGCAAATGTGTCCGATCCGGCCACGACAAATTAATCGCCGTCGCATTTATATCACCATTCCCCGCATATACGCAAGTTGCCGTCACCGTATACGCCTCCGACGCACCACCCTGCCCAGCCGCATTGTTCGCCGCATTCGTCAGCATCTCCGGATATCTCATCGCCAGCTCAGAAGAAAGTAGCCAACCTTTTTCATTCGCCCGATTTTCCACCGCCGCAATCAGCGTCGTTAGTTTTGCCACATAGTTCGGATCCGTCGCATACCCCGCATCCTTAATCGCCTGTGCATAGGCATACGGATTCGTTATCGTATCACCAGCAAAAACCCCATGTACACGATAAGTCGCAGTTTTCTTGATATTTTCATAATACCCCCGCCAACCATCTTCCGGCGTATCATAGTAAAACGCATTGTCAGGATTAGAATCAAAAGCCCCAATACCAAAAAAGTTATTTCTATTTTTCGCAAAATTACTAGTCCCAGACGCCGATTCCAAAATCCCTTGCGCCATTACCGCTTCCCAAGGTATTCCATATCCCACCGACAAATTCTCTGCAATCGAATGATATTGATCCACAAACGCCGCCTGCAGCCCCGAAAGCCCCGCCGACGCCTGCCCATCATAACTCCCAGTCATCGCACTACTGCATCCGCCAGGATTATACATCACAATATTATTCTGCCCGTAAAAATACAACTCATCTTCCGAAAGTGCAGATACCGAAACCGGCGTTAATGCCGCCGTCATTATCACCACTCCCACCACTAGAACTCTCTTAAAAAGTAAGCTCTTCATACCCTTATTATAACACATTCTTGCACTTTTTCCTAATCGTAATTATCGAGCTACCATTATTGTATTTTACGCCATCAATCAAAACAACCGCATCAGCCACCACAAATAAACCTACTGCGATGCGACCTTTCTTCATTTACTTTCCTTTATTTGGATTAGTCGTAATCAAACTCTCCTCCGTTTCCGAAGCAATAATCTGAATATGCACATGATTCTGCCCCGCAAAGAACAGCCCTTGCCCCACCGGGAAATTCGCAAGCCGCCGCTTCTCCTCTTCCGTCAGCTTAAACACATCACTCAGCACATCCACCGCGCTCGCGGACTGTTTTAATAGTAATTGCATCGACGAGTTCGCCACAATCGCCCGCCCCATTTTTGAACCCATAAAATCTTCCACATCCTGCGTAATTGTCGTGAGCCCCAGATAATACTTCCGCGCACGTTTTGCCAGCGAAAATAGAAAATTCGCCGAATCCTCATATTTCATAAGTTGCCACGCCTCATCCACAATCAACATTCGCTTCTTTTGCTGCGCCCGCACAATGTTCCAAATATGCGACAGCACGATATACATCGCCACCGGTCTCAGCTCATCCTCAAGGTCACGAATATTAAACACCACCATCTGGTTATTAATATCCACATTCGATTGTTGCGAGAAAATCCCCGCAAAAGTCCCCGTCGTATACTTACGCAGCCGTTGCGCCAATTGCGGCCCAGTCCCTTCCATATGAAGCAGCGTATCGTACAAATTCATAATCGTCGGCGGCGTCGATTGATGCGTCAAAGGATCCGAAGTAATCCCCGCCCGTGCGTAAGTATCAATCAGCGCCTGATCAAGGTCCGCTTCCTCATTCGCCGTCAAAACCGGTCCATTCTGCCCACCAGCACCAGCCGAAACACCACCAAGCATCAGCCTAAAAAGCCCATGCAGCGTCACCAAATTCGCGCGCAAAGCATCATTCGCATCTTCCGAATCCACTACCTTCGGAAGATCAAACGGATTAATCCTCACATCAGAGTTTAGCGATAGCCGAATATACGATCCACCCACCGCATCACAAAGTTTCTGATACTCGTTCTCTGGATCAATAATCAAAATCTCACTCCCCACCATCATCGATCTCAGCGCCTCAAGTTTCACCGCAAAAGATTTACCCGCACCAGATTTCGCAAACACCACCATATTCGCATTTTCAAGCGTAAACCTATCAAAAATCACCAGCCCATTATTGTGCATATTCACGCCATAAAGAATCCCACGATCCTGCGTAAGATCCGCACTCGTAAACGGAAACGACGTCGATATCGCCCCCGTATTCATATTCCGCCGAATCTGCAATTGATCCGTACATTGCGGCATGATAGAATTCAACCCCTGCTCCTGCTGCGACGATGCCACTTTCGAGAAAATCATCTGCTGCCCAAAAATCGTCTCGATCTTCTGTTGCACAAATTTCAGCTCATCCAAAGAATCCGCCCACAACGTCACATAAAGTCCAAACCTAAAAAACCTCTCCGCCCCCACCTGCAGCTGATCCCGCAGTTCTTCTGCATCGCTAATCGCCGCCTCTAGTTCCGGGTCACGCACCCGCCCCTTCTCAGCGTTCAAGTTCAAAGATGCTTCTAGCTGCGTCACTTTCGTCCTTAAGTTCTTCATCACCACCGCCGATTCTACCGGATAAATATACATCGACACATCCACCACTTCATCCATATTGATAATCGGCGAAATCCAACCCGTATATAAAGAGCGCGGGTATCCATACACATACAAAGTTCGCCCATATTTCGTCCCTAGCCGAAAATAATCCGAATGAATCTCAATCGACGACGGCGAAATCAAATCCCTTAACGTATTCGTGCCTTGCTCAAACGCCTGCTGGATTTCCGCCGCCTCCATCGCTTCCGCTTGCGCCGCAATTTCCGCCGGTGTTAGTTTTTTCCTAGCCATTATTTTGCCCTCCGTTTTCTCCATTATTCATCACATTCGCCGCCGCATTTTCGTTCGGCGCCTTTTTCACATACAAAGTCGCGAGTTTCGAGAAATCCACCAAAGGCTCCCTCACCGCCGTATCCGGATTATTGAAATTATAATACAGCTCCGCCAGCTCCCGCGTATTCAGCCTTACCGATTGTATCCCAATCTGGAACAACCCCGATATCACCGAATCCACTCGGTTATTCAGTTCACTCATGGCCTTATCATAAGTATTCCTATCAATTCTCACCACTTCCGGCGCCTTCTTGCCAGAAAATGTTTTAAAGAAGTTCTTCGTCTGCTCCAGCATCTTCTCCGCATCCGGCGAAGTGTAATACGGAATCACAATAAAGAAAGATTTATCCATAATATTCGCCTCTTGCGCCAAAATATCCACGAAATTGATATAATCATCCATCAAAACGCCAAGCAACATATTGTCATTATTCCGCCGAATTTCCGACAATTTCTCTAGATACGGTCCAATATCTACCCTCTGCGATCTCACCAAAATTTGCGTCGTAAATCTTAGCGAATTCAAAAAGTTCTGATACGAATATTCCACGCCCTCTCTTTCCACATCACTCATGAGATCAAAGTTAATAGACTTACATGCAACCACCGCCCTAAACGAACCGTCTTTCATAATCACCACATTATCACGCAGTTCAGAAATAAGAAGCGTCGCTTGCGTAGAAGTCGGAATATCACGATTCGGCGACACCGGCATCGCCTGGTTCGCCGAAATCGCCGTCATCCCCATATTTTGCGCTTGCATCGTTTGCGCATTCATATTCCCAGCCGCCATATTCTGGCCCGGATTCGTATTTTGGTTTGGTAAAATCTGTTGTGGTTGCATATTTTAATGTAACGAAATAAATACTTCGCCTTCATCCTTTCTTATTCTATTAGCTTCCTTCGCAATTGTTTGCACCGAATAATCCGAGTTATTCGCCAGCTCCACCGCCGCCTTGCTCGGCTCACGCGGAGGCTGATCTAGCTTCCCAGGCTGCACAATCACACTCTCCATCCGCTTTTGCATCTCCGCCGCAGCCGCCGCCTTTTGCATTTCGTCCTCACCTAACGTTCCGTGATCATTCCTAATCGCCGCCTTGCTCGTATCCACTTGCGCGCTCCTATTAATCGCATCTTGCATTCCCTTAATCGCTTGCGCATGCCGCGCCTCCTTATTTTGCCCAATCGCCAAATCCAAATTCGTCGTCTCATAAATATCAAACATATCATTCGTCGCGTTCGCCTCCGCCAAAAGATCGTCTCGCATCGACGATTCCCCGCCTTTAATCGCGCGGCCCTCCGTATCCACAATATCCGCTAGAAACGACAACCGGTGCGTCGCTTCTTCTTCCGACAAATCTCGCGTCTTTTGCTCTTCCACGATCTTCGGCGCCGTAATCAAAATCACCGATTCTCTCTGCCCAGGCCGCCAAATCTTCGTCCGCGGCTTCAGGTAATATGACAAAAGCGCCGCCACATACGTTTCCATCGGCTGATCTTTTTTGAGCGGCAACGCCAAAATCGCCAAAAACAGCGCCGGCAAAACTGGCAAAATCGCTAGCACCGGAAACACCTGAAACAGCGCCACCGCCACCGCAATCAACCCCGCCGCAATCAAAAGATAAACAAACTGCCGAAAACTAAACGGCCCGATTAGTTTATCATCCGCCTCAACATCCTGAGGTACTTTATACTGCGCCATATTATTATCATACCATAAAAATTAAGCATCAGAAAACCGCTGAACTCAAAGTCCAGCGGTTTCAAAAGAAGCAAATGCCCTAGCTCATCGCAATCCTAAACGCCATCACCAAACGATTATACCATTCCCCTTTCTCGGCCTTAATCACGTCACGTAGCGCCCCATCATGATAGGTCGCCTCGAACACAATTCGGTCACCATAGACCACCTGCATAACTGTGTCCAAAGAATTATTAGTGCCACGCGACCTACAGGTCAAATTAAGATTCGAGTTTGAATAACGCAACTCCTGATATACCTTACCATGGTCCAAAACTGTATGAACTCGCATGCCGTTCAACGCAATTAAGTTTATCGCAATTACAAGCACCATGGCCGTCTCATCGCCAGATAATTCATCGCTGCCGTCACTTGCCATTTGTTCTACCTCATAGCATATTTGCAAAACACCAATCCACGCCACATCTTCATCCTTAATTTCAATAACCCTCCGAGGTTCGTTATCATATAATGCTACTCGCAAGTACATCTCCTGTTGCTTATTGAACACTTCCAATGTTGCAAGTTTTGAATTATTCTCTCCAATCGTCCTGACGGTCAATCCATAGTCAATCACGTCCTCATATTCACGAATGATATATTCAGTTCCTTCAATATTCCTTCCCCTGATCTTTCCCGCAATTTTTAGCAGTTCCATCGCAAAAAGAATCGAATCATGCTCCGCATCAGACATTTTTATTGCCTCCTTTTTAATATACAAAAACTCTTCTGGCCACCCAGTTTTCATTTAAATTATATCACACATTACACTATTTGTCAAATCTAAGCATCTGGATAATTGTCTAGATTCCCAAACAACCCTTGCAACAACCCTTGCATAAACATATTGCTATTGTTTGTCTGTTGTTCACACTTATCCTTGAACGTAATCTCAATCAACGATTCATTAGTCTTTAATAGATCCTGAATCTTTGCAATCGCCTGGTTATAGAACTCATCCACGCTATCACTCTTATGATCATCATAGAACTTATCAATTTCCGCCAAGCATCCGCTCATAAAGTCCTCATTGTAAATCCTCGATTTTGCTCCGCTCGTCGCGGAATCATCAGCACCTTTTCTCCGTGCTTCCTCCCGTGTTGCCTTCTCGCGAATCCTCTTGTAATATTCCACCTCTTTTTCCATCCGCTCAACATTATTTAATAGCAACCACTTACGGTTCCAAGTCTTCGCTGCGTTCGATGCGCTAGAATGGCTTGTATTATAAATCTGTTCAAGCGTACCTGTTGGCCCAATGATTCGCCTAATTTGCAAACCAGCAAAGTCCATCTCAAGATCCGACAGTTTATCAAGATATGCTTTATTTTCAGCATCCGTCATCTTCTCCGGGAACATCGCTCTGAGAGCCTTCTTCGCATTCTCAAACTCCTTTGTCTGTTTCTCAGCATTTACGCCAAAACCAGTTGTCTCATCAATCTCAGGATTAAATGAATCTTCCAAAAATGCATTTAACATATGATTTTTAATCGCATCACGCACGTCAGTACGCATCTGAATAATCTGCTGTGGCGTTTGATCTTTAATATAATCACGCGTCTTCTTACGATAAAAATTCTCGATTTCTTTTTCTCTTCCAGCAAATCCCTTATTCCACACTGGCGTCAATTCGTAAACTGGCTCATCATCCTTCACCACTACATTACCATCTTTATCTTTTTTCTGCTTCAATTCGTAACCAGTCCAAAACTTCACCGCACTTGTCATCTGCTCACTACCAGACAAATACTTCAACACAGCCGACAAGAATTGTGGCTCAATTGCTGTCTGCAGCTCATTACGTTTCTTCATCCAACCATCAATATCCCACGCCTTATCAGGATTCTCAGCATCATATCCGTAAGCCTTCTTCAGACTATCATCAAGGTTAGAAAACGCCGTCCGTTCAACTTTATCGAACGAAGTACCTTCTAGCAATTTCACCATCGGTTTCTTAGCGTACATTATTTTATCCATTTTTCCAGTTTCAGGATTATAATCCATATGATAACCCTTAATATATTCCTCAAGTGTCACTGATTCCGCCTTACGCGCATTCTCATTATACACATTTGCCGTTTCAAGATTGATATATTTCCCAAACCTTCTCAAAAACGGATCATTATCCCCCACATCAAACATCAAGAATCCAGCCAACGCCTGCGAGGCATGTGTCCCCAGATCAATTCCACCATATTTTTTATCCAGCAAATCGTCCATCACACTCTTCACGAGATCAGTATCACCACGCTGGTTTAGCACTCGCATACCCGCAACAATCGCATCTATATTGTCTGCAGCCTTAATATCAAAGTCTACGCCACTCTCCGCTCTCTTGATATATCTAGATAGTTCATGCAAACGATATTCCACATCTTTAGTCGGCGGTGTCAATTCGAAATATTTTTGGAACTTCGTCGAAATAATCTTCGCCTGCGTATCATACGCATGCGCCGCAAACGCCGCCGCATATTGCGTATCTACCTTGTTCCCTTCCATAATCTTCGCAGCATCAGCATATCTCTCCAACCCAGCCAGATATTTCTCATCAGTCTGCGTTGCAAAATGCCGCTTATAGACCAAGTTGCCACTCTTCTTATCAATCTTATTCCAGTTAATCTCGTCAAAATGCGCATTCATCGCATCTTCCATACGCTTGTGGAAGCCCACCGCGTTGTCGTAATCAATCTTCTCAGTCCGCGCCTGCTCCATCTTCAGCGTATCAAACGCCTTTATCGTCAGATCATCAAGCTTATCAATCCGCGCCTTCTGCGCCGCATTCGCCGCCACAAAGCCACCCTTATTCATATTGTTCTGATGGCGCAAAATAATCTGCTGATACTGCGCATTACGTGCCTGTTCCTCGTATGCCGCCTCGCCAGCCCGCGTTAGTGCCCCATACGCATTTCCACGTTTATAATTCTGCTTTACAGCATACATCTGTCCTCTAGTTTTCACTGTATTCGCATGCCCAGCCGTTGTCTCATCACGCGCAATCTTGCGGTCACTCAAAAACTGCGCCAGCTTTAGCGACGGAGTGTATGCATTCGACGCCAAATACTTCTGCCGTGTCAATTCTCTGTGCGAATCCGCCCAAGCGCGATTGGCCGCCAGTGGCTTCGCCGTGAGCGCATGCATTCTCGCATTGATTGTCGAAAGGAACGTCCCCGATAGCGACATCAGTTTCCACGCAAAGAACAACGGGAAAATCTGCACCGCCACGCCAAGCAGCAGGAAAAATCCGTCCTTAGCCGACGCGATAATCGCCCAGCCCGCCAAAGACGATGCGCCAAACAGCAGCGAGAACATCGGATAAAACACCAGCATTCTAGAAAGCAATTGCTTCCATTGCTGGAACCATTTCCCAGTATTCGGCAAGATATACGCCACAATCGCAAGCGGCGCAATCATAATGAGAAGCGCCACCACCGCCTGCCGCATAGCAATTGTCACAAGCCCAATCACCACCGCCACAATTGCGCCCAGCACCGTCGGAATCATCATCCAAATCGCCCCAGTTTCAAACGCAATCACACCCGCCCCCACCGCCATCGTCGTACCACCCGCCAGCGACAAATACATCTGCGAAAGCGACACATGCCCGCCACTCGTCACGTTCATCGTCGCCATTGTCGATTCCTCAATCGCATTAAACACATCCCTCAGCCCATCACCCACGATGTTCGACACATCCACGAGAAGCGAACACATCACAAACGACAAATTCACCACAATCGCCCCCACAATCAACTTCGGCAAAGTCTTTTTCAGCCCATAATTCGTAATCCCCAGCCCCGTCACTTGCGAATACACCATAATGAGGAGGAAAATAATAAACAAAACATTCGTCAGCCCCCGCATATACTTCCAAACTTCATAAATCGGCGAGCCATCTTTAATTTCTACCGGATTTAATACCAAAATACTCTCAATTTTCTCATACAGCCAGTCCACCGCCTTAGAAAGCGCCCCTGTTGCCGGACATACTAGCCAGCCCAAAGCACCCAAACTCTCTTTACAGGTCTTTTCATTAGTCTTCGTGCCTTCAGTTTTCGTCTCAGCGTTCTCTTCTTCGCCTACCGCTTCTTCCAAATCTTCCCCCGTAATCTCACCCTCATTCAAGGCCTCCACCACTGTTTCTACCGCCTCGTCACTCGGCACATCCGCATATACGGCCGACGTCAAAGACGTCATCGGAGCCACAAGACTTATAATCCCAAAAAACAACCCAAAAATGGCTTTACCTACCCAATTTTTTGAACTCTTTTTTGCTATCATAATGTTGTCAATAGTAAAAACCGCCTCCCTTTTCAAGGCGTACTTTAATTATAGCACACAGAAGCATTTTCGTCAAGATATTAACACCTTTTTTGTACTCTTGTCAAAGCTTATGCTTATCTGAACATATTTCCTACCCCGCTCTTTACTATTCCAAAAAAAGTGCTATAATTAAGCTATGGAAAATCTAAATCTTTTAGCAGCAATCAACCCGGTTCCCTGCGATGGCTGTCCAGAGAATCTTTTCGTAGTTTTCAAAGATATCAGCAATGTTGTCCTTGGTTTCATTGGTATCATTGCGGTCGTCATGCTCGTCATCGGCGGCATCCGCTATATGGTTTCCGGCGGCGATTCCAAGAAAATCACCGACGCCAAAAATACCGTTCTCTACGCTATCATCGGCCTAGTCATTTGTCTGTTATCTGCCATCATCGTTAATACCGTCATCACCGTACTCCCAAACACCGAGATCACTGTCCCAGATGGCACCACCGGCGCCATCACTTCCACCTGTGCTTAGCCAGATACCGCTAGCACCACAATCACGATCTTGCGAGCTCCGGCCTCCCGGAGCTTTTTCGTCGCCGCCTTCATGCTCGCCCCTGTTGTCCACACATCATCTAGGAGAATATACGTCGCATCCTTCTCTATCAGCACTCTCTCATCCACCCGAAAAGCCCCCTCAGCCTGCTTCACTCGTGCTTTATGATCCGCCCCCACCTGCACAGTATTTTTCTCCCTCACAAGCAGCCTCACCACCCTATACCCTTTCATCTTCGCCAACTTCTTCGCAATCAGATAAATATGATCAAATCCCCTCTCCCTAATATGCGCCGTCGATGTCGGCAGCGGTACCAGATACGCTCCCTTAAGCTCCTCCGGTATCTTCTCCGCTAGAATCTCCGCTAGAATTTCATGAATCGCCCGCGTCGCGCTATACTTATACTCATGAATCAGCTCCGCAAGCAGCCCCTCCCGCTCCCCTACCGCTATCACAGGCGGCAAATCTTTACAATCTGGGCAATTCTTCAATTTTTTACCAGTTTTCTTTCGTTTACACTCTGGACAAATGTCAAAATTACAATCAGTGATGTGTTTTTTACAACGGTCACAAACTACCGCGCCCAGTCGCCCGCACCCCTTACAAGAGTGTGGCATTAGCATATCTAAGAGTCCCGGAAATGTTGTATTTTTTACAATTTTAGCCATATCCTCTTGATTTTACTACATAAGTGGTTTATAATAAAGCATAACAACATAAGTGGAGGAATTATGGCTCGGACAAACAGTGATGATTTGCTGATGGAAGACGATCTCGCTGCTGCGTTCCTAGGAGGCGACGACGAAATCGCAGCTCCAAAGGATCTCACAGACGAACTCGCGCCAGAACCAACCAGCGAACCAGCAGAAGATGAGTGGGAAAACGCCGACGATTTTCCAGGACAACTCGCTGTAGATGTCTACGAAACCGCCGACAAACTAGTAGTAAAAGCAAGGACCGCCGGTATTTCCAAGTCGGATCTTGACGTAAGCATCTCGGACAACATTCTAACCATTTCCGGTGTCTTGTCCGGTGGCGAAGACGAGCAAACTACTCGTTGGCACATCCAGGAATGTTACTGGGGCGAGTTTTCTCGTACCATCGCTCTGCCAGTCCAGGTTCGCGAAGACGAGAACAGCGTGAAAGCCGAGCTCAAAGACGGCGTTCTCACCATCACGTTCGATAAAGAAAAAACTGAAGCGCCAAAGAAAATTGCGATTCAGTAGAGTGGGTTTTTCAGGTCAGAAATTACAAATAGAGCCGAGTAGAGACGGCTCTATTTTTTCTAACTTGCAGCATAACATTCGCACAAAAAATCTCCCCGCAGGGAGATTTTCTAAATTAACTCTTACTTATTTTTTAATACCAGGAAGGTTAGCAATCACGAAGTTCACAATCGTCGCTGCCAGCGCACACACAATCAGACCAATCACTGCATAAAGAATCGTATCCTTAGCCTTCTTCACCTTACCAGCATCACCAGCAGAAGTCATATAGTTCACGCCACCAACAACGACCACAATCACACATACTACTGCTAGAATACCAACAATACCATTCAAAATCGTAATAATATCATTACCCAAATCACCACCACCAATAGTATTACTATCAATATTACCCGGATTATACGCTGCCAACTTTGTAATAATATCTTTCATCTTTAAATTATCCTTTTATATTACCTTAATTTTATTTTACAACAGAATAGATAAAAATGCAATACCCTTAGCTGCCCTCCTCTATCATCGCCACAGTATTTTGCATCAGCACGCTTTGATTCTCATCCGGTTTATTCGCCGCCACAATTTGCGCCACTACGAAATTTACAATCACCGCCGCCAACGCACACACGATTAGCCCAATCGCCGCATAGATTAACGTATCGCGTGCCTTCTTCACCTTACCAGGGTCGCCCGCCGAAGTCATATATCTCACACCGCCAATCACCACCACAATCACCGCTATCACTGCAATTATCCCAATCACGTTATTCAAAATCTCAATCAAAGAATCCCGGAAATCCCCCGTCGCCTCGGCTTTATTCACTACGTTAAGGACAAACGACACAATCGTCTGCGAAAGCCCCGCCACAATCAACCCCACCAGCGCATAGAGTATCGTATTCTTAGATTTCTGCGTTTTTGCCGGATCCCCGCTCGACGTTAGATATCCAATACCGCCCACCACCACATAGATAATCGCCACAACACTCGCCGTCCCGATAAACCACCCCAGCGCATTCCCAATCAAATCCGACGGATTCGTTAGACAGTTCTCTATCGCGCAATTCTCAAACTGCCCCGCCTCACCAAGAAACGCAATATGCATCGCATCGACAATCAATTTAGAAAGCCCCGTAATCGCCACCCCAATAAACGCCCGCGTCAAAGTCTTCTTCCCATTCTGCACTTTCGCCGGATCACCCCCCGCAAAGATATACAAATACCCACCATATATCGTAAACCCAAGCGCCAGATACATCGCAATCACTAGCATATCATTGAATATATTCGTCGCAATCAACTTAATGTTGCTTATCAGGACATTCTCATTCTCCCAACTTTCATCAATCCCACAATCCCACGATTTCATCCCCAAGAAATCCCGGCAGTTCACCGCGTTTTCCGTTCCGCTACTCGTCTCAGCGTCAGGCGCCGCATACGCCGTTTCCGGTTGCAAAGCCCCTGTCGCACCAAAAACAGAAACCATCATCACCATTGCTACAAGTATCTTCTTCAAAAACATCTTCATTTTCTTTCCATCATTTACCTACCTTAATCTTATCATACTCCGCCAAAAAATGCAAAAAAGACACTCATAAGAACAATCATTGCCTACACTGCAATCCTAAAACACTTTTTTACTATTTTTCTGTAGCATTTCACGCCACCCCTGTTATTTTTACATCTTTTTTGACTTTTTCGCAAAAACATCACAAAGTCTATTGACTTTTTCAAACGCTTATGCTATAATTAAAGTAGAGTCGGCGATACGCAAGTATCCACCGCTCAGAATATTAAAAGGGGGTTCTTCAAAATGAAGACCAACAAGTTTTTCGTTCTCGCGCTGACGCTCATCCTCACCCTTTCCCTATCCGTCTCCGTTTCCGCATCCTGGTCCACCGGCTTTGCTAATCTCGATCGAGCTATCGAACTCGGCATCGCCGACTGCGACTTCAATCCCTACGGCACGGTCACAAAAGGCGAGTTCACCGACATGCTGTCAAAAGCATTCAGCGACTCTGCCGCGTCTGTCGATACCATCGTCGGCTACAACGAGCCCGCGAATATCGGATTCATCGCGCTTGCTTACGAGCAGGCTACCGGCGAATCCATCGCGGATGCGCCCTTCTGGCGTTATCTCAGCACAGGCGATTATATCGCCAACATCGAAGCGATAAACCTCGTAGTACAGTCCCTTACGGACTAAGCCTCCTCGTTCCTTACAAAAGGGCGCCCTTACCGGCGCCCTTTTCCATATTCATTTTTCCAGCCTTCCTGGCGGAGGGAGGGAGATTCGCATTGAGCCTAGCGAAATCCGAATCCCGCTTTTTGTGAGCATCCGTAGGATGCTTGGCGGAGGGAGGGAGATTCGAACTCCCGCTCCAGGTTGCCCCAGACTAACGATTTAGCAAACCGTCCCCTTCAGCCACTTGGGTATCCCTCCAATACTACCATTCTATCACATTTTTAGGTTTTTTGCACAAAATTAGCCCAATTCATCCGCAAAGATGATATAATTAACTTATGGCAAAGACATCTCTCAATCCTGTTTCTTGGGAAGCAGAAGAATACATCGTAAAAGACCACAACGTCGGCTGGTATTTTGGCCTCGCCGCCGTCGCTCTCGCGCTCTCAGCGCTCGCCATTTGGCTCCAAGGCTGGACTTTCCTCGCTCTCATCATCCTGAGCGTCGTCGCCATCTTGGTTTTTAATCTCCGCCCTCCTCGCAAAATCAAATACCACATCGACGACAAAGGCTTAAAAGAAGGCAACCTTCTCCATAGCTACGAAGATTTCCGCGCCTTCGGCATTCTAAAAGAAGGCGACAATTACTCCGCCATTCTCATCCCCAAAAAACGTTTTGGCCTCAGCGTCAAGGTTTATTTCCCAGAAGGCAGCGGCGAAGAAATCGTCGATCAGCTCGGCCATCACCTCCCAATGGAAGAAGTCAAATTAGATTTACTAGATAAGCTCGTAAATTTCTTGCGCATTTAGAAAATCTGTGCTATAATTACCATAAGTATTATTATCAATTTAATCAAGGTGGGCATCAAAAATGAATCCAACAGTAGACAACGATTTGCAAAAAGCAATCGACGACATCACAAACAACACTAATCAAGATCCTGTTTTTGCAGATCCGGTGGCCGCGCCATCAACCATTCCAGAAGGCGACACTGGCGAGTTAGCCTCTCCTGTCGGTCCATTCCCTGCGCCAAAGCCAATCGCACGTAGGCCAAAACCAGCGATGCCAGCCCCGATGCCAGAGCCAGCAAGCATGAAAGAGCCAGTCCCGATGCCAGAAATGACACCAGCTCCACTTGAGGCTCCAGAGCCAATTGCTGCCCCAGCTCCAGAGACCATGCCAGCCGAGTCCACCACGATTCCAGCCGATATGCAAGAAGTCCGAGCCGCCGTTTTGCGTGACCTCGCTCCGATCGTCAACAAAATCGATATGGATCCAAGCAAGAAGTTCGATCTCTACAAAAACATCCGCGAAGAACTCCATGACGATTCCGTCCTCGCTCCAGCTTACGAAGTCGTCAGAAACATCCCAGACGACGAAAAGCGTGCCGATGCACTTCTTTATATCCTAAACGCCACCGAAGGTAGATAACCAAAATAGCCCCATAAAAGGGGCTATTTTTAAAAAGCAGGGAATCCTAGTACATCCCGCTCATATCTGGAGTAGCAGGTTTTTCTTCAGGTATCTCACAGATCAAGGCCCCCATCGTAATTGCCGTCGCCGCAATCGATGTCGCGTTTTTCACTGCCTCCTTTGTCACCTTAGCCGGATCAATCACGCCTGCCTTTTTCAGGTCAATCAATCCCTTTTCTGGTTCCATCACGTTCACGCCAAACCCATCATTCTTGGCCGACTCCACCTCAGAAAGCAACGCCTGGGCATTCAGCCCCGCATTTTCCATGATATGCACAAAAGGAGCCTTGAGCGCATTCTTCACAATCCGCGCGCCATCGTCCTCCTGGGTCAATTTACCCGCCAAATTCACCAGCGTCACCCCGCCGCCAGCCACAATTCCGTCCGCAAGCGCCGCCTTGGTTGCCGCCACCGCATCATCTACCCGGAACTTCTTCTCGTCAATTTCCGTTTCCGTCGCGCCGCCAACCTTTATCACCGCCACCTTCCCAGATAGCGCCGCTGCCCGTTTCTCAAACTCTTCGCGTTCGTAATCAGATTTTGCGAGTTCAGCCTGTTTGTGGATCAACTCAATCCGCTCCGCCACCGCATCTTTTGCGCCAGCGCCCTTAATAATCGTCGTTTCATCCTTCGTCGCAATCACCTTTCCACAAGAGCCTAATACTTCCAACCCCACCTCCTCAAGTTTCAGCCCCTTGTCAGAAGACACCACCGTCGCATCGGTCAAAATCGCAATATCTTCCATCACCTCTTTACGCCTTTCACCAAAAGCCGGCGCCTTGAGCACTAGGGAATTAAACACCCCCTTCAGCTTGTTCAGTACTAGAAGCGACAGCGCCTCCCCTTCCACCGCTTCCGCGATAATCACCAAGTCTTTCTTGCCCGCCTGCGCACATTTCTCAAGCAGCGGCAAAATCTCATTCGCCGAGGCAATCTTCTTGTCCGTCACCAGCACCAGCGGTTTATCAAACACAGCCTCTTGCCGGTTTACGTCCGTCACAAAGAACGCCGAAGCATAACCCTTGTCATAGGAAAATCCTTCCACAATCTCTTGCTCCATCTCAAGTCCCTGGCCAGCTTCCACCGTCACTACTCCGTCTTTACCAATCTTAGAAATCACCTCCGCAATCAGCTTCCCAATCTCCGCATCGCCTGCCGATATTGTCGCCACCTCCGCAACTTTCTTATCATCCCCCTCAATCTTCTCGGCTGATTTCTCAATTTCCGCTACGATCTCTGCCCCCGCCTTCTCAATTCCGCGCCTCAACTCCATCGGGTTCACCCCCGCCACAATCAGCTTATTCGCCTCATTCAATATATTATACGTAAGCACAGTCACCGTTGTCGTGCCATCGCCCGCCACCTTATTCAATTTCTGAGCCGCAGCCTTAATTAGCTTCGCGCCAATCGCTTCGCCCATTTTATCATCAGAAGAAGGCAGCTCCACGGCTTCCGCCACCGTCACGCCATCATGCGTAATCACCGGTGCACCATATTCCTTCTCAATAATTACATTCTGTCCCTTCGGCCCAAAAGTCACCTTCACTGCATCATATAACTGCTTCGCTCCAGATAACAC
The DNA here is from genome assembly GCA_017404685.1 of Candidatus Saccharimonadota bacterium. Lineage (GTDB taxonomy): Bacteria > Patescibacteriota > Saccharimonadia > Saccharimonadales > Saccharimonadaceae > Nanosyncoccus. The sequence goes on from JAFRBW010000029.1 coordinate 28,236, forward strand.
TTTTTCCCGTGCCGTGTCCCCATAATATATTTTCTTTGCCATTTTTTCTCCTTTTCTTAAAAGTTTTCCACAAGTTTTCCACAGGCTAACCTCTACAAAGTAGCCAAAACATCTTCCTCGTTCACGATAATATAGTCAACATCATCCACTTTTATATTCGTCACCGAATACTCTTTATAAACTATCTTGTCCCCTTTCTTGATATTTTTCACCTCTGGCCCCACGCTCTCTACCACCGCGTAAGCCGGTTTTTCCTTTGCTTCCCCTAGCAAAATACCAGATTTCGTCATCTCTAGCGGTTTTTCCACTACCGCCACAATTCTGTCTTTTAATGGTTTTAGCACCATATTTACTTCTCCTTTTCTGTTCTCTATTATAGCACAAAAATTAGCACTGTAAAGCATAGAGTGCTAATTTTTAATCAAACTTTAAGCTCCAGTAGGACCACCTGGAATCTGGAACGCACCCGGATCCGCCACTTGCGGCGCATACACTTGATCTTGCATCGCCGGCTGCGGCCCAAGATTAATATCAAGAGGTGGCGGCGTCGGCGGTAGCGGCACAGTTCCATCACCCGGCATCGGCATATAATTAAGATCCGGCACGTTTTCCGCATCTTTCAATGCTTCCGTTATCATTTTCTCATACTTATCACCATCGTTCAATGTCGCTCCAAAATCCACCGAAGGCGCAATCACTTTTTCCGGCTTCACTTCTTCTGGTTTCACTCCTTCCGGCTTCACTTCTGGCTTCACTTCTTCCAGCTTCACTTCCGGTTTCACTTCTTCCGGCTTCGCCTCATTCTCCCGCTCGTCGTGTTCAATCTTGAGTGCCGTCGCATCAGCCGCCCCTCCATCTGGAACATCCAAGCTCCCCAGCACCTCGTTATTCATCTCCATCGTAATATTCTGCGCAATCAGCTGCTGATCCGCCCCCGACATCATCAGTTTCGATGCCACTTCCATCGTATCCGCCGTCGTGTTTGCCTTAGAAAACCGATTCGTCGCCGCAATAATCCCAGTAAGAAGCGCTGTCGCCTCCTCATTCTCGACAATATTCCCGCCAAGCTCATAGAGTAACCGCGCCGCCATCTCGCTCACCGAACTCGCCCGCTTGTCACTCCACTGAATATCCCCAAACTTCCCAGGATTCCCTGTCGTCATATTCACAATCACCGCATCGTGCATAATCCGCCCATGCTCCCTCAGCGCCGCGTCAAGATCCGTCCCGTTCGCCACGTCCAAAGCTAGCACCAGGTCAATATTATAATCCCCATACGAAAACTCCAAATCCTCCGCATCAAGTTTCGTCTTATACGGCGTAATAAAAATCTTCACAAAATCACCATCCAACTTGTACCGCAGATGGTCTGCCTTGTCTTTCGAGAGCGCAATCACAAAATCCTGCAAAATATCCGCTGTCGCGTCAAGCTTCTCTTCCGGCCTCAAAAACTCTAGCGCATTCGGCGTCGCACCAGAATAAATCGCCGTCGCCCGCTTCCCCGCTCGATCTAGCGCCATAGATAGCCCAATCGCCGCGCACATTTCATCCACATTTGGATTCGCCGACAGCGCCACCAAAACATTGTGCGCCTCATTCAGTTTATTCAAAACTTCGCTCATCACCGCCGTCGCATCCACTGTTCCAGTTTCCGCATTCACAGTCGGCGTCGCATCAAGCAGCGCGTCTATTCTCTGTTCATTATTTTGTGTATTTGTATCTGTTTGGTTATCAGGCATCATACCCTTTCTACTATTATATTACCATAAGCACCAATTTCCCGCAACCCCATTTCAAAAATTCACCACTAAAACCCTTGATTTTTCCAGCGTTATGCGTTATAATAGCAAAAGAATGGATTCGTAGCTCAGTTGGTTAGAGCGCTGCCCTGTCACGGCAGAGGTCGCGAGTTCGAGTCTCGTCGGATCCGCCAATTTTGTATATCATTAACTCATAAATAAGTAGGAAGAAAATGCCAATCATTAAATCTGCCAAGAAAGCTGCTCGCCAGGCGGAAAAGCGCACCGAGCACAACGTAGGTATCAAGAAAGACATCAAGGCGGCTGTCAAGGCTTTCAAAAACAACCCGTCCAAAGAGACCCTGAGCAAGGCCCAGTCCGAGTACGACAAAGCAGCGAAAAAAGATCTCTTGAAGAAAAACACCGCTTCTCGCCGCAAAGCCGCTCTTCACGCCTTTGCCAAAAAAGCCGGCGTCAAGCTAGCCTAAAACACTATAAAATATACCCCCCTCACAGAGGTATATTTTTTTATAGTGAACCGAGTCTCATCACCGCCCCCTCCACCAAAAGCCACGGTTCTATTTTTGACGATTTCATCTGCACATCCACCTGGGCCAGCATTTTCAAAACCTTTTTCTCCTGCGCCCCAGGCCGCGCCGTAAAATCTTTTAGTGCCTGCGACACCAAAAGTCCAAAAAACATCACCGGATCCTCGTGCGGCTCCAGCTCACGCAGCTTGAGGACAGCCCGCGCGCCGTCTCTTTTCGCTACCCTATATACATCAAACACCGCCGAAAACTCCACCGCCGACGCCGCCTTAAACTCAAAAAACTCCACCTTATCCTTCAATTCTTTATAAACCGCCGCCCGCTTATCTAACTTGCTCTCTAGCAAAATCACCTCATGCGGCGTATCTACAAACTTCGCCACCTCATCCCTCACCCCAGTGTTAGAAAGCAAATCCCTTATCAAAATCTTCCGTTTCTCAGAAAACAGCGTCGCCCCCATCAGTACCGACGGAAGCTCCGCTCGTGTTATCTCTGCCCCCTCTATCACCTCATACTCATCCCCCAAAATCCGCCGTACTTCCGCCGTTGCTTTCACCCTGTCGTCACCATAAAACACCCGGATCATTTCTGGCACTCCTTGCAAATATGCGTTCCTCGCCCCGCCACGCGAATTTTCACAATTTTCGCCCCACATCGCGGGCACGGCTGCCCCTCTCTCCGAAACACCTGCGCAAACTTCTCTAGATAATCCCCTCTCGTTCCATCCGCTTTCACATAAGTCGCCATTGTCGAGCCACCAGATTCAATCGATCGCTCCATCACCTCGCGAGCAGATAAAAGCAGCTTCTCCGCCTCAGGAAAAGTCACATCCCCCGCCTTTCGCGTCGGCAAAATTCCGCTCGCAAATAACGCCTCATCCGCATAAATATTCCCCAGCCCACAAATCACTTTCTGATCCAGTATCACCGCCTTCACCGGCGCCTTTGCGTGCCGCTTCAGCCGCTTAAAAAACTCTTCCGCATTCATCGCCCACGGCTCCGGCGCAAGCGCCGCCACAAACTTGTCCTGCGTTACTTCACTAGACGGCATCACTTTTATAAATCCAAACTTCCTCTGATCATTAAAATACAGCGTTCCATCCTCAAACTGCAAAATCACCCGCGTTTGCCGGTTCGGCAGCTTCGCCACAAAGTTTTCACTCGGATGCCCCGCCGCATACCTTTCCGCCCCGTCATAGATCAGTTGTCCTGTCATCCTAAGGTGCACAAGAAGCGACCAACCATTATCAAGGTCAATCACCTTCGCTTTTCCAAATCTCCGAATCCCAATCACCACCCCCGGCTCATAGTCCCCCA
>JAFRBW010000030.1 GCA_017404685.1 Candidatus Saccharimonadota bacterium
GTCGTTTAAAAAAGGTTGCGTGATCACTGAGGGAGAATATCGTAATTTTCCAGAAGAATACGAAGACTTGATTACTGTAGAGATGGGCGCGACCGCTATCAAGAAGATGCTTGACGAGATTGATCTTGATAAGCTAATTGAAGAGCTCAGAGCCGAGGAAAGCGAGGCAAAAGGCCAAAAGGAAAAGAAGATTCAGAAGCGTCTCAAGACCCTTGAGGGTATGCAAGCGGCAGGAATCAAGCCAGAAGATTTGATTCTGACGGTGATTCCGGTGATTCCACCAGATCTACGGCCTATGATTGCGCTTCCTGGTGGTAGGTTTGCGACTTCGGATCTTAACGATCTTTACCGGCGGGTGATTAACCGTAATAATCGTCTCAAGAAACTGATGGAACTCAATGCTCCAGAAGTGATTTGCCGGAACGAAATGCGGATGCTACAGGAAGCAGTGGATGCGCTGATTGACAATTCAGCGGCGCATGGAAGCCATGGTGCAAGCGCGTCAAATGGCCGGCGGAAACTAAAATCTTTGTCTGACCTTCTCAAGGGTAAGCAAGGGCGGTTCCGCCAGAATCTACTTGGTAAGCGTGTGGATTACTCTGGGCGTTCGGTGATCGTGGTAGGGCCAGAACTTACGCTCAATGAGTGCGGTCTGCCAAAACAGATGGCGCTAGAGCTATTTAAGCCATTTGTGATTTCTTGGCTGATTGGGCATGAATATGCAACGAATATCCGTTCGGCTTCGCGCTTGATTGAGGCAAAGGAAACGGTGGTGTGGGATGCACTTGACGAGGTAATTAAGGGCAAGTATGTGCTTCTAAACCGTGCTCCGTCGCTACACCGTTTGTCGGTGCAGGCGTTCCAGCCGAGATTGATTGATGGTAAGGCGATTAAGCTGCATCCTTTGGTAGCATCGGGTTTTAACGCAGACTACGATGGTGACCAGATGGCAGTGCATCTACCTTTGTCTGATGCGGCACAGAAGGAAGCTGCGGAGCTGATGTCGGCTTCGAAGAATCTCTTGAAGCCTGCAGATGGTGCGCCGGTGTTAGCAATTTACCAGGACGTGGTGCTAGGAGCTTACTATTTGACTTATGATAAGCCAGGTACGGATACCGGTAAGGCGCGAGCGTTTTCTAGCGTTTACGAGGCGGAAATGGCGCTGGATCAGGGTATAATTGAGCTTCAGACGCCAATTCGGGTGTTTGCAAAGAAAGAAATTCGCAATACTACGCTTGGCCGGGTGATTTTCAATGAGATTTTGCCGAAGGATTATCCTTACGATAATGCGGTACAGACGAAGAAACATCTTTCGAAAGTAATGGCGGACATCTTTGACATGTATGGCGCGGATGTGATGGTGAAGACTGCAGATGCGCTCAAGGACCTCGCGTTTGAGTATGAGACGATTGCTTCGATTTCTACGGCGAAGGATGATTATCCAACGTATGATGAGATTGACGACTTTATCGCGGAAGGTGATGCGAAGACGGCGCTTATTCAGCAGCAATATAACGACGGCTTGGTGACCGACGAAGAGCGTTATAAGCTCACAATCGCCAACTGGCGTGATATTGACAAGCGGATTTCGGAGTTCCTTCAGGGTAAGTTGTCTGAAATGGATACAGACATCGCGGTGATGGTGAACTCTGGTGCTCGTGGTAATATTTCCAACATCAAGCTCGCTTCGGCAGAGATTGGTATCATGGTGGATATTAACAACAACGAGATTGAGCTCCCGGTGAAATCTTCGTACAAGAAGGGTCTTAATACTCTGGAGTCGTTTATTGCGACGCGGGGTGCACGTCAGGGGCAGGTGTCCACGGCATTGCGTACGGCGGACTCTGGATATCTGACTCGCCGTCTTGTAGATGTGTCTCAGGATGTGTTCACGACGGACGAGGAAGCAGAGGATCCGGGCTTTACGGTCTATAAGTCTGAAACGGAGCTTTCGGGAATTTCGTTTGTAGCTAGAATTACTGGGCGTTATACAGCAGAAGTGGTACCGGGCTATCTTGAAGCGGATGAGCTAATCACGAAGGAAATTGCGGAGCAGATTGACGCTGATGAAAATGTGAAGTCGGTAAAGATTCAATCGATCCTCTCGACTACGGCAGTGGATGGCGTGCCACGCAAGGCTTATGGTGTGGATATGTCTACACGTGCGCTTGTGGCGGCTAATGAACCAGTCGGTGTGATTGCGGCGCAGTCTCTTGGTGAGCCTGGTACGCAGCTGACGCTTGATACCAAGCACGGCTCTGGTGTGGCAGGTTCTGGCGCAATTGCAAGAGGTCTTCCTCGTGTGGAAGAGCTTCTTGAGGCGAGAGCGCCAAAAGGTCAGGCTTACATTTCGCCAGTGGATGGCGTGGTGGATGTCTGGGAAGATGGTAATCGCTATATTGTACAGATTGTCCCACAGGCTGGCGAAGTAGAAAGAATCCCGCTTGAGGGCAGAACTCCAGAAGTCAAGGATGGCCAGACAGTGAAGGTTGGCGATGTCTTGATAAAAAAGACTGCTGATCAGAAGACTGTTAAGGCTAAGCACGATGGTAACGTACAGCTAGTGAAAGACGCTTTGATTCTGGTAAGCTCTGATGCGCCAGCGGCGCGGGTGGAGATTCCGGGCGAAGCGGAGCTTGTAGTGAAGGCTAATGACTCTGTGAAGGCTGGTGATCGGCTCACGACTGGTTCTCTTAACTTGCAGGATCTTTTGAAGTACAAGGGTGTTGAGGAAACTGAGCGTTATATCATGAACGACGTGCTTTCGGTTTACTCGGCACAGGGGCATGAGATTTCGCCAAAGCACCTTGAGATCTTGGTGCGCCAGATGTTCTCTAGGGTGCAGATTAACGAGCCGGGCGATGCTGAGTTTGTGACTGGTGATATCATTTCCAAGGCGGCGGCGGTTTCTGAAAACCGGCGACTCGAAGCGGAAGGTAAGACGCCAATGACTTATACTAATCTTTTGCTTGGTATTACGAAGGTGTCGATCTTCTCGGATTCGTTCTTGTCGGCGGCGTCGTTCCAGGATACGACTCGCGTGCTAATCAACGCGGCGATTAATGGTAGGGTAGATCACCTCAAGGGCCTAAAGGAAAACGTCATTATCGGTCGTAAGATTCCAGTAGGTACAGGTGCGGCGCCTGAACCGACTTCGGAAGACATTGACAACATTTAACAACTAAAATAAACAACTCGGGGCTGCGTTTATAGTATAGGGCGGGTCCTGCCGGTTGCATTTTCCCCCAAAATTGGTGGCAATTTTGGGGGTCCCCCTATGCAACCATCACTCGCCCTGTCTATTTAACGCTACCCGCTTTTTTATTGTTTTTTTCTCCTTGATGTGCTATACTTATTCTATGCATTTCAGAACTATTTTCAAATCCCTCAAAAACAAAGACATGCTAAAAAGAGTTTTGATTATTTTCGGTATTTTGGTGGCATATCGGTTGCTCGCGCAGATTCCGGTGCCGATGGGGAACGCATCGACGTTTAAGGAAGCAATCTCGAACCTTTTGGCATCGAGTGATTTTTCGAACTTTCTCAATTTGATTTCTGGTGGTGGGCTAGCTGGGTTTAGTATTATCCTGGTGGGGCTTTCACCGTATATTACTGGTTCGATTGTGGTGCAGCTGATGACGAAGGCGATTCCGCGATTAGAGGAGCTTTCGAACGATGGCGAGACTGGGCGGCGCAAGATTAACCAGTGGACACGGATTTTGACGGTGCCTCTTGCGATTGTGCAGTCGGTGGCGTATATCTTTATTCTCTATAATACGGCGACAGGGTCGGGGCTGATGTCGGATTTTTCGCCGACGTTAGGCGACTGGCTTCTTTCGATTACGGCGATGACGGCAGGGTCTCTCATTCTGATGTGGATGGGTGAGCTGATCACGGAGCAGGGGATCGGTAATGGTATCTCTACACTCATTTTTGCGTCAATTATTTCGCAGATGCCGAGTATGATGGGGTCTCTCAATGCACGTCTGTCTCAGATTGAAAGCGGAAATTTGAACCTTTTCGGTGCGGAGTTTCCGGTGGCTTCAGTAGTGTTCTGGGGATTCTTCGTATTTGCGATTATCATGGTAGCCGTGATATTCTGCTTGGTGAAGCTAAATGAATCTCAGCGGATTGTTACGATAAATTACGCTAAGAGAGTGCATGGTAATTCGTCTTATGGTGGGATTCGGGGGATTTTGCCGATTAAGCTGATTGCGGCGGGCGTGATTCCGGTGATTTTTGCGACGGCGTTCTTGTCGCTTCCGGCACTGATTGGACAAGTGATTACGTCGGTAGACCCTGGCAACGAAGTGGGCGCTAATATGGTTTCGATTTTCTCGGCGCCAAGCGCGTCAAACTTTGCGACGATGTATCCAGATGGGATTACTGGGCAGTGGTTCGTGTATCCGATTTTGTACTTTGTGCTGGTGTTTGCTTTTACGTATTTCTACACGTCGATTATTTTCAACACCAAGGAAATCGCGGATAATTTGCAGAAGCAGGGGGCGTTTATTGAAGGGGTACGGCCTGGTCTTAGGACGGCAGAATATCTTGGTAAAGTGGTGAATCGGTTGGATCTCTTTGGGGCGCTTGCTCTTGGCGTAATTGCGATGTTGCCGTTTGTGGCGGACTATATCTTCATTTTGACAACAGGTGCGCCGCTTGGGCTTTCGATTTCTGGTACTGGGCTTCTGATTGTGGTGACGGTGGCACTAGAGAATCTAAGGTCGGTAGATTCTAGAGCTCTTATGGTAACTTACGACGATTTTAAAAATGAGTCTTAAGCTAAAAACGAGTTATAAGGCAATCCTCAAATGGGTGGCGATTGGGCTAGCTGTATTGTTTGTCCTGGTGTTTTTCATCCGGACTGCGGTGTGGGAAAATGATTATTATGCACGAATGGAAGGTAGCGAGCGGGCCGGAAGTTCTGAGACAGTGGAAGAGGAAGAAGAGCTAGTCGAGGAAGAGCCGACTGAGGAAGAAGTAACCGAGTATATAGTGGCGGAGGATCGGCCGCGATATATTACGATCGAAAAAATCGGCGTAAAGAATCGGCGTATTCTTGCGGTGGGGATTAACTCAAAGGGCGAGCTAGCAACGCCGACGAACATTTTTGACACTGGTTGGTATACTGGGTCGGGTAAGCCGGGCGAAGGGAAGACGATGCTGATTGATGGGCATAATGGTGGGCCACATGTCTACGGTGTGTTCAAGCGACTGCCGGAGCTTACGACTGGTGATATTATTACGATCGAGCGGGGCGATGGGACGATTTTCAATTATAGCGTGATGGAAAACGTCGAGGTGCCGCTTTCTGAGTCTGATGTCTATATGGCTACGGCGATGCGTTCGCCGGAAAAGGGTCGCGAATCTTTGACGCTCATTACTTGCACGGGTGAATGGTCGCAGGCGCAAAGGACTTATCTTTCGCGGCAGTTCGTGCGTGCGGTTCTTGTGAGCTAAAATCATACTTTTTCGTACTCAGCACTTTTTACAGAGGTGGGAAAAATCATACTCTTTACATACTTTTTTAAAAAAAGTGTTGAAAAGTATGATTTTTTGTGGTATAATGGAAAGGTAATTTATGGCTAGTCAAAAGGAAGGAATAAAACTTACTGGTAGTGTTGTTGAAGCGCTGCCTAATACCCAGTTTCGGGTGGAACTCGAGAATGGTCATATTATTGTTGCCCATATGAGTGGGAAGATGCGGAAAAACTACATCCGTCTCGTCCCGTGCGACAGAGTCGAGGTTGCGTTAACCCCTTACGATCTGACAAAGGGTAGAATCAGCTTCCGTCTCAAATATTAATAATAATTAACAGGAAAGGATTTTTGACACTATGAAGGTACGTGCAAGTGTTAAGAAAATCTCACCTGATGACATTATTGTACGTCGCAAAGGCGTGCTACGTGTCATCAACAAGAAAAAACCTAAGAACAAGCAAAGGCAGGGTTAAAAATGGCTAGAATAGCTAGCGTTGTGATTCCTTCCGATAA
>JAFRBW010000031.1 GCA_017404685.1 Candidatus Saccharimonadota bacterium
GTAATATCTTCCTCAACCGAAACGCCAACATCAAAAGAAACCTCGAGTAGCGAGCAGCTCATCAACGATTTTCTCACTCCTACCAGTCCTCTCAATCTTGATTCTCAAGAAACAGAAGAAAAATCATCAAAGTCCACCGATTCCAAAAAATCCAAGAAAGACAAAAAATCCAAGAAAAACCAAAAAGACAAAAAACCAAAAAGCAAAGCTAAAAAAATCACCAGCATCATTATTATCACTATTATTTTTCTCATCATCGGCTTTGCCATCTGGGCAGTCCTTTGGGGCAACGATCTCATCGCCAAAATCACCGGCGGCAACGGCAACGTTTTTGATCTCTTTTCCCTCACATCGGAAACCTACGATCCGCTCAAGACTGACGCAAACGGCCGCACCAACATCCTCGCTTTCGGCACCAGCGGTTACAACATGGACGGCGACGAAGGCAACGGTATCCACGATGGCGCCCAACTCACCGATTCCATTATGCTCATCAGTCTCAACCAAGAAACTGGCGACATCGCCATGCTCTCCCTCCCGCGCGACTTAAAAGCCTCGCCAACTTGTACCGCCACCAGTAAAATCAACGAAGTCTATTGGTGCAACAACATGAAAGGTGACGACGAAGAAGCCGGCGCCACCGCCCTCATGACCGAAGTCGGCTCCATCCTCGGCGTAGATTTTCAATACTACGCTCATCTAAACTGGGGCTCGCTCGTTTCCATCGTCAACATTCTGGGCGGTATCGAAGTCACTCTCGACGAAGACATCAACGACCGCTACTGGACCGGCGCCGTTTACAAAGCTGGCGTCACCTATACACTAAACGGCGAAGAAGCCCTTGGCCTTGCTCGCGCACGTCACGGCACCGCCGGCGGCGATTTCTCTCGTGGCAACTCCCAGCAGCAAATCCTCATCGGTATCAAAAACAAAGTTTTCGAGAAAAACCTTTCCCTTAGCGATCTTCTAGAACTCGCCACCACCCTTGGCGACAATCTCCGCACCAATTTCTCCATTAGCGAAATGAAGACTCTCGCCCACCTCACTTCCGAGTTTGATTTTGATAGCATGCGCAATCTCACTCTCTATCCAGACTATATGACCACCGGCAACATCAATGGTATTTCCTATGTCTTACCACGCGCCGGCGCCGGCAATTACGGTGCCATCCAAAAATACGTCGCCACCAAACTCAGCAACGATCCACGCGACTACGAAGAACCAACCATCCTCGTCCTGAACGCTACCGAGACTCCAGGCCTCGCCGCCAAAGAACGCACCGCCCTCGAAGACGCCGGCTACAAAATCGTCGATATCGACGACGCCCCAGAAGGCGACTATACCCGTGGCTACATCCTCTACAGCACCCACGAAAAACCAGGCACCGAAGATCTCCTAGAAGATCACTATTCCATTGATGCCTGGGATTACGAAAACATGCCAGAAGGCATTAGTAGAGATTATGACTTTGTCATCATCCTCAATCCAAAGCTAGACGAGTAGCATAAAAAGCAACATAAAATACCACAACTCATAACGTTCCGGAGAACCAATCCTATTTAGATTTTGGAAATAATAAGCTTCCGCTCTCTTCCTTCCCCCTCAGAATGCGTCTCAATATCTGAATAATCTTGCGCTAATTTATGCACCACTCGTCTATCCGCCGCATTCAGATTCACCGTCATCGGCTCCCCAGTCTGCCGCACCTTCCTAATCCATCCTTCCGCTTTATCAGAAATCCTATCCGCTCTCTGCCGCTTATAATTCGCCACATCCACACTCACCCGCGTCACTTCCGCCCCACGCGACACCAGCGCCATCGACACCACATGCTGTAGCGCCCTCAAATTATCCGCATTATGCCCAATCAAAAGCGAATTTAACGACGTAGATGGCACCGACAGCTGAATCACCTCATCCTCAATCGTAGAATACACCGCAACGTTAATACCAAAAAAGCTTAACAAATCTTCCAGATATTTTGCAGCAAATCTAATAGATTCATCTTTATTCATTTATTATCTCCTTTTCTTTTTAATATCCTTTGCGGAGATACGAGTAATTTTTGTTCCTGTCTTTTTGTTTTCTACCACCTGAGCTTCCTTAATTTTCCCCCTAATCTTCTTCCCACTTTCGGTTTTCTCGAGCTCCTTCAAAATCGCCTTATCAGTATTATCATCCATATCATCCCTGAGTCGCGAGTAAATCACCTTCTGCTGCAAAATCGTTAGTATATTTGACAAGAAATAATAAAACGCAAGCGCCCCGTGCAGATTAATCATAATAATAAACATCATGATCGGCATCATCTTGCCCATCTGTGCCGTAGACACACTAGAGATTTCCGACTCATCAAGCTCTTTCCCAGCTTTCGCATCCGCCAAAATCTCGCGGAACTTCTTACTCTTCTTGGTCTTCTCCGTCGGCATCTGCATCTTAGTAGCAAAGTATTGCGCCACGCTTGCACATATCGCAATGAGGAGCATAAATACTGCACTCCACGAAAACCTCGCCGGAGGAATCACATCACTTGCCCTTGCCGTAAGATCAATCACCCCAAACAACTCCGGATGAAAATCATATTCCACCTTCTCCTCATCCGGAATCTCGTCATTAGTAAGGTCCGCAAGATACGCCTCCTGCTTTTCCTCTAGTGTCCGGATCTCACTCCCCTCATACGCCACAATATCATACGCCCGGTTCATCAAATTATCCGTCGGCATCGGCGTCGCAATCACCCGAATCGCCGAAAAAATCGCGATAAAAATCGGCAACTGTATCAAAAGCACCACAATCGATGAAAACGGCTTCACATTATACCGCTTATAAAGATCCATCGTCTGTAGCGACTCTAGCTGCTTATTTCCGTTACAATTCTTACGAATCTGCGTTAGCTCCGGCTGAATCTTCCGCATCAGCCGCGTCTGCTTTAGCTGCCGAATCGTAAGCGGCCACATACAAAGTTTCACTAGTACAGCAAAGATAATAATCGCCAAACCAAAATCATGCACCAAATTATAAATCATGAACTGAATATTCACAATCGGCCGCACTATAATAATATCAATAAAATTAAATAGTCCCCCCGCAAAAATTGTCCCAACAGCCAAAATAGCTACAATAAGACAAATAATAATCTTTTTCACACTCCAATTTTTCATTACTTCTTATTATAGCACACTTTACTCTCTTCTACTAGCCCCGAAAGTAGCTTCGTTAGCTCCGTATCAGACATCGTAAGAACCTCAGGCGCAAAAACCACAAAAACATAATCAGTTTTTTTCGGTACATCCTCAAAGTTCTTCCTAAGCACTTCATAAATCCGCCGCCGAATCCTATTTCTCCCCACCGCGGTTTTATTCACCTTCTTAGAAACTACCACCGCCACTCTCGTAAATCCCCGCCCATTTGGCACAAAAACCAGAGACATCTTCGGCGAACGAATCGTCTTACCCTTCTGATAAACATACCTCACTCCACCACGGGAGTGAAACCGATATTTTTTATTTAGCATATATAACTATTATAGCACTAAGCGGTCAGTCTTGCGCGCCCTTTAAGCCGGCGACGAGCCAAAACCTTGCGACCATTCTTGGTTGCATTTCTTTTCATAAAACCATGCTCAACTTTACGCTGACGCTTGTGTGGCTGATAAGTCCTTTTTGGCATATTATTCCTTAATCTTTAATTATTTTCAAATTCTTGTTATAGTATATCACACTTTTCCACATTTTCCAAGAGGTTTTCCACAACTTCACCTCAAAAAGCCTCCACCTTGTGGAAAAATACGCCTCTGTTTCATCATTTCTATATTACAAAACATTTATTTCCCGCCAAAAACCTGTGGAAAACTTCCGACTTTCGTGCTATACTAGATAGTATTAAGGAGGTCACAGTGTATAACGTTTGGGAGAATATTTTAGCGGAAATCGAACAAAAAGTCTCACCTGCCAATTTTTCCACTTGGTTTAAAAACACTTCTCTTCTCTCCACCAAAGGCGGCGCCATCGTCATTGGCGTCAAAAACTCCTTCTACGTCAAACAACTCCGTTCCAAGTTTATCGACATCATCAAAGATGCTCTTCTCAAAAACAACATAGAAGTAAACACCATAGATTTCGAAGTCCAAACCAGCGTCAAACCCAAGGTCCGCTCCCGCGAAGTCACCGGCACAGTTTCCGCCGATTCCATCAGCAGTCGCATCAAGCCCATCAAAAACAACATCGAAAGTAGCGCCGAAAACAACGGCCTTAACAGCAAATACACTCTCGACAACTTCATCATCGGCTCCAACAACAACGTCGCCGCTGCCGCCGCCAAAAGCATCATCGACGCTCCAGGCACGCGTTGCAATCCATTCTTCCTCTACGGCGGCCCTGGCCTCGGCAAAACTCACCTCGTCCAAGCTATCGGCAATGAGCTCTTGAAGCGCAACCCCAACTACAAAATCCTCTACACCCCCATCTCGCACTTCTATTCCGATTTTATCGACGCCATCCAAAACGGCAAAGGCAAAGAGTTCAGCCGTAAGTTCGAAAAACTCGATTGTCTCATTATCGACGACTTCCAATTCATCGTCAATAAGGAAAAATCCCAGGAAGAGTTCTTCAACATCTTCAACGATCTCTACCAGCTCAATAAGCAAATCATCGTCACCTCAGATCGTCTCCCGTCCCAAATCAAAACCGTCGATGAACGCCTCGCTTCTCGTCTTACTTGGGCCGGCGCTTTCGACCTTCAGCTCCCAAAGTTCGAAGATAAATGCGCCATCCTAAGAGCCAAGGCCGAGCTTATGGGCGCCGATATCGAGCCAGAAGCCATCGAGTACATCGCAGAAAACGTTAACACCAACATCCGCGATCTCGAAGGCGAATTTTCCACCATCCTCCTCATGTCCGAAGTCCGCGGCATCACGCCACTCGAACTCATCGAAAACGGCTCCGTCGGCATCAATAAATCCAGCAAACTCCGCCCAGTTTCCAGTAAACAAGTCATAGACAAAGTCGCCAAATTCTACGATCTAACTGTCAAAGAAATGTGCGGCAAATCCCGCGTCGCCAACATCAAGACCGCCCGCCAAGTCGCCATGTTTCTCTTGAGTAAAGAGCTCTCCCTAAGCACTACCAAAATCGCCCTCGAAGTTGGCGTCAAAGACCACACTACCGTCATGCATGGCATCAAAAAAATCGAGACCGATCTCAAACTCAACTTCGTTCTCCGCGACCAAATCGAAGAAATCAAGGAGAAAATCTATGGCTAATCGCCCAAAAATCACAAAAATTGTGGAAATTATGTGGAAATCCACGTTAAAAACTCTGCGATTTTCCCGCGAAAAACAATGTGCAAAATCGAGCACCAAAAACCATCCACGTGGAAATCTCCACTTTTTCGCAAACTTTTCCCACCTTTCCCACAACTTTACCCACAACTATCGCTTCCCTGTTTCTAATCAATCTTTTCCACTTTTGCACAGACCCTACTACTATTACTATTATATTTATTAATTAAAAGAAAGGAATAATAAATATGGAAATTGAAGTTACACAAGAAAAATTAAGTAAAGCTCTAAATAACGTTAGTCGCATTGCAGTTGGTCGTGTTACTTTACCAGTTCTAAACAACGTACTTATTCGTGTAGATAACAAAAAAGTTTCCCTAATCACCACCAACCTAGATATGGCCGTCGTAGATTATCTCCCAGTTTCAGACTCGAGAGACGGCGTCACCACCGTTCCAGCTAGACTCTTAGCCGAGTTTGTCAGCAATCTTCCAAAAGGCGAAAAAATCAAAATCACCGCAGAAGGCACTAAAGTCACTATCAATGCCGGCAAGTATTCCTCCACTATCAACGGTTCCCCGGCCGATGATTTCCCAGAGCTTCCAGAAATCAACGAAGAAACCGCCGTCGTCTTCAAAGTTGGCGCCGACGAATTCAAAAATGGTATCCAGAGCGTCAGCGTCGCCAGTTCAAACGACCTCAGCCGTCCAGCTCTTACTGGCATCTACTTCAATACCTTCGACAAAACTCTCGCCATCGCCGCCACCGATGGCTACCGTCTCGCCGTACGCAAACTCATCAAAAACGTTCAGAGCGAGATCAAAGTCATCGTTCCCGCCACTACCCTCCAAGAAGTCCTTCGCGCCATGAGCGATAACACCGAGGAAGTAGAAATCTCCTTCAACGAAGATCTAGTCCGCTTCCGCCTCGGCGAGGTAGAAATTATCTCAAAACTCATCGATGCCTCCTTCCCCGACTACCAGCGCCTTATTCCAAAAGACAACGACATCAAGCTAGAATTAAATCGCGGTGAGCTCCTCCGCGTTTCCAAACTCGCCGCCCTCTTTGCTCGCAGTGTCAACGGCGTCATCATTTGCGAAGCCAAAAAACCAGACACTTTCTCGGTCAAAGCCATAGCCAGCGAGCTTGGCGAAAATGAGTCCACTATCACTACCGAAGTGAGCGAAGACGGCAAAAACAGTTTCAACTCCAGATTCTTCATCGACGCCATCAATGCTCTAGATGAAAAAGATATCGTCATCGAGTTTTCTAGCCGTGTCGCCCCCATCATCCTCCGCAATAAGAAAAACCAAGATTACACGCATATCGTAATGCCTATTAATAAATAATGATTATTAAATCCATCACCCTCACCAATTTCCGTAACCACTCATCCTTTCGCTTGGAATGCAACAAAGACACCACGCTGATTTTAGGCAGCAACGGCTGGGGCAAGACCTCCATCCTAGAAGCGATTTATATTTTAACGCGCGGCAAAAGTTTTCGCGCCACCGACCCAGATATCGTCAAAACCGGCACGCCATTCTATCGCATCGAACTAGAATACGATAACGGCGAAGTCTCCGCCGCCACCTACGATGGCAAGACCAAAACCTTCCAGATTCTCGACAAAAAATCCCGTCGTCTCCCTAAGAAAAACAAATACCCCGTCATTCTTTTTCTTCCGTCCGATCTCAATCTCATCAGCGGCTCCCCCTCCCGCCACCGCGAGTATTTTGATCGCATCTTCTCCGAACTTAGCGACACCTACGCCACCAACCTTTCAAAATACGAAAAAGCCCTCCACCAAAGAAACGAACTTTTAAAATCCGACTACGTTTCCGATTCTTCCCTCTTCTCCTGGAATCTTCTCCTTGCCCGCTACGGCTCCAGCCTTAGCCATCTACGCTCAGAGTTTACTAGCCTCATCAATAAAAAGTTAAACCCTATCTACTATTCCATCGCAGAAAATACCGACACCATCACCCTCAACTACCTTACCGAGACCGCCGGCCTCACCGAGTCCACCTACCTCAAGTTCCTTGAAACCAACCAAAAGCGCGACATCTACATCAGCCACACTTCCTTCGGTATCCACCGCGACAATTTCGAGTTCATCTTCAATGGCAAACCTGCCGACGGCTCCGCTTCGCGCGGCGAGACCCGCTCCATCATCCTTGCTCTCAAGTTTGTCGAGTCCGACATCGTAGAAGAAAAGCTCCGCGAAAAACCCATCATCCTCCTAGACGACGTTTTCTCCGAGCTAGACCAGACTCGCAGAAAAGCCCTCATCAACAACTTCAAAGACCACCAAGTCATCATCACCAGCGTAGAAAATATTTCATACTAATTCTTACTCCCCCAAAATAACAGGGGTCGCAAAAATCATACTAGAAACATACTATTCTTGATTCGCCGCAATCACATCATCTGAATGCGTCTCAATATACCGCGCAATCGGGTTCCCTAACCCAAATCCTTCAAAATTATACGCCGTCTCATCTCCACTATATTGCCGCAAAGTCTCTGCCGCCCGCGCCAGCGAAATATACCGCTGCGCATACTTGTAGTCGTCACTACTCTCCCAAATCGAGCCACCCACCACATACGATTCACCAGTCGCTTCCGGCGGAACATTATACGTACCATCCTCAATTTTCTTACTCAGCCCAAACAAATTAGAAATCGCACTTAAAACCCTCGCAAAGATAGACTTGCCTTCCTTACTGTCTTCAATTGATTCAATTATGCTCCCATCCGTAATTCCCACCGGAGTCTTCCTTAGCTCGTTATAGCTAATATATTTCGCCAGCGCAGAATCTTCCTTCGGGTCACACTTGCTACCACTACATTCTACGTTATCATTTATCCAACTAGACATTTTATTGTACGGATCATCATACGTCGACGTATCAAAAGTTGCTAGCGCCGAACAAGTAGCCGAACCTGCCGCATCAATATATCCTAAAGTCTCACAGTCGCCTCGCACAGACAAATACAGCTCTTCCTGATTATCTTCCGCATTCGCCGATGGCAAAAGTGAGCTAAATGCACTCGCCGCCACTCTTGATACCGAAGCCATCTTGTTTAGGAAGCTCCCAGATTTCATCGAACTCACTGCAAATTTATACACGATCGAACCAAGAAAAGTATTCTTGGAAGTGATATCTAACGGACTCCGATTCAATCTATCTGCTGCCGCATCCATCGCTAGTACATCCGCCGTGAGAGCCAGATACTTATCCACTGACTCGCTCGTACCGCTCGCAGAGCCACTCGCCTTTGCTAACGCCTTACCAACGTTTACTGCCCCCTCCACCAAAAGCTCACCCGCATCTACACCTTTTATTACACGAAACGAGTTATTATAAAGCGAGCTATCCACGATCTTCTCTACCGCCTGTGTATCAATATCAATTTGTCCATCATTATAATTCTGCTTACCAGAGGTATCCTCTATGATGTTGTACTTTGGGGTAGCATTTTCAAAACCGGTTGCCCCTGTGCTGAGACAAGACGACTTGCTCTGCTCCGCGCATCGCCCAACCTTAGTTGTTCCAAGATTTGACGATGTCGCCAGAGTCTTAGAAACAGTACTCTTACCAATTTCGCTTCGTCCTAGTTTATTCTCTGCCACCTTTGCGATTCGGTCAGACGAATAATTTTGCACCGCATTCGCCTCGATTTTTTCACCCGTCAAAATTGCATATAGGCTTGGTGATTCCACTGCGCTTCCAGTAACGGTCTTTGTTGTGCCGTCTGGATTGACAGTTGTGCTGGTATTTTGTTCGTATAGCCAGTTCATCACATCATTCACATCTACATTGCCATTCCCCACTGCACCAATTGTTGCTACTGCCGCCAAAACCGAGTTAGTATCGTTACCAGCACTCCCATATCCAGCCTTTGTCCTACTAAAGCTCTCCGCAATTCCAGCATAAAGCAACATCGAACGTTTCTCCTTAGAAACAGTATCAGCAACCTTTAATGTATCTACGGTGTTTAAGGTCGTCTGTGTGTGATCACCTGTACTATTCATATTTGATTGCGCTAGAGTCGTCACAAAATCATCAGCTTCAGTTGTACGACAGCCATAGTCACCCTCATGATCGAATATGTCAAGCTCATACCACATATCAGTCACTCTTCCTTTATCATCATATTCATAATATGGTCCACGCACATTGTACGTTCGCCAAATTACTAGGCGCTGGTTATTTGTTGTGCCACTACAAGTAAAGCTATCAGTTATCACCTCCCATGTAGTCTCTACTTCTGGAGACGATCTGTCCTTAAGTGTATATACCGGTAAATAATGCCACGTCTGACTATCCAGCCCAAAATTATGTCCACTCCCCATAATACTATCCATCACATCATTAAGACTCTCCCCAGAATTATAATTATTCCTCGACGTCCCAATCTCCCGAAACACTCTCTGTGCCTCTTCATCATAATAGTATGCCGCTCGCGAATAAGTCGCATTCGTAAACGCATTGTATAACTCTACATTATGATTCACTTCGTAGTAAAACCGGTTCGCCGGGACCACAGTCCCATCAGCCAGCTTGAGAGAAAGCGCCGCCCCATCCGCATCACTATAAGTTATCGCCGCATCATTAGCCGCCACTTCCCTCTTCCCCACATTGCTCGCCACAAAAGTGTCACCCTCGAGATACCCCACCGTCACGCCTTCCTGCTCCAGCCGCTCACCCGTGCTTGAAGGTATATTTCCGTTCTCCAGCGCATTCTGAAACACTAGCGCCTTACTCTGTACTCCGTCCGCATACTGCATATCCGTTTCCTCAATCAGCCGCGTAGAAATCGCATCAATCGCATAGATCGGCACATTGAGGAGCAGTATCAGTATAATCACCAAAATCAGAACCCCAAAAGCCTTAATACTCAGCTTCTTCAGATTCCGCTTTTTTGGCACCGCTGATTTCCCAGTCACATTAGTAGTATGCCCGCTACTGAGGTCAGCTTGGCTGCTCTCAAGCGCAGCGGCTTCACTCTCCCTTAATTCTTCCTCTGCCATATTATAATTATAACATAATTTTGGTATAATATATATATGGCAAAAGTAGAAAAGTTTATCCCCGGCGGCGCCGCCCTTGCTACCTTAGACGATGGTAAGAAAATCTTTTTCTGGAACGCACTTCCTGGCGAAGAAGTCCTAGAGTATATAATCACCAAAAACAAATCCCATTACATCGAGGCCACCGCCACCAAAATCAAATACCCTTCCGCTCATCGTGTTGCGCCAAAAGACCCCTGCTATCTCTCCACTTCGCCTTGGCAAATCGTAGACTACTCCTATGAGCTAGAGCAAAAGCAATCCCTAGTCAAAGAAATGTTCCGCGAGCACGGCATCGCTATTGATGCCCCACCAATTTTCACCGACGGCAAAGATTACCACTATCGCAACAAAATGGAATATTCTCTCTACTACGACCACGATACGGAGCAAATCTTCCCCGCTTTCCACGCCCGCGGTTCCCACAAAAAAATCAAAATCGAGCATTCCTCTATCGAACGCCCTGAGCTTTTCGCTGCCGCTAAAGAAATCGTCGCGGGTTTAAACATAGGACAAGAAGACGCCCGCAAATACCAATCTCTCCTCCTTCGCTGCAATGCTTCCGGCCAAGTTTCTGGCGGCCTTTACGAAAACCACCAGCCGCATCCGCATTTTGAAAACCTCACCGACACCATCCTCGGCCACACTTATTCCTATTCCCCAAACGGCTTTTTCCAGATTAACCTCCCAGTTTACGAAATGGCCCTTAGGGAGATAAAAAAGCACATCATCACCGATAACGTTCTCGATCTCTACGCCGGCGTCGGCACCATCGGCCTCTCCGTCGCTCGCGACAATCATCTCACTTTGGTGGAGGTAGACAAATATGCCTTCGGTGAGCTTTGCAAGAATATCACCATTATGGATAATGCGCGACCAACAGAGAGCGAAATAGCAAAGAACCCCGTAACGACAGGCACGACGAAGCGTGTTCTTAGCGGTAATATCCTTGCGGAACTAGCTAAGTCAGAAGATGTCACGAATTACATCGCCCCAGACCAAACCGTGATTCTTGATCCTCCTCGCGCCGGCTGCGATGTCAAGCTCCTAGATAAACTCCTAGAGGTTCATCCAGCGAAAATTATTTACCTTTCCTGCAACCCAGCCACCCAAGCCCGCGATGTTAAGATTCTCCTCCAAAAATACCATATCGACACCATCAAGACTTTCAACTTCTTCCCTCACACCCCGCACATAGAAAACTTAATTATCCTCTCGCGCCATGAATAAGAAAAAATCTCTTGCCTTCATTATAATTAATTTATTTATTTTTATCACTACCTGCACTGCAGTTCCGGTAACCCTGATTTTTGGTTCCCGCGCCGGCCGCTTAGATAATCTCGGCTTTCCATTCTGGCAACACGCCATTACTTTTACGGTGCTTAGCAACATCTTTCTTGCGCTCGTTGCTTTTGCTGCTACTATTATTGCTATTCGGGCTCGTATCAAACATCAATCTCTCCCAAACGCCATAGTCAAATGGTACCTCGCCGCCGCTAGCTCCGCCATGCTTACTTGTGTCACAGTGGTATTTTTCCTCGCGCCCGCTCGCGCCATTAGCGGCAAAAATTATTTCGATATGCTCCTAGAGCCAATGTTCTTCCTCCACTTCCTTAATCCTATTCTTTCCGCCCTCACCATCTCGCTTTTTACTCCGGCGTGTAGACTCGGCCTCCGTCCTCGCCTCCTTGCCATGATACCGATGGTGCTCTATGCCATAGTTTATGTCACTTGTGTTATTTTTCTCAAAATCTGGCCAGATTTCTACAGCCTGACTTTTGGTGGCCGCTATTATCTCACTCCTATCGTCTTTGCGGTTTTCTGTCTCGCTCTCTTTGGCATCTCCTCCCTTCTCGCCTTTTTCCACAATCGTAATTTGGAATAAAGATTTTTTACTTGTAGTTATATTTTTTGTGGTATAATAAAAATATATATTAAAGTCAATGCAAGCGACGTGTACATTACTAATAAACAATTAGCTGCGGTATCGAATATATAAATAGCCCCATTAGGAGACTTGTATTCGATACTTCGGTATTGTTACACGTCGCTTGCACCTAGTGGGGCTATTTGTGTGCCCCGCTGACATAAAAGAGAGGCAAGTAAAAAATGCAGGTCATACAAAAAATCAAAGCAAAACTTAACAATTCTCCACGTAGAGTTATTCTGGATACGCGCAAAAAATGCAGCAATAACTCTACGTGCAGGATTATTAATAATATGGCGCGGGTCCTGCCGTGCCTAAATGGGCAACATAAAAATCCCACTCGTGGCCGCGTCCAGCCGGCCCATCGCCATGGGCGGCTGGCGCTAACCCTCGCGCTGCCGCGCTGCGGAATGCCACGAGTCGGGATATTTTATGTTGCTACCATGTTAGTTCCTGCACTAGCAATCAGTATGGGCTTCGCTTGCCTCTCTTGCGAAGCTTATGCTGAACAAGTAGGCTCTAGTGATGTAGATTTCTCACTTTCTGTAGACGCAACCCCATCCTTGGAAATCGTGCTTGCCGGCGATGGTTTAACAACTAGTCCAACAAGTTTAGGTTTGAACATCAAACCAAACATAGACGGCACTCCGGTATTTGGCTATTCTGATCTTGATGTGACTGTAGCAACAAGTAACGCTACTGGCTATTATCTCAATTTCTCTACGACTAATGCTGATGGTTCACTAAGAACCACAAGTTCTAGCACATTATCTACTCTTGCAGATACAGGTACATTTACTTGTACAACTACTACTGCCTCTACTTGTTCTTTCACTACCAATCGTTGGGGTTACAAACTAGCTCAAGATGATGCAACATCCTACATTGCCGCTCCTGGTAGTGATGGTACTAAGATAGACGAAATCTACACCAAAACCAATGGTGTTACCTCCAATCTTCGTGTCGGTGCAAAAGTAGATAGTAGCCTCACTGCCGGTAATTACAGCACTACCATGTCCTTCGCCGCTACCGCCCACCCAACCACTTATGGCATATACTATAACTACGGCGCTGCAGAAGGTGCATCACCAGCTCCATCTGGTCTCCCAGGAAATCAATCTGGTGCTCTAAATAACGCCTCCACTACTACAGTTACACTCTCATCCGACGTTCCGACCTGGACTGGTCACACCTTCAATAAATGGTGCCTCGGTACAATCACCAGTACCGAGTACGCCAATGACACCTGCACCGGCACAGAATACTCTCCAGGCGACACCATCACCTTCAGCATGGATGATGTAGTATCAGTAACACTAAAAGCTATGTGGAATATCAATTCCTATAGCATCAAGTTTGGTAC
>JAFRBW010000032.1 GCA_017404685.1 Candidatus Saccharimonadota bacterium
TATTGGTCTTATATGCTTTAATCTGTCCTTTATTCTCTTGTCTGTAGCGCTTTCTGTAAG
The DNA here is from genome assembly GCA_017404685.1 of Candidatus Saccharimonadota bacterium. Lineage (GTDB taxonomy): Bacteria > Patescibacteriota > Saccharimonadia > Saccharimonadales > Saccharimonadaceae > Nanosyncoccus. Next base: position 61 of record JAFRBW010000032.1, read on the forward strand.
CAGTGTTCTTTTCAGTGTGGCTATACTCGTAAGCCTTTTTTCTCATGTGTTCTTTTACCTCTGGTCTTGAATAGTACTCTTCGTACCACTCTTTGTTGTTTCCCTTCCACTTTCGCCTAGATTCTTTTACCTTTTCTGAATGGCTTTTAGCCCACTCTCTACTATGAGCTAGAGACCTTTCTTTATTGTTGTAATACCATTCTTTAGCCCTAACCTTTGCTTCTTCGCTGTGGTCTATAGCATATTTGTGCCTATATTCCTTTAGTTCTGGTGTGTCCTTATTTTGCTCATACCACTCTCTGCTTCTTTCTATATTTGCTTGCCTACGCTCAGGGTCTTTTGCTCTTTCCCTATCATATTCTCTTGAGCACTCAAGGCATTGCGAAGCATGCCCATCTTTATGGCTAGCGTTTCTTCCAAACTCCTCTAAAGGCTTCTCTACGCCACATTTAGTACAAATTTTTGTTGTTCCTAGGATTTCTTCACTCATGAGTATACTTTTTATAAAAAATATTATAATATCAAAACTTACAAAAATCAACTAATCGTTTACGAACATCTTCCTTGTATAGTGTTAATACCTGAACAATTCGCCCCCACCATTTTTATGCCTTCCAGATTTTAGTATCTTTGATAGCATCCGGGAGGTAATTTTTATCAAGATGGAATCCAGACTCCCATTTTTGCCCCGCGCCGTAGCCCAGATCCCTCATCAACTTGGTCGGCGCATTGCGCAGCCAAATTGGTACCGGCTCATTTGGGGTCTTACGTGCAATTTCGAGAGCAGTATACCAAGCATCAGTTGTAGCGCGAGATTTTTTAGAAAGGCAAAGTGCCGTCACAGCGTGCGCCAAAATCAGCCCTGACTCCGGCATCCCCACTCGCTCCACCGCCTGAAAACAGGCCGTCGCGAGCGACAGCGCACCATTCCCAGCTAGCCCACTATCTTCCGAAGCGAAAATCACCATCCGCCGCGCGATAAACTTTGGGTCCTCACCAGCTAGAACCATTCGCGCGAGATAGTAGAGGGCCGCGTCCACGTCCGACCCGCGCATCGATTTTATAAACGCCGAAATCGTATCGTAATGGTGGTCGCCTTTTTTGTCGTAGCCAGGCAATTTTTTGCCCGCAGCTTCCACGACCACGTCCTTAGTAATTTTATCACTCAAAGAAATCGCTAGCTCCAAATCGCCGAGCGCACTTCTAGCATCTCCACCAGATAATTCCGCCAAATAATCCAACGCCTCGACAGTAATATATGGTGGGTTGCCCTTGGACTTAACGGCAATGTTCTCGCTTTTTACGGCGCGGGTCAGAACCTCCAAAATCGCAGCCTTGCTAAGCGGCGACACTACCACCACACGCGAACGTGACAAAAGTGGCGAAATCACCTCAAACGACGGATTCTCGGTCGTCGCACCAATTAGCGTAATCAGCCCTGATTCCACATGTGGCAAAAACGCATCTTGTTGTGCTTTATTAAACCGATGGATTTCGTCCACAAATAACACTGTGCGCGTTTTCAAATTCCAATTAAGTTTAGCGCGCTCCACGACCTCCTCTACGTCTTTTTTACCAGCCGTCACCGCCGAAATCTCTACAAAATCCGCCTCAAACTCGTGCGCCAGAATTCGCGCAAGTGTCGTTTTGCCAGTTCCTGGCGGCCCCCAGAAAATCAAATTCACCGGCTCACCTTTTTTGACAATTTCCGTCAAAATCTTGCCGTCCCCCACAATTTCGTCTTGGCCGAGGACGTCTTCGAGTTTTTTGGGACGCATTCTTTCTGCGAGCGGGATACGATTCATATATTATATTATACAAAAAGTCTTTACAAAATAAAACTTTTTATGCTAGAATTAAGGTAACATAAATTAAAGGAGTTATTATGTTTAGATCAACATCAACTTATACGACCGGATCTTCGTCCGCTGATGCGGGGATTTGGCTGATCATTGCCGCGATTATTGCGCTAATTGGCGGTATTTTGGTGCATTTCTTGTTTGTGAAAAGCAAAAAAGAGCCAACAAATAAGTTTTTGATTTGGCTGAAAGATTTTCTGGCTTTCAAGATTATGTGGATTGAGACTTTGCTCAAGATCATCTACTACATTGCAACCATCTATGTGGTCTTGGCATCATTCTCAATGATCAGCGTGAGCTTCCTCTCGTTCCTACTCATGCTCATTCTCGCTCCAATCGGCATCCGCTTGCTCTATGAAGCACTGATGATGGGAATTATGATTTGGCGCAATACTCAGGATATCGCGAAGAATACTGAGAAATAGGCGACGCGCTCATCTAACAAAAAATCCCTCGGTTATGAGGGATTTTTGATATTCTTGATTAGTGGTGGGCGATAGAGGAGTCGAACCTCTGACCTCGTCTACGTCAAAGACGCGCTCTAGCCAACTGAGCTAACCGCCCTCGCCCTGCTTTTTGAGCAGTCCTGAAAGGAATTGGTGAGGACAAATTTCGCTTCGCGAAATTTTAACTCACCTGCGCTCACTCGAAAAGCAAAACCTCGTTTTGCTTTTGCTCGTTCACTTGGTGAGTCGGGAGGGGCTCGAACCCTCGACACCGGGCTTAAAAGGCCCGTGCTCTAACCTGCTGAGCTACCGACCCAAATTGTTAAGGTAGGCGAGACGCCTACATTAGATTATACCACAAACTCACATTTTTCACAATATTTAATGTTATAATAATACATATGAGTAATTTTAAACGTACAATGCATTATTTTTGGCAAGCCCTGATGAAACATAAAACGCGCACCTTTTTGTTGCTTATTTTAATTCCTGTCCGCATTTTTATTATGAATATCATCGTTCCACGCGGCACCAGCGATATCATCGGACTTTTATCGAGCGGTGATTTTGAAATCACAAATTATTTACCAATTCTCGCCTACATTTTTGTTCCACTTGTTTTTGAAAACCTCGTTCTCATTCGCATCCTCGATTTTCTCGATTGGTCGCTTGATGCCAAATGCGGCGAATACTTAAGCCAACTCGCGTTTGACGCCGTCATCAATCAATCCATGCGTTTCCACAGTGATCGTTTTTCCGGCTCGCTTACTTCTCAGGCCAACAAGCTCGCAGGCGCCTTTATCAACTTCAAATCCAGCATCGTCTGGGACGTTTATCCGCTCATTTTGCTCGTCATTTATTCAATCGTCGCAGCCTTCCTCATTTGCCCGCCATTTGCCGCTATTCTAGTCCTCTTCACCATTTTCTTCACTATCGTAGGCGTTCTACTATACAACAAAACTTCAAAATACGAAGCCAAGCTTGCTTCCGCCGAAAACAAACAGACCGCCGAGCTCGCCGATTCGATCACTAATGTGATGTCAGTCAAATCCTACGCCCGCGAAGCTCTTGAAAAAACTCGCTTCTCCCGCGCCACTAAGCGCACCCACGACGCCACTTACGGCGCCGCCAAAGCTTCATTCATCCGCAACACACCGCTCAACATTATCGAAACCATCGCCTTTATCGCCATCGTCATTCTTATCGTCATGAGCCACACCTGGTTTGGCCTTTCCGTTGCCAACGTAGTCTTTCTTTACTCAATTTCCATTTCTCTCATGGACCATCTCTGGATGCTCTCGCACATTCTCCGCAGCATGAATCGCGCCTTCGGCGACGCCAAAGAAATGGTCGAAATCCTCGATATGCCCTACATTATCGACGACAAGACCGATAAGCCTCTCAAAATCAAAGACGCCGCAATTGATTTTAGGCACATTTCTTTCCGCCACGAAGAGCAAAAAGAAAAACTTTTCTCCGATTTTACTCTCACGATTCCAGCCGGCAAACGCATCGGCCTCGTTGGCATTTCTGGCTCCGGCAAGACCACTCTCACCAAATTACTCCTGCGTTTTGACGACGTCAAAGCTGGTGCGATTTTTATCGACGGTCAAGACATTCGCGACGTCACACAAAAATCTCTCCGCGAAGCTATCGCCTATGTCCCACAAGAATCTTCGCTTTTTCATCGTAGCATCGCCGAAAATATTGCCTATGGCAAACCTGGCGCTACCGATGCAGAAATCAAAAAAGCTGCTAAACTCGCCAACGCCGATGAATTCATCTCCAAAATGCCCGACGGCTACAGCACCCTCGTCGGCGAACGTGGCATCAAATTATCCGGCGGCCAACGCCAACGTATCGCTATTGCTCGCGCTATTTTGAAAGACGCTCCGATTCTCGTTCTCGACGAAGCCACCAGCGCACTCGATTCCGAATCCGAAGCCTTGATTCAAGAAGCCCTCACGAATCTCATGCAAAATCGTACTTCCATCGTCGTAGCGCATCGTCTTTCCACCATTGCCGGCCTTGATGAAATTGTCGTTTTGAACGACGGTAAAATTGTCGAAAAAGGATCACACAGAGAGCTCCTGAAAAAAGGCGGCGAATACGCCAAACTTTGGTCACGCCAAAGCGGGGCCTTCCTCGAAGAAAACCCCGCCTAGTTCGTGAGTCAATAGTGAATTACAAATCGCTAATCTTCACACGCGTTTGTTCAGTCGTGTCGCGTTCACGCACCGTCACAGTGTCATCCGCTAGAGTATCAAAATCCACCACCACGCACTTTGGCGTACCAATTTCATCTTGCTTCCGATACCTTTTACCAATGTTCCCAGAATCGTCCCACGTCACGTTCACATATTTTTCGCGCAATTTCGCGTACACTTCGCGCGCTTTTTCCACCAGCTCCGGCTTATTCTTGAGTAGCGGCGACACGCAGAACCGATACGGCGCCAAATTCTCCGGCAGTTTCAAAACCACGCGCTTTTCGCCATTCACCTCGTCTTCGTGATAAGCCGTAGTCATCACCGCGAGGAACAATCTCTCCACACCGATCGACGGCTCAATCACGTGCGGCACAAACGTCGCCCCCGTCACCTTGTCGCGATACTCCATCGATTTCCCGCTTTCACGCTGAATATTCGTGAGGTCAAAATCCGTCCGATACGCCAGCCCCATCAGCTCTTCTTGCCCATTCGGGTAGTCAAACATAAAATCAATCGTCCGCTTAGAATAATGCGCCCGATCTTCCGCTGGCACTTCCAGCTCGTGAATCGCCGCTTCCGGAAGCCCCATCACGCGTGTCAAAAACTCATGTTGCAGCTCGCGCATTTTCTCAAAGTTTTCTTCCCACGTTTCTGGCGCCACAAAATACTCAATTTCCATTTGCGAACATTCACGATCACGCAAGATAAAATCTCGCGGCGAAATCTCATTCCGAAACGCCTTCCCTTGCTGCGCCAACCCAAATGGCAAAGACGGATAAATCGTATCCACCACGTTTTTGTAATTCGTAAAAATCCCTTGTGCAGTTTCTGGCCTGAGATACGCCACCGACTTTGCCGCTGCATCGGTTCCTTCCGACACATCCTCCGGAAGCACCGCCCCCACATGTGTAGCAAACATCATGTTAAACTTCCGAATCGGCCCCCAGTTTTCCTTACCACACACCGGACATTTCACGTGCAGCGCCAAAAACTCGTCCGTCGTTACGCTTTCCGTAATACCGTCCGCAATTTTATCCGCCCGAAACCGCGACTTGCACTCTTTGCATTCCACCAGCGGGTCCGCAAAAGTCGCCACGTGCCCGCTCGCTTCCCACGTCCGCGGATTCATCAAAATTGCCGCGTCCACGCCGTACATATCATCGCGTTTTTCCACGAAAAACTTCCACCACTCGTCCATGATTTTCTTTTTCAGCATCACGCCAAGTGGCCCAAAATCCCACGTTCCGGCCATTCCGCCATACACGTCCGAGCCCGGAAACACAAATCCGCGCCTTTTACATAGACTAATTATATCTTCCATTAAAGTTCTTCGATCACTTTCTTGACTTTATTCTTCACCATCACATCTGGATGCATATCCTCATAACGCTTAATCGCATCCGCAATCACTTTCTTTGCCGATTTCACATCTTCAAAACCTTTCACGGTCGTCGTTCCAGGCTTTTTAAGATCCTTGTAGTGATTAAAATGGAACTCAATCTGCTCCAAAGTCTTCTTCGGCAAATCTTCCAGCGTGTTATAGCAATCACCATTATTGCGATCATCCGCCGGCACGCAAATCACCTTGTCGTCCACTTCGCCGCCATCCACAAACTTCATCACACCAAGAATCTTCGCCTTCATCCAAATCCCAGTCGTAAGCGGCTGATCCGTAATCATTAGGACATCCAGCTCATCCCCATCCTCATCCAAAGTCTGCGGGATAAACCCATAATTACAAGGCTTCGCAAACGCAACCGGCTCCACACGATCTAGCATAAAGCAAGCATGTTCGCGATCCCACTCAATCTTGTGATTCGAACCCGTCGGAATCTCAATCACCACGTTGAGCTCACCTTTTTCGTAATCCCCCGGCGTCAAAACTTTATTAAAGTCTGCCATAATAAATATAACTCCTTTTATCTATTTATTATACCGCGAACATACTCGCTCGTCAAATCCGCATACTGCCCGCTTCGCACTTTAAACACAATGTATTTTCCATTAAGCTCTTTTTTATACGCCCATTCTTTATCACCAAGATTCACATACTCATCCGCTTCCTTTGCCGCCTCATCACTATCATACGCAAAATAAATTTCCGCCCCCACGATTTTATCACCATCATAATGATACACCACGTACGTCCATTCCGGCTCGTATTCACTCTCCTCGTAAGCCGCCTGCGTCGCATCAAGTGCCATCACCATTTTCGTATCATCACTCACAAAATAATCGTCACTAATTGGCTGCGTCCGGTTCAAAATTATCACCATCACCGCCGCAACAATTGCTAATACTGCCACCACTATACTTATCGTCTTTTCTTTCTTCATAATTTTATTTTACCACAACCTACATCATTTTACTAACCACTCTCGCCAGTCTCAAAATCTGCGGCAGCATCGTTTCCATATTTTTTACTCGCCTCACCACGTTCAAATCTGCCGTGAGCATCAGTCTCAGCAACTTAATTTCATTCGCGCCAAACTCGCCATGTTCCCGCTTCAAAAACGCCCCTTCCATCGCATCAAAATCATAACAACACTCCGCCGCAAGTTTCTCGCCATTTGCGTCACGATACACATTCACCTCCTCCCCCAGCACCTTCGAAAGGTTTAATAAAAACCAACTTTCGACCAATTTTGTATCTGTTCCATCGTTTAGACAAGACAGCGCCGCATCAGTCATTGCAAAATATTCTGGCGCATCCGAACTTTCCGCCGCCATACTAATCTTACGTAGTACCATCGCCGCAAGTTCCATTCTTTCAAAATCCGCCACCAACTTATCATAATACTTCAACATCTTCGCGCTAGTCAAAATCCCCATCTCTCCTCGCCCCATATGCACGCAAACTTCCGTCAAAGAAAACAGCTCCACCCCACCCGCCAGTTTCGACTTCGATTTTCTCACCCCCTTCGCAATCGCCGAGATCTTCCCCTCCGGCGTAATCAAATTAAGAATCCTATCCGCCTCCGCATAATTCGTCCGCCGAAGCACATACGCCCTAGTTTTAATGTCTTGCATATTTTTTGGCATACTCTCTCACCTCCGCCGGTGTCATCGTGTCTTTATTCAGTATCCCCACCACGCCGTAATCACTTAAATCGTGTTGTATTTCAAGCGACGTCACCACCACCACCGGAATTCGCGCCGTGTCCGTGTAAGAAACCAGCTCGTTTAGAAACGTAAACCCATCCGGTCCAGTGAGAAGTATATCTAGAAAAATCAAATCCGGCATCGCTCCATCAGAAATCGCCTCCATCGCCGCCACCGCATCGCCAAAAATTCGTACTCCCGCTTCCGAAGAACACACTCCGCCATCAGAAATTCGTACTCCCGCGTCCGAAGAACATACTCCACCGTCAGAAATTCGTACTCCCGCGTCAGAAAATCGTACTCCGCATTCAAAAGAACATGCTTTTGCAATACATTCCGCCATTATCGCGTCATCATCAATCACAAAAATCATTCAAACAACCTCGCCTGCCGAGACATCATAAGTTCCACATAAAAACTCGTCCCATCACGGTGCCGCACCGCCCCAACTTTCGCATTCATGTACCTAGAAAACCGCGACGCGATAAAAAGCCCCAACCCAGACGACCCCGGCCGCATCGCAATCGAAGTCGGTTTTTCAATAAAACCTCTTTTCATCTCCCGCCACACATCGCCAGGCAGCGCCGGCCCATAATCCCGAATCACAATCCTCACTCTATCTTTCACATCCTTCACAATCAACTCACTTCGCGTTTCTTCGCCAGAATAATGCATCGCGTTCAAAAGAAAATTATACACCACCGAATGCAAAAGTTCTCGGTTCGCCACCACCAGCCCCGCTCGGTTTGCATATTTCACAAACAAATCTCGCTTATTAAACCGAAATAGATATTGTAGCTCCTGCGTCACCTCATCACAAACCGCCCGCACCGCCACCGGCTCCATTTCAAATAGTCCGTCCGAGAGCCGCTTAATCTTCGTAAGATCATTCACCTGCCGGATCGCCCTTTCACTCACGCTCACCATCTCGCTCCGGATATGTTCATCGCCATCCCCCGCCCCATCAAAAGACAGAGCCAGCTGCCTCAGCACCGAAAGCGGTGCTTTGAGCTCATGCGCCGCTACCAAAATACCATCTACCTCCGCGTCCATACCCCCATTATACCACACTAGGCGTTGAACTGCACGGTATCGAGTAGCTTATTAAAATCATCAAGAAACAGCATCGAATCAGTCTGAAGTATCGCAGTCTTGTCGCGAATCTTAAAAATCACAATCACGCCCGAAAGCTCCGTCCCCGGAATTGTACCAGTATAGCGGTTCGCAGAAGTTCCACCCACCGTCACCGAAGCCACCGAAAGCTGCGCATCTTTTTGTGTCAAATATTTCTGATATTCTTGAGCTACGCTCTCAAAATCCTTATCGCGAATTTTCACACGCAGCGCATTAATCGTGCTAGACGAAATCGGATTCACCTCAATCGGATTCAAGTATGCTTCGTAATCACCACCTTTCGATGCATCCGATGCGATATATACACTCCAAGTTTTTGGATACTCAAACGAAAGTTGCCCATAATCCGCCGGCCCAGCAAAATCACGATACGGCTCTTTCTCACGCTCTGCAAACTCCGCCTCATCGTCAAGCGCCTGCTGCATCACCGCCGCCGCCACCGCTTCATCAATCTCACTCTGCGAAAGTGTACTTGCTTCGTTGTATTGCATAGTCATCCATATAAAAAGCCCAAAAAACGTTAGCGTCGTGAGCGACAAAACCACCACGGCGATCGTTTTAAGAATACTTGCCACCTTGCCCTCGTTTGGGTCCATAATCGTGGTATTGCTATTAGAAACCACGCCGCCATTAATATTGCCACCATTAGGAGCGCCATCACCATTCATAGGAGCGCCACCAGGAGCGCCATTCGCGCCTCCAACCTCCGGCATGCTCGGCTGCGCCAGCGGCGTCGGTTGATTCATCTGATTCATATTTCCATTATCCATAAGTATATTATATCATTATTTGCTAAAATCCGCACTTAGTACCTCAATTTCATTTTTGAGTTCCATTAGATCCTTTTCAATTTCCTTCGCCAATTTCGTGGCCGACCGGTACTTCTCTACCGCTTCTTCCAACTTAAACTCATCCGAATAAAACCACTCCACCTGCGCATCCAGTTCCGCGATTTTCTGATTCAAACTTTTTTTCTCTGCCATATTATTTCCTTTCTTTTACTGTTGTAATTTCCGCTTCCGCCTCTTGGCTAAGTGTTGTAATTTTTACAACACTTCCCGGCGAAACCTTTCCTGCCAAAATCGCATAGCCTTGCTTCAGTACATTTTCCGGATTCAGCGTTTCAAGCAGCTTCTTTTTATGCAGCAAATCCTGCTCTAGAACATTGTAATTATTGCGAACCAAACTACACACATCACGTAGCTTCCGCGAATTACTATAAAGTTCTGGCTCGACGTATTTCATCAAAAGCCCATCCGCTACTTTGCGAATTTTACTCACATTTTCACGCCACATTGGCTCAATATATTTCGCCAAAATCCCACGCGAAATCTTTTTACATTTGTCCGCATTTTCATACGTCGCCGCGTCAATATTATCAAGCGCCGCTCCGGTCGCCATCCGCATTTCGCGACGAAGTTTAAGAAGCGCTTCTTTCCGATCCGGCGTCAACATTTCCGCCGCGTTTGATGGTGTCGATGCCCTCACATCACAAGCGAGATCGCACAAAGATTCATCCACTTCATGTCCAATCCCACAAATCACCGGAATCTTACTCGCCGCCACCGCACGCACCAGCTTTTCGTCATTAAAACAAGACAGATCATCCGCACTTCCACCACCACGCAAAATCGCAATCATTTGCACATCACCGCGTTCGTTAAAATAATTCAGCGCGCGGATAATTTGGTCTGGCGCATCCATGCCTTGCACCTGCGTATGCGCCGTCAAAATCTTCATTCCGCCCCACCGCGCATTTAGAATCTTTATAAAATCTGCATACCCCGCCGCCTGCGTAGACGAGATCACACCTAGACGCGTCAAATCATCCGGAATCTCGCGTTTTTTGGACGGATCAAACAGCCCCTCCGCCGCGAGTTTTTTCTTGAGCATAAGGAACGCTTTTTTGAGCGACCCTTCCCCCACCGGTCGCACTTGCGCCACCGTCACCGAAAACTTTCCCCACTTCGTTAGCTTCGGCACACCTCGCACCACCACTTTCATTCCGTCTTCCAGCGGTTGACGCAAATTCCATAGCGTCATAAAACACGGCACGCTCGTTTCCTCATCCTTGATATCAAAAAACACCCACTTTCCTTGATTCACCTTGAAACTCGCCACCTCGCCCGTGATTAGCACTGACGAATACGCGTATTCCAAAGTCTGATTCACCACCGCCACAAATTCACTAGGCGTAAAAGCGTCGTTATTTTGCATCGTGATTTTTCCCTCGGATCACTTGATTGTACGGAATATAACCCGTCGCGATCGTAAAAATCAAAGACAGCGCCCGCGCCATCACCACCACAATCACCGAAATCGCCACCGCCTCTTCCGTCCCGCCAAGCAGCAGCCCCATCACGCCCGCCATACCCAGCTCATATGGCCCATACGGCACAATTCCATCAAACACCGACCCAATCGCTTCCCCCACCATTATCACCGGCAAAATCTCCGGCCTCCCCATTGCGCACGCCACAATCCAATACACTCCAATCTCGCAAAAACTATAAATCACCCCCCACAGCGTCGGGCGAAGCAGCGACTTCCGATCTTTTTTCACAATCACCACGCAATCGTGAATACTAAGGAGATACTCGTGCAATTTTTCCTTGCTCACCGCCCGCTTTTTATGTCCAAAAGTCACCGTCTTCACCGCAAGATTCACGAGCTTCATCACGGTTTCGCCAAAAAAATCTATCCGCTTCACACTACTCGCCACGTATATGATGAGCGCCAGAATCGCAAACACGCCTAAGTTCATAAGTAACGACACCGGAATAATAAAAACCGCTTCATCCGGCACGCCGCCAAGCACCACAAGCACCAAAATCGCAATCAATGCCTGCAGATAATTCACCAGCGTCGTAATCGCATACCGAAATATATACAAAAAACTCGACTGCCCCGCCGAAATATCAAATTGTTTTAACCGATACGTAAGATATGCAAGTCCCCCCACGCCGCCAGCTGGCACCGCCCGATTCACAAAGTTTAGCTCTGTAGAAATCCTCAGCTTTTCCTTGCGTGAAAACGTTTTCTTAAACTTCGCCTCAATGTACGAGAAGAAAATCTGCCCGCACGCATAATACATGAAAATCTGCTCTGGCACGAGAAGCAAAATCACGAAAATGTTAGCTTGGTTGAGGTTATTAAACGTCTCAACAAAACCATCCCAATTCTCATAAATCACCAACCCCACCAGCGCAAAAGTCGCTAGCGAAATCAGCGTCCGCCATGGAAACTTAAACTTTCGTTTTTTGCCCACCGCGCGCATTTATCTCACTTCTACTCTTACACGAGGCAAAGACTTACCAGAAAAATGCGTTTTCTTGGTCTTCACAAAAGTAACTACCCCATCCTTGGCCGCATGAATCGTAAAGTTACGAGACATATAAGTGCCTGGACCTGCAATCTTAGTTGCACCAGTCTGACGAACTAAAACTTCGCCGTTTTTTACTTTCTGGCCACCAAAGCGCTTTACGCCAAGGCGCTGGCCAGCATTGTTATGGACGTTTTTGGCGGTACCGCCAGCTTTTACGTGTGACATTTATTTCTTCCTTAAAATTATTATATCTCTTGCCACGATTTGCCCTTCACGTGAGTAAAGAAGCCCTTCGCGGGTCTTATTATTTACATTATACCCCATATCTTCAATTTCGTCAAGAATATTCAGCCGCGAATACTCACCATTTTCCCTCAGCCAAGCCGGCGCCGCTATCACCACTGGCGTACCCGGCCTAATCTGCCCCGCCAAATTCTTAAGAAACCCTAAAATTATCGCCTGGCATTCTTGCTTTTCGGCCTTAAGCTTGATTTCTGGCGGAATCTGCGACATTGGCCGCCCCAAATACCCTTCGCACGCCACTGCATCGATCGGCTGATCCCAAGTAAAAGATGTGGCGTCGCCTTGAGCAACTTGGAATTGATTGCTTTCTGAGCACAGTGAAGGACGGCGAGCTTGTTCGAGCGAGCCCTGTGACGACAGGCGCGAGCGAGAACGCGAAGAAAGTAACCAATTCAAGTTGCGTCCAGCATACTCCACCATTCTTTCACTCACATCCGTCCCATATGCTCGGTAGCCCATGAGCAGCGCTTCTTGCAAAACCACCCCTGTGCCACAAAATGGATCCAGCACCGTCGCGCCTTCAGGTAGAGGCCCGCAAAGATTTATCAAAATCTGCGCCAGTTTTGGCGGCAACATCCCCACTTTCGCATCCCGCGCTGGCCGCGCCTGATCGCGCCGGCTATACGCATCGATATCTTGCACGCCAATCACCCTGTACCATCCATCATCGGTCTTGATAAGCTCCACTTTCCGCTCGTTCTTACCAGAGAGTCCATTGTGTAGTGAAGTTGCCGTGGAAAGCGCCGCGTCCTTATTCTCCACCACCCTTACGCTTCGGCCCTCCCGTACGAGCATCTTCTTGAGCTTCAAAGCCTCTATCTCCGCCGTCTTCCGCGTCGCGCCTTTTGAATAATCAGACACGCCAATCGTAATCTTCCCCTCCGGCACCCCCATCAAATATTCAATCGGTGTTACCTCAAGTGAGATCGCAAATTTCAATATGCCACCAAAACGCTCAATATCGACGGGTGACGATTTTGTAGGGGGACCCCCAAAAATGCATAAGCCATTTTTGGGGGAAACAAAATCGGCAGGACCCGTCGAGAACTGAGCTTCCAACTCGGCAATCGATATCTCTGGCTGTCGTCCTAATACTGCTAAGTACTTCATTTTACAATCACAAACTTATTTTTACCTTTTTTGATAATCGCCGTCTGGTTCACTGGCATTTCACTCGTCACCTTGGTGCCGTTTATAGAAATCGCCCCCTGGGAAATGAACTCCCGCGCTTTTTTCTTCGACTCCGCTAGCCCAGTCCCCACTAGGGCGTCCACTAGCTCCGTCTCGCGTGACACCACCGGTAGATACGCCGCAAATTCCGTCAACTCATCTTCGGAAAAATCAGAAAAATCCGTCTCGCGCGAGAAAAGCGTCATGGAAAGATTCTCCACCGCGGCCGCCGCATCCTTACCATGCACCACTTCCGTCACGCCACGTGCTAGCGCCTTTTGTGCTAAACGCTTCTCCGGTGCCAACCGATGCTCGCGCAAAATCTCATCAATCTCCTCCGGCGAAAACAGCGTATAAATCTTGATCAAATATTCTACGCTTTCATCCGGCTGGTTCATCCAGAACTGATAAAAATCAAAGATGGAAGTATAGTTCCCGCCCCCATTATCAGAACTCGCCAGCCACACCGCGTTCCCTTCCGACTTGCCAAATTTCCGCCCCGTCACCGGGTCAATCACGAGCGGTGTACTCCACACGTCCACATCCGCGTTCTCAAGCCGCCGAATCAAATGCATCCCAGTAGTACAATTCCCAAACTGATCCGCCCCGCAAAGCTGCATTCGCACGTCGTATTCCCGGAAAAGATGCAAGAAATCATACCCCTGTATCAAAGTATACGAAAACTCCGCATAAGAAATCCCAGAGCCTCCCTCACCAATCCGATTCTGCACAAACTGCCGATCAAGCAGCTGCGTCATCGAAAAACTCTTCCCCACCTCCCGTAAAAAATCAAGATAATTGATGTTCTTAAACCAATCATAGTTATCAACGAGCGTAACACGAGCGGGTGACGGAGCTGGGGAGACCCCCAACCGAGCCTCAGCGAGGGCGGGGGAAACTATGGCGGCAGGACCCGCTCGGAATATGACTCGTTCAACTTGCTCTTTAATACACTCCTTATTGTGCCGAACCTCATCAAGCGACTTCAAATCTCTTTCACCGTTTTCTTTCGGATCACCAATCTGCCCAGTCGCCCCGCCAACCAACAGATATGGAGTCCACCCATGCCGGACAAAACACGCGCACATCATGAGCGCCGCAAGATTCCCAATCGTAAGAGAATCCGCCGACGGATCCGCGCCCCAATAAAATTTCTTATTCTCACGCGAATCTAGGCTACTCGGCGCATCAAGCGTCGTCTCCGCCACAAACCCACGATAAATTAGTTCCTCTGATAACTTCATATCAATATGATATCACATTTCCGTTTGCATATCAAATACATCAGCCATCGTCACCCCCTGCCGCGCCCGATTCGCCCAAGCATCGGCCTCCTCGTTGAGAAGTATCTTCGTATGCCCCCGCACCCAAATAAACTCCACATTGTATCTATGATACAGCCAATATACCTTTTTCACTATATCTATATTCTTGATCGGACCACCAGTCTTCTTCCAACCCCGCTTCATCCAGCCATCAGCCCACTTCGTCAGCACATTCACCCAGAACTCCGAATCCGTATGGATTTCGCACCCCTCCTCACCGGCATATTCTATCGCCGCAATAATCGCCAGCCCCTCCATTCGAATATTCGTCGTCTGCGTCTCTGTGCCAAGCACCACCGGTACCGCCTTCCCTGGCCCAACCTGCTCCAGTACTGCATACCCCCCAGGTCCCGGATTTGGGTCTGCGCTACCATCTGTCCAAAGAATCTTCATTCTAGTGCCTCTCTTTAAAAAATTATGTTTTTATATTGTTCCCATTATTATATCACACCCACCCCAAAAATCCACCAAAACCAAACAATTTGAATCTAGGGAAAAACAGCGGCTGCAAAACTGGCAATTTTGGGGTTGAAAAACTCTGCAAAGTGTGAGAAAATGGGGATATAAAAGTCTGCAAAGTGTGAGAATTACAGAGGTAAAAACGCTTACGCTAGAAAGGAGCCAAAGTGCGCAGAAAAATCATGGATGTTTTAAAAGAATGGAAGGCAACATCCCGCGGCAGAGTAGCTGCTCTCATCGTGGGCGCTCGGCGAAGATGAGATTTTTAACGGGCTAAAATACTTCTACGAAAACAAGAAGCCGCTCGGTCAAGCACTCCACCGCAAAATGATGACGCTGTTTCGGCAGTATTTGATCGTCGGCGGCATGCCGCAAGCTGTAAAGGAATACGCAGAAACGCGTAATTTCAAATTGGTGGACCTAGAAAAACGCGACATCCTAAATCTTTATAAAGAAGATATCGAAAAACACGGCGGCAAAGACGCGCAGCGTGTTAGACAAATCTACGATTTGATTCCAGCACAACTCTCCGAGGCAAACAAGCGATTTATTTTCTCAGCAATTGCCGACAACGCAAGATATCGGGAATACGAAAACGCTTTGATCTGGTTAAAAGAAGCCAAGATCGTGAACCTATGCTTCAACACGACTGAACCCACAGTTGGATTAATGTCGCGTATGGACATTTCGGCTTTCAAATGCTACCAATGCGATACTGGGCTTTTGATTTCACAAACTTTCAGCGAAAAAGACCTAGCACGTGACGAAATTTATAAAAAAGTGTTGTTCGACAAACTAGAGTTTAATAACGGCCTCGTCATGGAGAACGTAGTAGCACAAATGCTAGTAGCCGCACAACACGATTTGTATTATTATGCGGAAACGGAAGATAGAATGGAAGTGGATTTTCTCATCACGAAAAAATCCCTCACTTCGCGAAAAAACATCATCCCGATCGAAGTAAAATCCGGAAAAAGTTTTTCAATCACGTCGCTCCTCAAATATCGCACGAAGTTCGCCCAACAAGTGGAAGAATGTTATGTACTCTACGATGGCGACATCTCAGAAAAAGACGGCATAACATATCTACCAGTGTATATGGCAGGACTACTATGATGCATACCCCTGCCACAAACTCAACTAGCACCGCCTACTGAACAATTTGCACGATTTTTTACAAATTGTTCACTCAACTGAACAATTTGCGCTTTTTTTACAAATTGTTCAGTAGAAAAGCATTGCATTTGCCAACATTTTGTGGCATAACTAAACCAATGCAGTGACTAGTAAGTAGTGGGTTTACCAAACTCTAAAGCCACTACCATTTTCCCACGAAAAATAATATAATAGAACCATGAGGATGGCGATAACGAAGCGACAGTCTGACTTCCATAATACGAACAACAAATCAAAAGTCACATCGCTTCTTTAGCACCTTTATTTGAAGAGTACAAAGGATGTACTTTATTCGCAGTAGAGTATTTAGCTGCTCAAAAGAAGAGCAGCCCGCTTCATCGATTCAAGGACGGTGTAAGTGCACCAAACATCCTTTGGCTGGAATGACGTCGACTCTTCCCAGCGGATTCAGGTGGTTCTACATATCCATCAAACACGTTGCAAAGTTTGACTTCGTTGCGTGGAAGACGCGGGATTTGACACGCGTTTCAAGAAGTCGATTGCCCGACAAAAACCAGTTTTCCGTTTCGTCCCTTTCTGTGTCTTTGTTCTCTCGCTGGCAACTTCAACAATAGTACGCCCACGAATCAGGGCAGCAACGGCAACTACTGGTCGTCTACGCGTAACAATAACACCAATATGTACAACCTGAACCTCAATACGTCGAATGTCAATCCGTCCAATAACAACAATCGCAACAACGGGAACTCTATACGGTGTATTCTTAAGGCTACGGCATAGTATATTCCGGATTCCGGTTCTTGCCCGCACTCTTCTCAAGGCAAAAACATCCCCATGTGAAAAGGCTTGAAGTAAGCGAGAGAAGCCTTCACCCATGACAAACATCAATAATTATAATCCCACCCCACTTTTTTAAAGATTTTTTCTGTCACCTTAACGGCATCGCAATGCGACACCAAGCCCAGATACGAAACAATTGAATCCACGTCCCTTTCGCCACACACCACTTCGTGTGCCGCTTCCATAAAATTATTTGTCAATCTTTTGCCGGGCAAAACTTCATGGTTTTTCACAATCATTCCTAGAAATGGCACCCCTTGATAAGATGGAATTACTCTTGTCTTTTTGTAGTTTAATGACATCCCTAGTCCCTCCAGAAAAGTCGCAATCTGTTTTATATCTTTTTTAGCTTGTCCCAATTGCTCTTCCGTCACTATAATATAAAAATCATCCACATAACGTCCATAGTATTTATACCCCAAGACAAACGTAATAAATCTATCCAGCGGATCCAGATAAATATTCGAAAAAAATTGTGACGTCAAATTCCCAATCACCATCCCCTGCCCCTCTGGCTGACAAAACAAACTTTTATCTTCTGGTAGCCCGCGCCAATCTTCATAAGACCCTTGAATCTTTACACCCTTCACCGGATCATCAAAAATAATTTCATGTATCATATGTTTTAGTATTTTATACCTCTTGCAATCAAAACGCCCAGCAAATTGCCGATTCAACCCAAAATCCACCACTCTTTTGTATAAAAGGCTGCGATTAATATGCATGAAATATCCAGAAATATCCATCTTAATTACAAAAACTTTTCGCGTATAATTCCGACTCGCTGCTTGGATATTACGCTTCAGCATTTCAATACCATAAGATGTTCCCTTACCCACACGACAGCTACACGATGCCGAAGACAACCTAGGCTCCCACCAGTCTATGATATTATTAATCACAAAATGATGCGCCACACGATCCACATACGGCGCTGCAAAAATCTCTCGCTGTACTGGACGAAAAATTACATGAGCAGTCCCACGTGACGGCTTATATTCAAGATTCCACACCGCGTCGCGTAGCCTAAGCAGATTTTCATACAGATTCGCCTCAAACATATGCGTATCATAGGTTTTTCTTTTACCACCTTTGCGTGCCTGCAGCTCCGCCAAGTATAACTCAAAATACAACATATTTTTCGGATCTTTTACCCATTCACCCGCGTCGTAATCCGACATTTTACTTAACAAATTATAGACATCATCCATTTTCTGCATCCCCAATTCTTACATTAAAATCTTTAATTATCAGTCTTTTTAGCTGCGCCACATTCTCACCAATAATCGTCGCCGTATCATAAGGCCACACCCGTATCTCTGCTAGTAGCGTCAACCCCGCCGTGATTTCATCGGCGATTTCCAACAATTTCACACCCGCTTCGCGCCTATCATATATTCCATCATTTAGCTTTCCATACACGGCCAACAAATTTTTAATGTCAACCACAATAGAGCAGCCTATTGATGTAAAATAAGGTGTCTGCAATTTCTTTATTCTCGGTACCAATTGTCTATCCAGCATCATGATTGCATTAAACACCGCTGGATCCATGGCCTTTGGCCTCAAGACGTTGTGCATCTTTTCGCGCCGTGTTTCTTCAACTTGCCTCAGCTGCGCTACTTCATCATCTGGAACTGGTTTCTTGAGAGCAAAAATATATATACCATCCTCAGTAACTTGCAAATCCACGTCTTCGAGTCGCTTAAATTGTTCTACAAATGATTCAATATTTGTGATACTTACCGCATACCGCGCCTTAGAAAATTTGTCCGTATCGCGCATTACACGCGCGCTTCTTCCCATCCGATCAGCCAAGCGATACGCATAGTAAAGCGCCGAAAACTCAATCGCCTTATACCATCCATCACCATTCGTGAAGGACGGAAACACAATCACTCGCTGCTGATTTGTCGCTTCCATATCCTTGACTCGACGTTTGATCTTACGATAGGTCTCCCTCACGGCCATTTTTTCTTCATCAGAAAGCTCCAAGTTCTCTCTCCTTCGCTTGAGGATATCCTGTATTTCATCAGGCGAAAAAACTTTCTTTGCATTTTTCTCGCCGTACGACCGTACCGCCACCTTTTTCATGAGCGGCGTGGCGTCATTGTTTTTCTTTACTGTTTTTGTTGTATTTGTTACTTTTTTGGGCTCGCGCACCGCCCGCTTTGTTTTGTCTGATTTTTTCAGAAGGAAATCCCCAAGCGGAAGCATCGTCTGATGGTATTGCTTTCGTGAAGTCATAAAGCGCCTTTTCCGCGCCCCTTCGCTGAAAGCTCGGGGCGCTTTTTTCGTTAATTTGAAGAGTACGGGCAAGAACCGGAATCCGGAATATACTAAGCCGTAGCCTTAAGAATACACCGTATAGAGAACCCGTAGTAGCGACCGTAGCCATCGGACGGACCGACACCCGACGTATTGAGGCCCAGGAGGTACATATAGGCGCTATCGTAACGCGTAGACGACCAGTAGTAGCCGTTGCTGCCCTGATACGAGGGCGTACTACGGTAGAAGTAGCCAGCGAGAGCGAAGGCAGCACCGCCATTTGCAACACTTGCACGCATCTTGGCATTAGTGTTGTAAGAAGCATTAGCGTAGAGGGTGGCAAATTCACCTCCAGTATTACTGGTTGGGAGTCTCCAACCTGCTGGGCAAAGATCATAGGAGGCATCGCTGGAGTTAGAGCTTGTGCAGATTGTTCCAGCTGATGCGGCACAATAGTTATATAGAGTACCATAGGCCGTACCAGAAGTAGAGTCTGTACCGCTTACCGGAATAAACTCTGCAGAAGTATAGGAGGCAGTGCCACTAGATTTCTTCCAGCCATTGAAGGTGGAGGCAGTGACGGTGGTACTGAGGTTGGTGTTGCTACTGGTGAGGTCAGTGGTGAGATCGGTAGCGCCGAGATTGAGGTTTGTGATCATCCAACAACGGCCATCGGCTAGTCTCTGGATAGTGTAAGCCTGCTCATCGCGATTATCATAGGCGGTCTGTGCCGTTGTGGTACAAGTAGAATATGATAGGTTCTGCAAATAGATTTTGCTACTCTTACTGTTTGCATAGAGTGTGGCAATACCAGCACCTACTGTAAAGCTTGTACCACTTACCGAGCCAGAACCAGAACTCTTCTGGAGTGGAGTTGCTGCGGCTTCGTAGCCGTTTGCATAGTTAATCGTGATAGTATAGGTTTGGCCGTAAGTGAGGCTAGTGCTACCTCCCTTGGATACGGTGGAGCCATTTACCGTGAAGTTGCTGACGCCAGAGTCGCCGTCCAGGGTGATAGAGTAACTGTTAGCTGTTGCGCTTGGAGTGAGAGTGGTAGCTGCCGTGCCTGGAGTGTAGGTGGTGCTGGCCGTAGTGGTGCCGGCGATAGTTCCCTGCGATGCGCTATTGCTCCAGCTGGAGAATGTGTAACCAGTAGATGCGACTGCGGCGAGAGTGTAGGTTTGACCGTATGTTAGTGTACAGTTAGTGCCAGATGTGCTGGTGGTGCTACAAGCACTCGTGAGATTCCCGCCAGAAAGGCTTACGCTGGAAATGCCGGTGCTGGTCTTGATGGTGATACTATAGGTGTTGGCTGAAGCACTCGGTGTAATCGTGGCTGCTCCAGCGGCTGGAGTGTAGGTGGTGCTAGCCGTGGATGCACTTCCAAAGGCACCAGCCGTGGCAGAGAAGCTAGAGAAGCTATAACCAGTACTGGCCGTGGCGGAGATGTTGTATGGTTTGCCGTAGATGAGAGTCTTAGAACAACCAGTGCCGCTTACTGCCGCTGTACAAGCCTGGCCATCTAGCGTCACGCTAGAAATACCAGTCACTGTGCCATATTTGATACTATATGAATTAATATTCCACATCGCTTTTAGTGTTACCGATACCACTTCGTCTAGATCAAAGGTAATATCACTCCCAGCCGCATATTCTGTGCCAGAGCAGGTATCATTCGCATAGGCTGTGCTGTTAACAATACCAAGGCACCACTTGTTGAACGAATGCCCAGTCCAGGTTGGCACCGTGCTAGAGATTGTCACAGTCGTCGTGCTAGAGTTGCCTAAAGCACCAGATTGCGTTGCCGGCATAGAGGATGCAGCCCCACTGGCATTGGCGTCGTCAAAGTATATTGCATAAGTCGTAGGATGTGCAGTAGCAATGAAGGACATGGTAGTACTATAATCACCCGCCGTGAGCGTATTATCTACCTTTGCGCCAATCCGCATGTTCACTTCCTCGCCATTGGTGGTGGTGTAGATTTCGTCAATTTTAGTACCAGCGCTACCAGGAGCCGCCTGATACGCTGTAACGTCATCCTGTGCTAGCTTGTATCCCCAGCGGTTAGTCGTGAACCCGCAGGATGCTGCTGTCGCTTCGGTACAAATATAGCTGCTGCTCGTCCCAGAAAGTGTAGAAAGTAGATTGCTAGAAGAAGTCACTAGCGCACCATCCGCCCGCGTAGTGGAGAGAGTGAGGTAGTAGCCCGTGGCATTGCTCGTCGCCACAGTCACATCAAGATCAGAATACTTAAACACCGGTGTGCCGTCAATGTTTGGCCGGATATCTAGACCCAGACTAGTCGGGCTGGTAGTGAGACCGTCACTCGCCAGCACAATCTCTAGCGATGGCGTAGCATCTACGGAGAGTGAAAAATCTACATCAGAAGAACCGATTTCGGCGTAAGCCTCGTGAGAGAGGGCCACAAGGCCTATCACCGCCAACATCATTATCGCGCCGCCGATTATTCTGCCGCCGCGCAGCGCATTACATTTTATAGCATCTTTTATTCTGAGCATATCACCTCTCCATTACCGGCTTGTGTTTTGGTGCCGTTTTTACTTTTGTTTTTCGGCGTACCAAAACACCATCCTACTAAAGGAGGGGTATCCACAAAATTACATTGATTGATACGCGCAAATGTATTCATATCCCTATTTTAGCACGACCATAATAAAAAATCTAGTGCTTTTTCACTAGATTTTTTACGTTTTCCACAAGATTCTTGCTACTTGATAATCTCGTCTATAATCCCATATTCTAACGCTTCTTCTGCGCTCATCCAGTTGTCACGATCCATATCTTTCTCTACTTGCGCTAGAGTCTTACCGGTTTTCTTTGCAAAAATCTCCGCCAGCCGTTTCTTCAGGAAAATCCCTTCCCTCAGCATAATCTCTTGGTCGGTAATCTTCCCCTCCGTGCCAGACGACGGCTGATGGATCATAATCCGCGCATTCGGCAGACAATACCTTTTGCCCTTCGCGCCGCAGGCAAGCAGCATCGCCCCCATACTCGCCTGCAGCCCAATCCCAATCGTCTCCACTTCCGGCTCGATATATTCCATCGTGTCAATGATCGCAAGACCATCATACACCGACCCGCCCGGAGAGTTGATATAGAGCTTAATCGGCTTCTTTGGGTCTTCATGCGCCAGATACAGCATCTGCGCCACCACCAGATTCGCCGTATGCGCATTCACATCCTCACCCAGGAAAATAATCCGGTCGTTTAAGAGTCGCGAGTATATATCATACGCCCGCTCACCCTTATTGGTCTCTTCTACCACCGTTGGTACTAGATAATCTTTCATCTTACTCCTTTACTAATTTTAGCTTGCCGTTTATCAAATCTACTGTTGGAATATCGCCTTTTTTCAGCTCTTCCTTAATCAGCGCTTCTGAAAGTAGCGATTCCACTTCGTCTTCAATCTTTCTGCGTAATGGCCGCGCACCATTCTTTGGATCGTAGCCCTTCTCAATCAAATAGTCCCGCGCCTTATCCGTCACCACGATTCCTACACCTTTCGTAGAAAGCCGTTTTCTAAGATCCCCCACCAAATTATCAAAGATTTTCTCCACGTCCTTTCGCGTCAGCGCATGGAACACCAAGATGTTGTCTAGCCGGTTGATTAGTTCTGGCCGCATCATCTTGCGTAGTGCCCGCATCGCGTATTCCTTATTCTCCTCATATTCCTGTTCCAGCGCTTTCTTGTCTTTTGCAGTCTTGGCTGAGAATCCCAGCTCTCCCTCGCGGTACATATCCGCCGAACCAAGGTTGGATGTGAGAATCACGATTGTGTTATTATACTTGATTTTGTTCCCCATCCCATCCGTGAGGACGCCGTCTTCCAGAATCTGGAGCTGTTAATTATACACATCCGGATGCGCCTGCTCAATCTCATCAAAGAGAATCACCGAGTAAGGCTTCCGTCGCACCGCTTCTGTCAGCTTGCCACCATCATCATAGCCGATATATCCCGCCGGCGCGCCAATCAGCCGCGACACATTGTGCTTCTCGCCAAACTCACTCATATCAATCTTCACCAGCGCATTCTCGCCGCCAAACACTTCTCTCGCAATCACCCGCGCCAGCTCTGTCTTACCCACGCCTGTTGGCCCCATGAAGAGGAACGACCCAATCGGCCGCCTTGGGTCCGCAATTCCACTCCGTCCACGCCGAATTGCTTTCGCCACCGCCTCTATCGCCTCTTTTTGCCCGATGATGGACTTCGAAAGCTCGCCCTCTAGCTCTGTCAGCATCTTCATTTCCGAACCATGCACCTTTGATACCGGTATTCCAGTCTTCAGCGACACCGCCGTCGCCAGATTCTCTTCCGAGAGCACCGGCGTCTCTTCCTTGGCCGCGCCTTTCTTCTCCAGTTTCTTGATCTCCTTCTCAAGGTTCAATAGCTCCGTCTTGAGATTTGCCGCTTTTTCAAAATCCTCCGCTTCCGCCGCTTCGGTAATCTTCTCCTCTAGCTGCGATTTTTCAATCTTCATCTTCTTATACTTGCCGCCGCCCTTCTTGTCCGCCGCCACCTTCGCAATCGCCGAAGCCTCGTCAATAATATCGATCACCTTATCTGGCATAAACCTATCATTGATGTACCGTTGCGACATCGTGATCGCCGTTTCTAGCGCCTCATCCGGGATCGTCACACCATGATGCTTCTCATAATGTCCCTTGATGCCCTTAAGAATTCTAAGTGTCACCGCCGCGCTCGGCTCCTCCACCATCACCGTCTGGAACCGCCGCGAGAGCGCCTTATCTTTCTCAATCGTCTTCCGGTATTCATCCAGAGTCGTCGCGCCAATTAGATTGATCGAGTTCCGCGCGAGCGCCGGCTTCAAAATGTTCGCCGCATCCATCGTCCCCTCACCAGACCCCGCTCCGCAAAGCAAGTGAATCTCGTCGATAAATAACAGCACCGTATCATCGCCCACCGCCTCGTCAATAATGCCTTTGATCCGTTCCTCAAACTCCCCGCGAAACTTCGTTCCCGCCACCACGCCAGAAAGATCCACTTGATAAATATGTTTGCCAATCAGATTCCCTGGCACTTCGTTTTTGATAATCCGTGTCGCCAGCCCCTCCACAATCGCCGTCTTGCCTACTCCCGCTTCGCCAATCAGCACCGGGTTCGACTTCGTCCGCCGCGACAGCACCGTCACCACCCGTTCAATCTCCGCCTCACGTCCAATCACCGCATCAAGCCGCCCTTGCCTTGCTTCTTCAGTCAAATCTTTGCCGTATTTCTTGAGAAATCTCAGCTCCGAGCCTTTGATGTATTTTGCCTTCTCTGCCTTAGACTGCACATCTTTGGTCTGCTCATCCACCAGCGCATCGATCTTGTCCAGAATCTGCTCCGTGTCCACATTCAGCCCCAAAAGAATCAAGCTCGCCCGCGAGTTCTGCTGGTTGAGCAGCGAATACAATATATGTTCCGTACCAATCACGGTAAGCCCCTCGTCATTCACAAAATGCTGCGACATCCTAAGCGTCAAAATCACCGGCTCCGTAAGTGACATCATTGCCATATCCGACCCCGGCACTTCCCGCGCCACTTGGTTCAGAGATTTTTCCACGTCACTGAGCGTCACTCCCGCCTCACGCAGCAGCCTTGCCGCCGCCGAAGTATCCATCGCAAGCAGCCCCATCAGCAGATGCTCTGTACCCATGTAGCCATTGTTATATCTTTTCGCATAAAAGTCCGACTTCTGCAAAGCAAACTTCGCATTCTCAGACAAATTATTCATTATTTCACTAAATTCTTCCTGCATATCTCTTATTGTAGCAAATTAGCACTCTCAAGTCAAGAGTGCTAATGTACATTTTAAGTTTTCTTTAACCGCATACTACGTTATTTGCGTGCAGCCAGCCTTCGACTGAGCCACCATCCAAGTATTCTCCGCTGGTTGGCGCGACTTTCATCGCTCCGCCCTCTTTGATGTAATCATCAATCGGATCCGTCACCATATATTCCTGATCCAGCGGCCCGAAATCATGTTCATCAACATATTTTACGATTTTGTCAAGTAGTTCTGGCGTCATGATATACTTAGATACGTTAATCAGATTAGATGGAGCTTCCTCTGGAGTCGGTTTCTCCACCACGCCTACTAGATTTCCGTCTTTTTCCGACAAAACTCCGTATTTTTCCACCTTTTCCCGCGGAATCTCTACGCCTAAGATTGCAGAGTTTGCACCATCACTAGACGCCTTGATAAGCGCGTCTGCCGCCGACTCCCCCTCCGGATTCCAGACAAAATCATCTCCCATAAACACCAGCACCGGCTCGTCAATCTTAAACTCTTTCACCACCAGCGCAATCGGCACCGCTGTGCCATATTTGCCCGCCGGGTCTTGCACCGTGTAATGAATCGTCACGTCATCCGGCAACGTCTTTGCCAGCTTCAGCCGATCTTCCTTACCGCGCTCAATCAGATATTGATTCAGCGCCAGATTATCCCGGTAAAACTCCCGCACTTGGCACGGCTCGGTATTAGAAATCACCATATAGATATCTTTCACCCCTGCGCGAATCAGCTCTTGCACCGAATAATCCACTAGCGGCCGATTCCCCACCGGCAGCATCGACTTCTCAATAATCTTGGTAATCGGAAGCCGCCGCGTCCCCCAGCCGGCCACCGGAATAATTGCTTTCGTAATCATTGTGTGTCCTTATATTATCTGGTGCCCCGGATGAGACTTGAACTCATATGGATTTCTCCATTCGATTTTAAGTCGAACGCGTATACCAATTCCGCCACCGGGGCACCCTCTAATTATATCACACTTTGTTTATAACTGGAATCACAATCGGCGTATGCCCAGTCGCATCAAAGAGAATGTGTGTAATATCTTCCTTGATTTCTTCTTTTAAGACTTTCACATCCGTCGATACCGATTTCTCCGTCTTTTGCCGTAGAGA
>JAFRBW010000033.1 GCA_017404685.1 Candidatus Saccharimonadota bacterium
CCTTCGAGAGCCTTGGTTGCCGAACCTTTGATGATTGGCGCGTTGTCGCCATCAAAGCCGTACTTGTTGAGAAGATCGCGTACGTCCATCTCTACGAGTTCGACGAGCTCTGGATCAGCGAGATCCATCTTGTTGAGGAAGACGATGATCTTTGGCACGTTCACCTGGTGAGCAAGAAGTACGTGCTCACGAGTCTGTGGCAAAGGACCATCATTCGCTGCAACCACGAGGATTGCACCATCTACCTGCGCAGCACCGGTAATCATGTTCTTGATGTAGTCTGCGTGGCCTGGCATATCTACGTGTGCGTAGTGGCGCTTTTCAGATTCATACTCCTGGTGGGAAGTAGCGATGGTGATACCACGAGCCTTTTCCTCTGGAGCATTATCGATTTGATCATAAGCAACTGCCTTGTTGACATCTGAAGGGAGTCTCTTTGCGAGTACGTTGGTAATCGCAGCAGTTAAAGTGGTTTTACCATGGTCGACGTGACCCATGGTGCCGACATTGATATGCGGCTTGGAACGGTCAAAATTTGCCATTCATTCTCCTTTTAATTTTATTTACGTCTGGAGCGCTAATAAAAACCAGCTCCAAATCTCTACCTTACCATTGTAACCCATTTTAGCTCTATCGTCAAGACTTTTTTCAAGATTTCTCCCCAAGCATCGTCGGTTTTTTCAGCTTCTCAAAAAACTCATCAACCTGAAGCGGCGCCTGACCGGCGACATATTTCGCAAACATATTCATAAACACTGTTCGCGATGCGATGGCCCGCCTTTCATCCGGCCGCTCGATACGATTCCGGTAAACCTTGTAAAACTGCATTGCCGACACATTGCTGCCTGGCCTCACCAAATCGTTCATCTCGTTCACCAGCCCAGCCGGCACGCTTTGGTAAAGCGCCAGTGCAAAATGCATCGCTAGCCGCTCGTCAATCTTCTCGCGCTTTTCTAGTGGCGTCTCATCAATCAAAGACCTCAGTGATCCGAGTTTCAGCTCGCAATCCCGTGTAAAAAGTAAATCCAGCGCTCTGCTAGTCCCAGATAGATATCTAAGAAGCTCTATCCGCGTATCCTTCAGAGATACCGGAGTTTCCGGATCGTCGATCACCACGCCTTTGATAAACGGCCCGGCCTTGCTGTCCATCACGCTCTCAAGAATCTCCGCATCGCCCGGCATCGGCTGCCCCAGAATCCGCCCAGTCTCCGTATCAATAATCTTCGGTGGCTCAAAACCATATTTTTTCATTACGGCGCTAAATTCGCTATTCGTCGCATCCGCCATCACTTCGCTTCGTTTTTCAATCTCATCAGAAATCGCCTCAAGCGCCGCTCCTTTTCCCTGGCCAGCTTGCAAAATCCATGATCTTTTCCAGCCGTTTTTTAGCGCTTCCGGAAGTTTAGATATTACTTCGTCATCAAGCGGCGAGATCATTTTGTGTGTCAAATGGTCGTTGGTATCTAGAATTGTCACTCCGGTTGGAAACCAATAAATCTCTTTTGCCTCAATCTCCGGAAACAGTTTCTTCCCAAGCTCACTTTCGGTCCGTCTAAAGATGTCGCTCTCACGCTTTTTATGCTCGGCTCTCAGTTTTTCGTCACGCTCAGCTCTTAGCTTTTCTATCCGCCGCTTTAGCACCTCCGCCTCTTGCTTGGTTGGGTACATAAACTGGTTATTAGCCACCACATACTTTGGATAATACTCATTGTAAATCTTCTCAAGATGCTTGCGCTCTTTTTGCGCCAACCTTTCCCCAATCTGCGCCGATAAAATCGTTTCCGCTTGTTCCCTCAGCCGCGCACATTGTTCCGGTGTATAAGTCTTCGTGATGCCATTCACCGTATCGCTTACCAATCCCGACGCGCGTAGCGCCTTCAAAATCAGCTCTCGGTTTGGCATGTCTTTGCTTTCTCTGACCTTCACAAAAGCCTCAAGGAAACACGCTTTCTGGAGGTTTTTCACCGGCTCCGCATTTCGTTGCATAGAATCCAGATACCGAATCCCAGATATCGGCCCGCGCCGCAGCCTAGCGCTAAGATCATTAATCGCCAGCCCATCGGCATAAGTATTCTTATCCACCCAGCCGTTCGTCCATCGCTGCGGCCATTTGCCATTATTTTCCACCGAGCGCAACTTCGCCTGAATCGGATCTAGCCATCTCCCCGGCGCATATTTTTGTAGCTCCGCTAGCCCCTCATCGTCTAGCCCTAGCTTTTTCTTAATATACGCATCGCGCTCGGTAAAAACCTTTTCGCGCTCATCCGAACTTGCGCGCCACGGCAACCGTGATCTAGACAATTGCCGCATTTCGTCCTTGAGTTGCTCTATCTCCATAGTATATTCCGCCCGAATTTCTTGCGTTGCCACATCATAAAGCGAACCCATCGTTGCTTCGCGCACGGCATCCATCGGTTTCCGCCACTTTTCTTTCAGCTCCGGAACAGTCGTTGCGCCCTTCGCAGCATCTTTTATGATCGCGAGATGGACTGCGGTTTTCATCTCAATGTCAAAATCAAACCGTCGCCCATTACAAACCATTCCAAATTGGTCAACTATCGCATCGGCTGGCGGATTTTGCTCTATCGGAAACCCCGTTTTGTCTTTTGTGGTCAGCATTTCCGCGAGAATCCTAGATTTTATTGGCATCTCTGTGTCTTTTGGGATTCCTAGCTCCGCCGTCGCTTTTTTACCACGCGTCAAGAACTCCTGCGTCGGTGGCAATCCCGACGCAGTCTCATTCTTCGCCTCGGCTGGAGCGTCAAAAACTTCTCCAGCCACAGTTTCCGTCGTAACTTTAGGCGACTTTTCTGACATTAATCATCCTCGTCTGAGAAGAGCGCGCTTTCGCCAACGTCTTTCACCTTAAGCATATCTAGCACGTTCATCAGATGATCGTCCATCCTCTCAAGATACCCGGTGTAATTTTTGTCCAGATATTCTTTGCGACCTTCCGGAAGATTCGCAACAGTATCAGCAATTTCTTTATAAAATTCTGCATTCACTGGCCGCGCCGCGTTGAATCTAGCCTTGAGCTCGTCTGTACGATAAGTCAGCATATTAGCCGCGTAGTACGACAAATAGCTAAGCGAAGATTTCAACATATCAGGCATATCTTTGCCGTATTCTTCGATTGCACTAAGCCCCGCTGCTGCCGCCGAAGTAATCATCTCGCTTGCATTTAGCCGCCTAGAACTCATGACTTCCGATGAGATAAAATCATATAAAAGATCACTTTCCAGTCCATCAGTATGCGGTTGCACTGTTTTATTGAGCAACGCCGAAAGCCCATCCACCGATTGATCCGGCGTAAGCTCCGACCAAGTCCGCGTCTTGTAAAAATCCACGTTCTCAAGATCACGCCCCGTAAATGGCCCATAGCGATACAGATCCTGCTCCTCGATATATCCAGCTTCCAAAAGCTCTTCTGTCGTGAAATTATCTTCGTCTTCAAGCGTCGCCCGCAGCTCTTCTATCTCGGAAGGCGACAAATCCCCATCGGCATATTTCCGATCTAGCACCGCCTCCACGCTAAACCCACGACTGAGATCTAGCTTACCTTCGCTATACTGCCGATATCGCTCGCGCATATCGTCTTTCACTAGCGTTTCCAGCGGATTATAAAATGCCGGCGAAGTACCATCTCTAGTTGCTCTCACGCCATTGATTGAATGAAACAACGCATCGGCCACCTTCTCAACCTTCTTCTTCTGAATATCTTCAGTTGCATTAGCACTAAAATCAGAAACCGCCTTTGTTTCTTCCGGCGTAAGATTGTAGGCATTTACGCCGATAATGCTAAGCTCTCTGGCCGCCCGCAATGTTTCTGGTGCCAGCGCTTCCCCGCGAGCTTCCATTGCCGACAGGGTGTTCAGCTCGACATTTTCAATTCTCGCAATCTCGCCGGCGACCCGTTTCCCGGCATCTTCGCCCAGCTGAGTACTCACCAAATTCACGGCGCTGCCATAATTATCAAGCCGCCGCTCGATATCAAGCCCTAGTTCGCTCTTACGTTCGCGACCAAGCTCCGCCCCAGCGTCTTTTACCGCCAGCTGAGTCTCCCTCGCGCCGTTCCCAAACTTGCCGAGTTTCAGTATATCTTCCCTATTATCTAATCTTGTATCCGCGGTTTCATGAGCCGCATCCCCTCCAGCATAATCGCTATTTCCTCGCATTTCGCGACCATCTTCTCGAAACATTTTATAATCCTTTTGTTTACTATAAACATAATTATAAAGCATCCTTCTTTCAAAGTCAACAAAAAGCTCCCCAGAATCTTCTCTAGGGAGCTACGTATCACAGAATCATCGCGAATCGCAAATAATTTTGCTATTTCGAGTTCCGCGATTCAATAATCTCTTGCGCTACGTTTGGTGGAACTTCCTCGTAGGCGAAGAGTTCCATCGAAGAGGCCGCGCGGCCCTGCGTCATACCACGAAGGTCACCGGTGTAACCAAAGAGGTTTGCCAGCGGGCAAAACGCCTTGATTAGCTTTGCACCACCATTCAAATCTTCCATCTCGTCAATCCGGCCACGGCGCGAGTTGATATCGCCAATCACGTCGCCCATGAACTCTTCTGGAGTAGTGATTTCCATCTTCATCACCGGCTCAAGCAGCACTGGGTTGGCCTTCTTGATACCTTCACGGGTAGCAAGAGCACCTGCGAGCGTAAATGCTAGCTCGGAGGAGTCCACATCGTGGTAAGAACCATCGTAGAGCGTCGCCTTGACATCTACTACTGGATACCCGGCGATCACACCGCCAGCGAGCGTATCTTCGATACCCTTCTGCACTGGCTTGCGGTATTCCTGAGGCACCACGCCACCTTTAATCTGGTCGATAAACTCAAAGCCCTTGCCTGGCTCGTTCGGCTCAAACTTCACCCAAACGTCACCATACTGACCACGACCACCAGACTGCTTGATGTGCTTACCCTGGGCTTCCGCCGTGCCGCGAATTGTTTCACGATACGCCACCTGTGGCGCGCCGGTGTTGGCCTCCACGTGATGCTCACGCTTCAAACGATCAATAATAATCTCAAGATGCAGCTCGCCCATACCAGAGATAATTGTCTGCCCGGTTTCCTCATCGGTATGCACGCGGAAAGTCGGGTCTTCCTCGGCCATCTTGGAAAGGCCAATGCCCATCTTCTCTTGGTCTGCCTTGGTCTTTGGCTCCACCGCGATCGATACCGGTGGATCTGGGAAGTCGATCGACTCTAGTAAAATCGGATGTGCTGGGTCGCAAACCGTCGTACCGGTCGTACATTCCTTCATGCCTACTACCGCAGCAATATCACCTGCGCGAATCTCGGAAATCTCTTCCCGCTTATCCGCAAACATCCGCACCACGCGGCCGATGCGCTCCTTGTTGCCAGTCGTAGCATTGAGCACGTACGAACCAGATTTGAGCACACCTGCATATACGCGGATGAAAATCAGCTTTCCCACAAATGGATCAGTTGCAATCTTAAACGCCAGTGCGGTAAGCGGCTCGCTATCGTCCGCCTTGCGGATAATCTGCTCGCCAGTCTTTGGATCGGTACCAATCGTCTGCCCCTGATCACGATCAAGCGGGCTTGGGAGATAGTCAGTCATCAAATCTAGCACCTTCTCCACGATCACGCCACGGCCATCGCCGCCCGTCACGAGGAAGAAATCGCCATCCAGGACGCGCTTCCTTAGTGCCGCCTTCAGCTCAATCTCAGAAATCGCATCTTCACCCTGGGAGAAGTACTTTTCCATCAAATCTTCGTCCGCTTGCACCGCTTCCTCAATCAGCATCGAGCGAGCATTCTTGGCTTTCTCCAGCATATCCGCAGGAATCTCGCCCACGGTCAGCTCATGATCAGCGT
The DNA here is from genome assembly GCA_017404685.1 of Candidatus Saccharimonadota bacterium. Taxonomy (GTDB): domain Bacteria; phylum Patescibacteriota; class Saccharimonadia; order Saccharimonadales; family Saccharimonadaceae; genus Nanosyncoccus. Next base: position 5,856 of record JAFRBW010000033.1, read on the forward strand.
AATCCTTGTAGGTGTAGGCCTTCATATCAATCAGATCCACCACGCCGCAAATGTCTTTCTCAAACCCAATCGGCAGGTGAATCGCCACCGCGTTCTTAGAGAGACGCTTATGGATGGAATCCAGCGACTTGTAAAAATCGCCACCGATCTGGTTGATCTTATTCACGAAACAAATCCGCGGAATACCGTACTTGGTAGCCTGGCGCCACACCGTCTCAGACTGTGCTTCCACGCCCATCTTACCATCAAACACCACCACGGCGCCGTCCAGCACGCGTAGCGACCGCTCTACCTCTGCGGTAAAGTCGATATGCCCCGGTGTATCAATAATGTTAATCTTGTGACCTTTCCAATAAGTCGTCACTGCTGCAGAGGTAATCGTGATACCACGTTCCTTTTCCTGCTCCATCCAGTCGGTCGTTGCGCCGTCGCCGTCGCCCTTCACTAGGTCAATTTTATGTTTCAAACCCGTACGATACAAAATCGCCTCGGAGGTTGTGGTTTTGCCCGCGTCGATATGCGCAATGATACCGATATTTCGCAGTTTGCTTAGGTCGTTAATTTCAGTAGCCATATGCTCCTTTATGTTATTATTTATTTGTCTCGTAGAATGCTCCACACTCAAAAAGACATATTTATCCTATTATATCACAAATTTCTCAAAATATGCAATAAAATACCCGGGGCAAAGATGCCCCGGGTTGTTCGGAAGAGGATTTGAATTAATTGCTAAGCATGTGTTGTTATGCAGAATTGTCCGGCGGTTGTGGAGGGGGCGCGTGCCCCCTCCACAACCTATGTTTAAAACGGGAACTGGGGCCGGGATCTCAGCCCCGACGGCCCGTCACGCCGTAGATCAAGGATCACCTCCGCCTACAGAATTACTCTGCCGCATGGTTTCCTACCATCTACACTCCAGTCATCCAGGTCATCGCCTCAGTCGAAGCTGTAGTAGGTCGATGCCCTTTTTACTGTCCACTAGGTTGATACTTCCGCGGCTCGTTTGCTGCGCGATGCCGCACCTTCGTTCTTGGATGCAGTTTTGCTGTATTTGCAAAAAAGCGCATTAACTCTGCAATGGATTCAACTCCTCTCTAAAATACTACAAGCGGTCCAGCTCCCGCTCGCGTATTACCTATATTATCACACTTCTTCAGAGAATGCAAGGACTTTTTGTAAAAAAGTGACATATTGCGTCTAGCTAAGTTTTTTCCTCAAAATCTCCTGCACCGCACTTGGGTTGGCCTTGCCATGAGACTCCTTCATCACCTGCCCCACTAAAAACCCAATCACTTTTTCTTCTCCGGCGCGAAAATCGTCCTGCGCCTTTTTGGTTTCAGGCTTGGCCAAGACCACATCCACAATCGCGGCAAGCGCCGAGAGGTCGTTTTCCTGAATCAGCCCTAGCTCTTTCGCAATCTGCTCCGTTCCCCGCCCCTTCATCTGCGGGTCAAAGAGCTTCATAAACACTTCTTTCGTCGCGGTAGAAGAAAGTTCTTTCCTAGCGTTCATCTCCGCCAATTGATTCAAATCTGCTGCGCTTGGCAAATCATTAAGGTATTCCGCCGACTTCTCTTCCGCAAGCAAAACCGAAGAAAAGAGATTAGAAACCAGTACCACATTGGCCTCATCTATTTCTCCCAGTTTGCACATCAGCTCCGGATAGTCCAGCAGCACTTCCAGCACATCTGCCGCAATCGTCCCGCCAAATCTTTCGCGATAATCATTTGGCATCAGCGGAAAATCAGCCAATTCCTCAGCAATAAACTCCGCAGACAGCCGAATCGGTGGCAAATCTGGCTCCGGCATGTAGCGATAATCCTTCGCCTCCTCCTTGGAACGCTGTCCAGTCGTCACGCCAGCGGCGTCATTCCAGCCCAGAGTCTGCTGCAAAACCTTCTCGCCAGCCTCCAGCAACTTTGTCTGCCGCTTGATTTCATATTCTACTGCGCGTTCCACACTTCTAAACGAGTTCAGATTTTTTACTTCCGTCCGCGTACCAAGCGCATCGGCACCTTCCGGCGCCAACGATGTATTAATATCAAACCGCATATTGCCGTTATAAAGATCCCCATAAGTCACGCCCGCATAACGCATCAGCCGCCACAACTCTTTGCAATAGTCATGCGCGTCCTTAGCCGAATGAATATCCGGCTCGCTCACAATCTCGATGAGCGGCGTATCTACGCGGTTCAAATCTACCAAAGAATACGTATCAAAATGCGTCAGCTTTCCAGCATCACCCTCCAGGTGTGCATGGTGAATCCTTACGCGTGTCCCTGAAGGCAATTCTACATAGCCCGCGCCGATAATTGGGTGATAAAACTGCGTAATCTGGTAGCCCTTCGGCGAATCTGGATAGAAATAATGCTTCCGGTCAAACCGCGAAGATGCATTAATCTCACAGTTCATCGCCTTCCCCGCCCGAATCGCATAACGAATCGCCTTGCCATTTAGTCGCGGCAACATCCCCGGCAAAGCATAGCAGACCGGCGACACGCAAGAGTTTGGCTCCTTCCCGCGCGCATCATTATCCACCTCGGAAAACAGTTTGGTTTTGGTAGAAAGTTGTACGTGGCATTCAATGCCAATTGTTGGAATGTATTTCATTAAATCGCTCCTAGATCTTTTAAGGCTTGTTTATAAATCGCCAGTGCATTTGAGGCTTGCCGGAAACTTATTTCGAGGTCATCCTCGTGTGCAATTGCATTCCGGAGTTTGTGCGCTCGCCATACCGCATCAATATCCGAAAGTTTGTCGTTGCATCTTTTCAGCCGCTCGCCCATCGTCTTCCCCGGAACTCCCATCTCCATCAGCGCCCTATCAAGCAGCTTATCTCCATTTATCACGGTCAGATTAAAAGTTGCCGCATTGTTTTTGTTGAGCTTGTTCTCAATCTGAAGGAACCGCGTTTGATATTCCTCCGTGTTAAACTTGTGCCCGCGCTTTTTTGTGAGCATCATCGCCACAATGACAAGAATGCCCACGATGATAATCGCGATAATAAAAGTAATCATCCCGCCGTCAACAATCATCTTAGCTCCTTAGAAAACTCAATCAAAGCTTTGTCGCTACGCCTTGGCCCAACTAGCTGGAGCCCCAGCGCACGTCCATCTGGCGCAAAGCCTGCCGGAATCGCTAGCCCCGGCACGCCAGCGAGGTTTAGCGACACGCTCATCAAATCCTCCAGATACATCGCTACCGGATCGTTGACTTTTTCTCCTAGCTTGAACGCAGGATTTGGCGATACTGGCGTCAGAATAAAATCACATTTTTGAAATGCTTTTTCGTACTCTTTGATGATCAGCGTTCGCGCCTTGGCCGCCTTGAGGAAGTATGCATCGTAAAATCCGCTCGACAAAACAAAGTTTCCAATCATGATCCGCCGCTTGTTTTCCGGCATAAAACCTTCATTTCGTGTATTTTCGTAAAGCTCATTCAGCCCCCCCGATTTTTCCGACCGAAACCCGTACCTCACGCCATCATACCGCGACAAGTTTGAAGCCACCTCTGCCGGCTGGATGATGTAGTATGTCGCCAAGGCATACCTAAGCACCGGCATCTCAAGCTCTACAATCTCGTAGCCTTTAGACTTTAGGAGCTCACATTTTTCTTTGAGCGCGTTCCGAATATTAATGTCTACAGCATCGTTATCAAAATCTTTGACAATTCCAATAGTCCGGGCGGGTGGATTTGCATCGATGGGTGACGCCGCGGCATTAGAACCCGTCGAGAGATTGTAATAGTCTGGTAATGTTGTCATATCTTTCGGATCCTGCCCAGAAGCAATCGACATCAGAAGGTCCATATCCTCTGGCGTTCTCGTAAAGAACCCGATGCAATCCAGCGACGATGCCATCGCCACCACGCCGTATCTCGAAATCGTTCCATAAGTTGGCTTAAATCCATAAACCCCATTAAACGATGCCGGCTGCCGGATCGAGCCACCAGTATCCGTACCAGTCGCAAATTCCACAATGTTAAGCGCGACCGCCACCGCTGAACCACCAGACGATCCGCCCGCCACGCGTTCCTTATCATACGCGTTCAAAGTCGGCCCAAAATACGAGTTTTCCGTGGACGACCCATGTGCAAATGCATCCAAATTCGTCCGCCCAATCATAATGGCGCCCTCCGCTTCCAATTTTTCCACCGCCGTGGCCGTCACCGGCGAAGCGCAACCCTCCAAAATATGCGCCGAAGCCGTCGTGTCGCCTTCGCGCGAGAGGAAAATATCCTTGAGCGCATACGGCACGCCTGCGAGTCGCCCGACTTTTTCCCCACGCGAAATCGCCGCATCAATCTGCTTGGCTTTTTTTAGTGCCCCCTCCTCGTTTACGAAAGTAAAAATGTTATAATCCGCGTATTTTTTTACTTTTTCTAGCGCCTCACGCACCAAACTCTCCGCCGAGATTTCCTTATTTGCAATCTTCATATTATAACACCTTTGGAACTTTAATTTGATTATCTTTTTCTTCTTTCGTCATCGCGAGTAGCTCCTCGCGCGAAGCATCCTGCGGCAAAATCTCATCGTCACGCCAGACGTTTTCCATCTCAAAAACTTGATACGTTGGTTCCACTCCCTCTGTATCTAGACTATCTAGCTCAGAAATATATTTAATAATATCTTGCAAATTTTTGGTCAAAGTTTCGGTTTGCTCTTCTGAAATAGCAAAATCACTCAAACTTGCCAGATGCTTAATTGTCTCGCAGTTTACTTCCATTTTCTAATTATACCACTATTTTGCGTTTCGAAAAAGTATTCTCTTGATATAATCGATAATCGGCATCGCTTCGTCTAGGTTTAGGAAAAAACTCGCGATAATATAGGCGATCACCGATGCCCCCGCAATCGAGAGAAACTTCGGAATCGTAATCACGAGCGACGAATCTGTCGCCATCAGCGGGATAAATTTCGTTAACGAAAACGCCACGCAACCAGCCACCAGCGTCGCTATGATCATCTTCATTATCGCTTTCCAAAAAGATTTGTCAAACAGCTTCCCCGCCGCGCGTTTTTGAAGAATAGAAAGTAAAATCACAATTTCCACCACCGCACCAATAGATTGCGCCAGGCCCAGCCCATCCACGCCCCATCCCAGCCGGTAAAACCACACCGAGAGCCCAATCGTCAGCCCAATCGCCACGATCGACACCCGAAACGGCGTCTTGGTATCTTGATATGCATAAAATCCGCGCGACGCAATATGGAACACACTCCGCGCAAAAATCGCCACCGCGAGTGTCCCTAGGACCGACGCAATCGTTCCATTTTGATCATTATTCCCAATGTTAGAAATAAAACTCGTCACGTATCCTCGCGTAAAGAATGTAATCACCGCAATCGGCAGCGAAATCCACACAATCATCCTCAGCGCCTGCCGAAATGTATTATAAAACTCACTTTTTTCTCCAGTGCCAAGCTCCTCTGTCAATTTTGGGAAAAACGCCGTCGAAATCGCCACGCCAATCAAATTAATCGGCATCTGATGCAACGATGTTGCCTGATTGAAGGATCTCACCGCCCCCGCCCCCATACGCGACGACAAATTTGTATTCACGATTCCGTTCACGTAGTCGATTCCCTGGTCTAGCGATCTCGGCGGTAGCAGTTTCAAAATCGTCCGGAATCCTTGATTCTTCCAATATATCTTAAAATCATAATCAAAGCCCAGCCCAAATAACCCAATGAGAGACACAATCAACTGCAAAATCGCGCCAAGAATCACGCCAATCGCCACCCCCATAATCCCGCCTTCAAAAATCTGCACGCCAAACAGGTTTATCCCTCCCGTAAACCAAGTAATCCCAATAATAATCCCTATATTATATATAGCGGGCGCAAAAGCATAAAACACAAATCTCCCCACCGCCTGTTGCATCGATGTCAGAACTGTCGCAATTGAAAAGAGGAACGGATTGATCGCAATCACGCGTGTCATGTTGATCGCCAGAATCATCCCCGACTCGTCTAGTCCCGGACTTACAATATACCGGATCAAAGGATCCGCAAAAATCATGATCAGCACACTAGTCACCAGTGTAAGCAGCGCCAGTAGATTTAGAAGCGACGACGACATCTCCCACGCCGACTTTTTATTCCCCGCCACCAACCGCTGATTAAACACCGGAATAAACGACACTGCAAGCGCCCCACTCGTCAAAATAAAAAACATAAAATCTGGAATCGTAAACGCCGCCGTGTACGCGTCGATCCCCGTCGGATAAGTGCCGAGATAATACGAGTTCAAAAGCCGATCGCGAAAAAGTCCCAGCAGTGCCGAAATCAAAGTCGAACTCGCCAGCACTACGGCCGCCGATTTTACCGACAACTTCATATTCGCAAGCTGCACCACAGACCGGAACTTAAATCGCTTCATATTTTCCATTATACCACGTTGTGTGCTATAATTTATATATGAATAAGAAAAAAGCTGATGTCATTTTGCCGTCAGAAGGCAAAACATCAAACAAAGCCAAACCTATCAAATCGGCAGAGTTTATCGTTCCTGTCACTGCTCCAGTAAGTAAAGTCGAGCCATCAGCTAAAGCGCCCGTAGTAGAGCAAGAATTAACAACAGAACAAGCACAACCAGAGGAAGAAATGTCTAAAAAAGTCACCAAAACTGCGAAAAAACCAAAACTTAACGGTAGTTTTTGGGAACGCCACAAAGAAAAGAAAAAAGCCAGGAAAGACATCGAGGCGCGTCGCCGTGCCGAAGATCTCGCAACTTTACCAAAAGAACCCGTGAAGCGCTTCTTTGCGCGCCTTCATCCAAAACGCGTCTTCAAATGGTGGTTTTCTTGGCGCGGCCAAAAGCGCATTCTCCAGATCATCGGCGTGCTTTTCCTTTTGATGGTGATTGGCATTGGCGGCCTTTTCCTGTATTACAAGAAAGACCTTGACGAAATTCGCCTCGACGAAATGACCATCTCTGAGACAGTCAATACTTATCTCGATCGCAACGGTGTAGTACTTTGGAAAGATACCGGCACCGAAGATTATCGTCTTGTCGTTAACAAGGAAGACATTTCGCCATACATGTACCAAGCTACAGTTGCCATCGAGGACCGTAATTTTTACAACCATATCGGTATCGATCCGGTAGGCCTTGTGCGTGCCGTTGTTTCTACCGTTACCGGTCAAGGCGTCCAGGGCGGCTCCACGCTCACTCAGCAGCTCATCAAGCAGGTTTACTTTGCCGACGAAGCCGCCAGCGAAAACCGCGGTGGTCTTACTCGCAAAATCAAAGAGCTAATTCTTGCGATCGAGCTTGAGAGAATGTACAACAAAGAGCAAATCATTACCATGTATCTCAATCAATCGCCTTATGGCGGTCGCCGCAACGGCGTAGAGTCAGCCGCCCGTACCTATTTTGGTAAATCCGCCAAGGATCTCACCCTTGCCGAATCCGCACTTCTTGCTTCTATTCCAAATAACCCAGGCGTCTTTAACCCATACAACGAATACGGCAACGAGCAACTCATCTGGCGCCAGCATTACACGCTCGATGTGATGGCCGAAATGGGTATGATCACCCAAGAAGAAGCCGATGCAGCCAAGGAAGTCGATATTCTCGCCACTATCCAGCCAGAATCTAGCCAGTATGCCAATATTTTGGCGCCACATTTTGTTCTGGAAGTAAAATCCCAGCTAGAGGAAAAATACGGCATTTCCACCATGCGCGCCGGCGGCTGGACAATCACCACCACGCTAGATTATCGCGCTCAAGAAATCGCCGAGGCCGCTGTCGCTACTGGTGCCGGGTTATTCAATACCAATGGTTCAGATAATATCGCTCTCGCATCTCTAGATGTCGAAACTTCACAAGTCATCGCCATGGTCGGTTCTGTGGACTTTTCTAACGCCGATTACGGCTCCTACAATGCCGCCAACGCCCTGCTTGAGCCAGGTTCCACCATCAAGCCGATTCTAGACTACGCCCCGCTCTTCATCGAGCGCGAAGGCATTAATTACGGCCCAGGCTCCGTTCTGAAGGACGAGAATATCGACAAAATCTATTGCGCCGGCAATACTGGCTCCTGCCAGCTCCGTAACTTTACCGGCCGCTTCTACGGCAACATCACTATTCGCCAGGCACTTTCCAACTCTCTCAACATTCCAGCCGTCAAAGCTCTCTACATCAACGGCATCGATAATTCCCTAGAAGTTGCCCACGCGTTAGGCGATACCTCTTATTGTGATGGCCGCAGTAGCTATGGCCTTTCCATCGCCATCGGCTCCGGCTGTAACATCCGCTTGATTGAGCACGCAAATGCCTATGCCTCCATCTCTCGTGGCGGTACTTATAAAGATATCACCTACGTTCTCAAAGTCGAAAACAGCACCGGTGACATCATCGAAAGCTGGGAAGACACCGCCGGCACGCGCGCCGTCGATTCGCAAGTCGCCTATATGATCTGGGATATCCTCCACGATCCGGCCGCCCGTGCTTCGCTCGTCTTCGGTAACCAATCATACGCCTTTGGTTTTGTTGTTCCTGGCGTAGAAACCGCATCCAAGACCGGTACCACCACCACATCCAACTCCAACGAGACCAAAGATTCCCTCATGATCAGCTTCTCATCTGCCATCTCTACAGTAGTCTGGAACGGCAATCACGACGGTTCTGGTCTCAATAACTCTAGCAACACCATCGTGCGCCGCGTCGTCAACGATTACATGGAGAACGTCCACAAAAACGTTTACGCTGGTGATGGCAAATGGTCATCTGGAGACACGCCAATTAAGCCTGAGGGCCTCAAGACTCTCACTGTCAATGGCAAGACGGATATCTGGCCAAGCTGGTTTAATGCCGACAAAAACTCCGGTGTCACAAAAGAAACTCTCACATTCAACAAATACAACCACTTACTGGCTACCGCTTGTACGCCAGAGGCTTACAAGATTGAAGTAGAAATTACCAAGGTTACCGACCCAATGACCGGCGAAGAAGTCGTCAACGTGCCAGAGCCATACAACAGCGAAGAGTCAGATACGTGTAGCTATACCCCGCCGACGGTCTCGCTCGTAAGGCGTGGCAACTACCTTGTCGCCACCATTCGCAAAGGTTCGTCCGACAGCATCAATTATTCCCTCCTTGTTGACGGCGTCGAACAATCAGGTATCTCCATCACCACCTCCGGTGTCATTACCGGCTACACCATTTCTGGCACCGAGAGCTCCATCAAAATCGTCGTCACCGACGACGCGGGCTATACCGTGAGCGATGAAATCACCCTCACCCCTTCCACTTCAGGAGACGAAGAAGATTAGCCTTTCTTAGCTCGTACCAGCTTGGCAAAAATCATTTTGCCAGAGCTGGTCTCGTGGAGTCTTATAAGTTCCACCGTTGCTTCTTGCCCGATTCTCCCGACCGCATTGTCCACTACTACCATCGTTCCGTTCGGCAAATGTCCTACACCCTGCGCCTTGTTCGAACCCGGCTCCGTAATTTTGATCTTAATCTTTTCTCCTGGCGTAAAATCAATTCTCGTTGCGAGCGCCAAATCATTCATATTCAGCGCCTGGATTTTTTCCGCTTCCGCCACCTTGATTAGATTGTAATCCACCGTCAAAATCGCGCCTTTATTCCCTTTCGCGTATTTCAAAAGTTCCTCATCCACTTTTTTAAGCCCACCGGTATCATCCACCACTTCCGTGTTGATATGCTCCACACGTTCCAGCGCCGAAACATTATCCAGCCCAATCCGCGCCCGCGTCCGCTTTTCATTGTCTCTGCTATCCGCAAGAAGCTGCAGCTCTAAAAGCACACTTTTCAGAATAATAAAATCCCCATCAAGAAATCCGGTCTCCGCCACCGTCACAATCCGTCCGTCAATCAATACTGATGTGTCCACGTAGATTTTTCGCCGTCCAGAATGTGCCGACCGTACTTTTCTCGCCACCAAAATCGTCGTTTCAGTAAAAATCAGCAATAAAATAATCAATATCAATAAATCCATACTATATATTATAACAGAATCGGCTATTTAATCAAATCCTCGCCGTAACGTAGCGCATGAGCATGATTCTCGCGTAAGACTTCTTGATACTTCTCTACCAGCTTTGTACGCTTTAGTGCACGCGCCACATCCATCGCCAGATCATAACGGCTGGCCGCGTTTAGCCTTAGCATCTCAAACGGCGTCGTCGTAGAGCCTTCATCGTAATACCCATGCACGCGCAAGCGGTTCGCGCTGGCATAATTTTCTAAAATCGTCTCCATTGTCGCCGGATAACCGTGGAAATTCGCCACAATTGGCCGATCGTTCGTAAACAGCGCATCAAATCTTTCGCGCGTCAGCTTGTTATTCGCCGTTCCAATCGCGCGATAGCTCAGAGCATTAATCCCCACAAACTTTAGCCGAATCCCAGGCATATCGCTCCTCAAAATCCTAATCGCCTCGATCGCCTCTCGCGTAGCAATATCCCCCGCCGCCGTAAAGACAAAATCCGGATTTTCGTCAGACGCAAAATCATAAAGCGACGCTCCGCCATCTTCAAACATCGCCCGCGCCTGTCCGGCATTCACATACCGCGGCACACTATTTTTGTTGAACGTTGTCAAATTTACAACATCACGCGTCTTCAGCATATAATTAAACGCCGCCTCCGCCGTCATATCATCCACTGGAAAAATACAGTTCACCACATTAGACGGCAGCGCCAGAAGCTGCGAAATCAGCGCCGGCGACTGATGAGTAAAACCATTATGGTCTTGTCTCCAGCAGGTCGACGTAGAAAGCAAATTCACCGCTGGCATCGGCTTCCGCCACGCCACCTTTTGTGATTGCTTGATGAACTTTATCTGTTGCAAAATCTGCGAAGTAATAATCGGATAAAACGCTTCGTAACTTCCCATCATCGCCTGTTCGCTGTTCATGAGATGCCCGGTCATTACAGAAAATAGCACGTTTTCAGACAGCATTTCTACAATTCTACCATCTGGACTCTCTGGCAAATCATGCGGCCTAGTCTCTAGGTTCCATGCTCTCGCCGAAGCCTCAAAAACCTTGCCAAATTTATTTGATGTCGTCTCATCTGGCGAGAAGAAGTAAAACGAAGGGTTTTTCTCCAGCTCTTCCTTGAGTAGCTCCCCGATTTTCTCGGCCGGAGAATAATACTCAAGTCCTGGCACAATCAATCTATCACTCATAGCGTGAATCCTTTCCTGGCGTCAAATAGCTCGTCAAAACGATACGACTTTAGCCAATTTTCTAGCTCCGCCAACTCATCCCTATCGTACATTGGGTTTTTCAAAGGAATCTGGTGCGATTCATGCCCACGATTCGGGCCGCCATCACCTTTAGCTGTCACGAGGATATAAAACGGCGCATCTACTTCTTCCGCCAGCGCTTTCTGGAACGCCTCTGGCTCATCCCCCATAATCCAAACCGGCGTAAAACCAAAACCGCGTATGAGCTCGTTTAACTCACGTTCAGATTTCCGCGCGTAAATCGATGGCGCCGAAATCTTATATCCATTGAGATGTAAAATCGGTAACACCCGCCCGTTTCCTTCGCCGCCCAGCAAATCTTGCAGGTTCAAAGAATCTAGCGCCGTGGCCGTTTCTAGCTCACCATCGCCAATTAGTACCGCGACGGTTTTTTCCGGATGCCCAAGGGCGAGCCCATATCCATTAGCCAGCGCATATCCCAGCTCGCCGCCCTCACAAATCACGCTTGGTGTCATTGGGCTAGCGTGTGACGGAAACCCGCCCGGCCAGGAAAACCCTCGGCAAATATAAGCTAGTCCCGCCTCATTCAAAGTCGCATAGGGATCTACCGCAAGCAGCTTCCCATCCATAAACAAATTCGCCTGCAGCGCCGGAAACCCATGTCCCGGCCCTAAAACAAACAAAAAATTCGGATCATCGTGAAACTTCGCTTCGAGATTTGCGTAGGCCACATTGATGCCATGACAGGTTCCCCAGTGGCCAAGCAGACGCGATTTTACATCGTCAAACGAAAGCGGTCTTTCTAGAAGAAAATTATCACGAAGATAGAGCTGCGCCACCGATAAGTAGTCGCAAGCTCGGATGCGTTTCTTAATTGTCAGAGTCTCACCCACGCTCATCATATCTTAATTATAGCATATTTTCTTTAATTTTACTAATCTCATCGCGGAGTGCCGCCGCCTTCTCAAATTCCAAATTCGCTGCCGCAAGTTGCATCTCTGACTGCAGCTGCTTCACTAGGTTTGGTAACTCGTCTTTCGGAATCCGCTTGATATCCAGCTTGTTCTCCACTTCTTTTTCCGGAATAATCGCGCGCAGCCCCAGCGACACCTCTTTTTTGATGGAAGTTGGCGTAATGCGATGCTCAAAATTATATTGTTTTTGGATTTCGCGTCGCCGATTCGTTTCCGAAATCGCTTTTTCCATGCTCTCGGTAATGTTGTTCGCATACATGATCACCTTCCCTTCCACGTGCCGCGCCGCGCGCCCAATCGTCTGGATCAGCGCCGACTCGCTCCTTAGAAATCCCTCCTTGTCTGCGTCCAAAATCGCCACCAGCGACACTTCCGGAAGATCTAGCCCCTCACGCAGAAGATTAATTCCCACCAGCACATCATACACACCGTCGCGCAAATCTCGCAAAATATCACCCCGCTCCAAAGTATCCACATCGGAATGAATGTACGCGGTCTTTACACCCCGCTCTTTCAGGTGGTCGGTCAAATCTTCCGCCATCCTTTTAGTGAGCGTCGTAATCAGAGTTCTCTGCCCCTTTGCAATTCTCTGGTCGATCTCCTCCATCAAATCATCGATTTGCCCATCGCTACTTCTCACCTCAATCTCCGGGTCGAGCAGTCCAGTCGGACGAATCACTTGCTCGGCTGGCTTTGGGCTATGCTCCAGCTCATATTCTCCTGGCGTCGCCGAAACATAAATCGCCTGATTGATGCGCTTCTGAAACTCGCCATACGTGAGCGGCCGGTTGTCTAACGCGCTAGGCAAACGAAAACCATAATCCACGAGTGTCAATTTTCGCGCGTGGTCGCCATTATACATCCCGCGCACCTGCGGAAGTGTCATGTGTGATTCATCCACGATCAAAAGAAAATCTTTCGGAAAGAAATCCAGCAAAGTATGCGGCGGCTCGCCCGGCTTCCGCCCCTCTAGATGCCGAGAATAATTCTCAATCCCCTTCACAAATCCCGTACTTTCTAGCATCTCTAGATCATATTTTGTGCGCTGACTCAGCCTTTGCGCCTCCAGATATTTTTCGTGTTTATTATAATACGCCAGCCGCTCCTCAAACTCTTTGCGGATGCCGATTATGGCATTTTCCAGCTGGTCTTTTGGCGTAGCATAATGTGTATTTGGAAAAATATGCACATGCTCCGGCTTTTCACGCAGATCAAAAGTAAGAGCATCCACGATTTTTACTTCTTCTAGAGTATCAAACCCAAACTCAAACCGATACGCATATTCACCATTCGCCGGAAAAAGATCAATCGTATCACCCATCACCCGGAAATTACCTCGTTCAAACGCTAAATCATTGCGATGATATTGCATCGCCACCAGCTGTTTAATAAAATCCAGCTGCGATATCTCATCCCACCGCCCATCTTTTTTCCAAAGCGGCAGCGACATTTCTACATAATGCTCCGGCGACCCAATCCCATAAATACACGATACCGAAGAAATCACAATCACATCGTTCCGCGTGAGCAGCGCCTCCGTTGCGCCGTGCCGCAGCCTATCAATCTCGTCATTAATCATTGAATCCTTCTCAATGTAAGTATCGGTCGACGCGATATACGCTTCTGGCTGGTAGTAATCAAAGTACGACACAAAATAATGCACCTCATTCTCCGGGAAAAACTCCCGAAATTCCGAATAAAGCTGCGCCGCCAGCGTTTTATTATGCGCCAAAATCAATGTCGGCCGCTGCACGTTCTGAATAATGTTTGCCATCGTAAAGGTCTTGCCGGATCCAGTCACGCCAAGCAGCGTCTGCTCTTTTTCGCCACGCAAAACCCCATCAGTGAGCTGCTTAATCGCTCCTGGCTGGTCTCCAGTCGGCTGGTATTTTGATACTAACTTAAACTTAGGCATATAATATATTATATACCCATATAATTATCTAGTCAAAGCTAGTCTTCTGCGCGTTTCATCGTCGGGAAAGGCACCGCTTCGCGTCCTGGCACGCCTTCTAGAAGCCAGAAGTTCCGCTCGGAATTGCCCCAACCACAAGCTGGTGGCATCCCATATTCCAGCATTTCCACGAAATCTTTGTCTAGCATCTGCGCCTCATCGTCGCCCGCATCGCGCGCTGCCTGCTGTTCCATAAACCGATCCAGCTGATCCAAAGGATCATTCAGCTCCGAGAAGCCATTCCCCATTTCTGTACCAGCAATCACCGGATGAAATCTCTCTGTCACCAGCGGATTTTCCGCCGATTTTTTCGCGAGTGGTGAGAGCGACAAAGGCTCCTCAATCACCCAGTACGGCCCCGCCGAAGTCTTACGAATCAGTTTCCACACGTGGTCAATCAGATGCGGCGTAGTCGCCTCAAAATTCGTCTCCACACCATTTTCCTTCAAAATCTGTATCAGCTGCTCGCGGTCCGGATTAAACACGTCCACATCAAACTTCTCCCGCAACAAATCCGCATACTTATATCGCGGCCACTCGCAATCTAGATCAATATCAAACCCGCCAACATGAAACTTCAACGTCCCCCAAGTCTGCATCGCAACATATTTCATCATTTCTTCGTATAGTTTCATGCCGTCTTCGTAATTTTCGTAAGCCGCATAAGATTCAAACGCAATATGTTCCGGCAAATGCTCATCGTCCACGCCTTCGTTCCGGAATCTCGGCCCAATGTCGTAAACTTTCTCAAAACCACCGCCAAGTAGCCGTTTGAGAGGAAGCTCGTGCGAAATGCGCAGATAAAAATCCTCGTCCAGCGCATTCATGTGCGTCACAAAAGGCGTTGCATCCGCGCCGCCAGTCGTATGCTCCAGCACTGGAATATTCACTTCAATAAACCCATGCGCGTTCATAAAATCCCGCGTCGCCTGCCAGAACTTAGACCGCCGCACCAGCCGCTCCCGCACCTCTGGGTTCACATTCATATCCACATAACGCCGGCGATACCGCTCCTCTTTGTTTGTAAACTTTTCTGGCAGCGGCCGAAGCGATTTCGTCAAAATCCTCACAAAATCCGTAAATACCGAAATCTCCCCAGTCTGCGACTTATCTACACGACCAGTTGCCTCGATAAAATCCCCAGTGTCAAGCAGCCGCACATCTTTTGCGCCCAGCATCCCGGCCGGTGTTTCCAGCGCCGACGCTTTCATAAAAATCTGTACTTCTCCAGTATAATCGCGTAGTTTCAAAAACACCAATTTTCCAAACGACCGAATCGCCACAATCCGCCCCGCCACGCATACTTCCTGCCACTGTTTTTCATCAAAATGCGTCACCACATCATATATCTTCGTATTCCGATGCGACTTTGACGGGTACGGCTCAATTCCCCGTCCCCGGAGCTCTTCAAGTTTTTTCAATCTTTCATTGCGATAGTCTTCTAGAATCATATCATTATTATACCATAAAATCCCCCGCTTGAACACCTCAGCCTAACCAACGTCAAAACACATTACCATATTTTTTATACTTCAATCTAGATTTGTATAATTTCCCCTTCAAACCTATCGGAAGAATAAAAGTTCCCATCATCTCCCTCGTGCCCGCTCTGAAACCTAGTTTAAACTCATATACTCCATCTCCAGGAAAAGGTTTAACGCCATAGAAATTATAATATTTATAATTGTTCTCCAAAGCAAACTTTAGCATATGCCAATGAATCGCAAAGGATCCGCAATATTTTCCGTTCTTCGGATCAGAGCCACCATACAAATATACTATCTCATCGCCATATAGCACAAACATTGCTCCAGCTAGTGGAATATCGTCATAATAAGAAACAATAAACTTAATATTCTCGCCAAAACTTCTAAACATTTCCTCATAGTAGGTAAGTGGCTGTAACGAAAAACCATGTTTCACTGATGATTTCTTGACTAGCTCATAAAAGATCGGTAATTCTGCCAGAGACAATTCTTTTAAAAATACGCCATACGTTTTCAATGCCTTCCTAATACTTCGCCTGTGTGATTGCCTAAAAGACAAAAGAAGTTCCTCCTCATTTGTGAAGCTCGTCAGATCAAGCACAGAAACCCACTTAGGCTGAACATATTCTCCGAGTTCTTTGTAACCAAGTTCTAACAATGATTTCGTCAGCTCATCATTGTATGCTATATATGGACTAATTTCAACTGCGATGCCACCGCGTTTTCGTAAAAACGAACAAAGTTCTCTGCTGCAATTCGACATTATTTCATCTCGCCGTTTGTCGTTATAGTCTAGAATCGGACCACCGGGCAATGAAAAAATCTTCGCTCCATAGCGCTTATGTGTACATAGAACTATGGAAGCACAAACAATTCTCTCTCTCTCTCTCTAAGCCCGCAAATATATACTTCCCGACTAGTTTTCTTATATCTTTCATATGCATAAATGCTCTGTAGAAAATTGTTCGTTTGCAGATTGGAAACAAAGGAACCAAATTCGTCTTCGTTTAAAATCGTAAAAGATAGCATTTATGTTTTCCTCGCCACTACTTAATATCGATAATCTTAACCTTTTTACCATTAAACTCTTTTTCATCCCCCACTCGGCAGCCAGTAATTGCTTTGCCGATTGGCGATTCGTTGGAAATTTTGCCCTCAAGCGGGTTGGCCTCAGTCGGCCCCACCAAAGCATATTCCACTTCGCGCCCACCAAAATCGAGCCGCACGACCGTCCCTAGCCCCACCACATCTTTCTTGCCGCCACGAATGATTTTCGCGCTTTTCAAAATCTCCTGAATCTCCAAAATCCGATTTTCAGTCATTTTTTGCTCGTTCCGCGCCGAACTATATTCCTCATTTTCCGACAAATCTCCAAAAGCCCGCGCCGTCGCAATGCGCTCCGCAATCGCCGGGCGACTCTTGATGAGTTCATCGAGTTCTTTTTCTAGGTCTTTTTTGCCTTCGCTAGTCAAACTTATATTTTTCTTAATCATAACGATGCTCCACTATAATACCCTTATAGTTTATAGTAAAACTGCAAATTAGTCAATAGCAAAATCGGCTAATTTTACGATTTTACTCTCGCCAGTCTTACGATCGGTAACTTCCACCGCATCCTCAGCTAGAGTTTTATCTGAAACCACCACCCGATACGGTATACCCATCAGCTCAAAATCTGCAAACTTTTCACCAGGCCGCGCCGCGCGATCATCATACAGCACCGACTCTTCGTGTCCAGCATATAGCTCCTCTGCCTTGGCCGCCCCAGCCTCACCAATCGCCACCAGATAATACTTATACGGTGCAATCTGTTCTGGCCACACCAGACCCTTTTCATCCGCATATTTCTCCGCGATCACCCCCATTACGCGTGACACGCCAATTCCATAACAGCCCATATATACCGTCTTCAGGTGATTCTCTTCGTCAGAAAACTCCAGCCCCAGCGGCTCCGAATATTTGAATTTCAGTTTGAAAATATTCCCCACCTCCGCAGCCGTGGTTTCTTTTAAATCCTCGCGTTTCACGCCAAGATCCCCCAAAACCTCATCGTTATAGACTTCCTTATTCAAAACCACCGACTTGTCGTCATTATAATACACTGTATCTTCCCCCACTGATAAAAACGTCTGATACTCGTGCGAATATTTTGAGAAAATCCCGCCACTCGCAAAAGTCTCGTAAGTGTCATCAAGTCCCAGCCGCGCAAAAATCCGCTCGTAAGCCTTTTCTACTTCCGCATAATACCGGTCCAGATCATCTTCGCTCGTATGGAACGAATACATATCTTTCATGAGGAACTCTCTCCCACGCAAAATCCCTGATTTCGCCCGCTTTTCATTCCGGAACTTTGTCTGGAATTGATACGCCACCAGCGGCAAATCCTTATATGACGAAATATAAGTCTTCATCAAGTTCGTAATTGGCTCCTCGTGTGTTGGAGCTAGCCCCACCACACCACCAGACGAAAGCTCGGTCTTAAACCAAATATCCACTTGCTGGTTAGAAAACCGCCCAGTCTTTTCCCAGAGTTCCGGATTCTGCAAAGTAGAAAGCAGCACCTCCTGCCCGCCGATTTTATTCAGCTCTTCACGAATGAT
This sequence comes from Candidatus Saccharimonadota bacterium, assembly GCA_017404685.1. GTDB lineage: Bacteria > Patescibacteriota > Saccharimonadia > Saccharimonadales > Saccharimonadaceae > Nanosyncoccus. Next base: position 24,051 of record JAFRBW010000033.1, read on the forward strand.
GCTCTTAATCTTTTCAAGTACCCGGAGCCCCATCGGCAAAAAATCATACACCCCCGCCATCTCTTTGTGAACGTAGCCCGCCCGCGTGAGCAGCGCGCCATTGCGCGCAATCTCGTCCTTCGGCGCCTCGCGCAAAGTTTTAATAAAAGTCTGTGACATTCTCATGTATTATATTATACCCCAAATCCCAAAATATACAACAGATAGAACGCCACCGCGTTTTTAATCACGTGCGTGAAAATCCCCGCATAGATCTTCCCTGTAATCTCGCGCAGCGCGCAAAGCACCAAAGACAGCGCAAACACATTCACCCCCACATTCCACTGCATATGCACCAGCCCGAACGTCACCGATACAACAAGCGTAGAAATCACAATCCCCGCCCATTCCGCCACTTTTCCATGCAGCCGCTCGCGAATACGCCCATAAAGCCACCCGCGAAAAATCACCTCTTCCGCTATCGGCGCAATCACCGCCAGCGTAATAAACACGATAATCCTCTCCGGTGCATTCATGTATGGCTCAAAACCCGTGCTCTGTGCCTGCCCAGCATCAAACCAAGTAAAACCGCTAAGCAGCGACACTAACCCCGCAGCTAAAAGCGTGCCCACTACATACGCGATCGGCGAAAGCAAAATATCCGTCCACTCCACTTCGCCGCGAATCCCCAGATCCGCCTTTGTCGCCATTTCTGGCTTCTTCTCTTCACCTACTTTCGCAGAAAAATTCGCCACGAGTCTCGGCGTTACTAGCAAAATAATCGCCAGCACCCCAGAATACACTAGTGCAGAATATGCCGCTGTCCACACCGGTTCATCCAGTTTTTCTCCCAAGAAAACATACATTATAAGGCTCAGCACAAACTGCACCGCCACCGTCACCACGACCACCCAGGCACACAGCGCAAAAATCACCATCGCCAGCTTGCATTTTTGCTTCATGGACAACATTTTTACACGCGCTTTTTTCATACCGCGAGTCTTTTTCATTTAGAAAAACCTCACAATATCAATAATTGTCACCACTGCCATCAGCGCCAGCAGCACAAACATCGCCCGCGATACGATTTTCTGCTCGACTTCTCTCGTGAGCTTTTTCTTCCGTACTTTGTAAATTGCAATTAAAAGCCACCGGCCACCATCTAGCGCCGGAATCGGCAGCACGTTCATGCATGCCAGCGAGATCGAGATGAGTGCTGCTAAGAATGCTAGATTAGTCGGCCCCGCCGCTGTAAAACTTGGAAACAGCACGCCGATAATTCCCACTGGCCCCGACACCGAATCCCCCGCTGCCGATAGCGCTGCCTGGCCGCTCTCTCGCACCCCCGCGTCAAAACTAAACATCTGTCCCACGCCAGAAAACAGGTTCCAAATCAGCACCCCTACGCCCTTAAAAGTCTCGCCGGTAATCTGAAGCGTCAGTCCTGCGCCCACAATTGGCGCGCTCCAGGTGGAATACGACAATGTCTGCGGCGAAGACATCGCCACGCCCAGTAGATATTCCGCATCGGATTCGTTGAGCTTCACGCTCACGGTGACCATCTCGCCATCCTTCTCAATTACGTAAGATACTTCTTCGCCCGCATGCTCAGAATTGTAATTCGTCACATCGCTTGGCCGCTCCACCTGATTCCTATCCACGGCCACGATTTTGTCGCCCACTTGAAACCCAGCATCTTTTGCTGGCGACGCCTCGGCCACCTCCGCTACTAGCACGCCTCCACCCACCATGCGAGTATCATCCGCCACCGTAAACTGGCCCGAGAGGAATGTCGGCATCCCAGTCCACGCCAGAATCGTCAAAATCACAAACCCCACCAGCCAGTTCATGCCTACCCCAGCAAATAGAATCTTCGTTTTCGCCCAAAAACTCGCACGCCCAAACGTCCCCGGCCGTTCATCTTCTGCCGATTCCCCATCCATCTGGCAAAATCCCCCAATCGGCAGATAATTCAAGCTAAAAACCAAACCATCCGCAAAGATTTTCTTATCCATCTCGGCCGCAGGCTGCTTTTTATTATTTATCACCGTCTCAAGCACGCCAGTTTTATCCCACTCGTCGCGCGTGAGCCGGCGCCACTTGTGCGTTTTTGGGTCTTTTATCCAGGCCATAGCCCGCGGCGGAAACCCAATCCCAAACTCCAGCACTCTCACGCCATTTCTCCTGGCCGCAATAAAATGCCCAAACTCGTGCGCCGTCACGAGCAGCATCAGCACCAAAAGGCCGACAATAACTCCAACAAATATATTCATATATCTATTATAGCACTATTTGCCAAATCTGCGGTTACGCTTTTCGTATTCTTTTAAGATTTCTTTAATATCCTCCGCGTCCATATCTGGAAAATACTTCGTGAGGAACATCAGCTCCGCATACGCACCGCGCCAAATCATAAACCCAGAAATCCGCTCCTCTCCAGAAGTTCGCACGATCATATCAAGATCCGGCACTTCCGGATGATACAAATTTGCCCGAATCGTTTCCGGTGTAATCTCGCCGCCGCTTTGAACCACAAGATTCGCCGCGTCCGCAATCTCTTGCTCGCCGCCATAATTAAAGCAAAAACACACCGTAATGCCAGTGCAATCTTTCGTTAGTTCCTCCGCCTCAGAAATCGCCTGCCTTAGCTTTTCGGATACCCGCGCCTTCGAGCCAAGAATCAGCATTCTGGCGTTATTCTCCTTGAGCTCATTAGCGTATTTCAAAATCCGCGTTTCCGCTAGCTTCATAATATACGAAACTTCCTCATCGCTCCGCCCCCAGTTCTCCGTAGAAAACACGTAAAACGTGATATAGGAAATCCCCTCCGCATTCGCGGCCGCCACAAGTTTTTTGATGACGTCTAATCCCTTACGATGCCCTTCAATAGTCGGAAGCCCCCGTTCCTTCGCCCAGCGCCGATTCCCATCGGCAATAATCCCAAGATGTTTTAGCATAAAATACCTCTGTTAAGATTGACAAAATCGCAAATATGTGATATAATGGTATTATAGCTTCATTATCTCTTCAGACTTAGTCTTAAACTCCGCGTCAATCTTATCAGAAAACTCTTTCGTGATATCGTCGATTTCTTTTTCTGCGCGCTTTTTGACGTCTTCGCTCATTTCAGCAGCAATTTTCACCGCCTTGCGCGCATCTTCGCGCACATTCCGAATCGCCACCTTAGCCTGCTCGACTTTCGCCGAAGCGTTTTTAACGATTTCCTTCCGCCGCTCCTCAGTCAGCGCCGGAATCGACACGCGCACCACGCGCCCATCATCCGCCGGATTCAGCCCCAGCGCCTGATCCGCCCGAATCGCCGCCGCAATCGCCTGAATCGTCGATGGGTCAAACGGCGTAATCACAAGCAACGTTGCGTCCGCCGCCGTCACGTTCGCCACCTGATTTAGCGGCATGAATTGCCCATAAACTTCCACCTTGATGCCAGAAAGCATGTCCGGATGTGCCCTCCCCGTCCGCACCTTTTTCATCTCGTCCTTAAACCGACTAATCACCTCCTCCATTTTCTTCCGGTCTTCCTTAGTATCAAACATAATAACTCCTTGTTTATGAGACCATTATAACATAAAAAAACTCAATATAAGTGATTTTATGCGCCTTGAGCAAGCCAAAGAAAAAATCTACAAATTTTAGGAAATTATCTCGTTCGAACTGCGAAGGCAGCCGTGAGACACGAGTAATTTCCGTGAAGAAATTTGTAGATTTTATCCTTGCGCGCAGCGAAGCAGCGCATAAAATTACTTATATTGGTTTTATTCCGTTACACCAAGTTCAATACGCTTAAACTGTCTAACCGTAATATTTTCGCCAGTTTTAGCAATCGCTTCCTTGATAAACTGCTCCACAGTCTTAGAATCATCCAAGATGTACGGCTGATTCATCAGTACCTTGTCAGAAAAAGCCTTCTTTGCCTGTCCAGCGAGAATCTGTTCCTTCATGTTCTCTGGGCCTTTGAAGTTCTCTTCGAGCTCTTTCATCTTAGCTGCGCGCACATCCTCTGGAATATCATCCTCAGAAACATAAAGCGGCGCCATCGATGCCACCTGCATCGCAATCTGATGTGCCAAAGTCTTGAACTCATCAGTCTTCGCCACAAAAGAAGTCTCGCAGTTTACTTCCACGATTGCGCCAAGACGCCCATCATGAATGTAGGAATCCACTAGACCTTCGCGAGTCTCGCGATCGCCACGCTTCTCGGCCTTGGTGAGGCCTTTCTTTCGCATTGCCTCTAGCGCCTTGTCAAAATCGCCATCGGCTTCCACAAGGGCTTTTTTCGCGTCGGTCAATCCTGCGCCAGAAAGCTCCTTGAGTTTTTTAATCTGTTCTACGGAAATCTCCGCCATTTTGCCTCCTAAAATTATTTTTTACCTTCTTTTATTGCCTCGACGAAGTACGAAAGCATCAGCTTGGTCGTCTTGATAGAATCATCGTTGCACGGGATCACATAGTCGATATTCGTCGGATCCACATTGGTGTCGGTCAAAGCAAATACTGGGATATGTAGCCCATTGGCTTCTTTGATGGCGTTTTTATCTTCCATCGCGTCCACCACGATCAGCGCCGCTGGCTGCTCGGTCATATCCTTGATGCCACCATAGCGCTCATTCAAAAGATCAATTTCTTCCTGGAAACGCTGCACCTCTAGCTTAGAGTAGCGGTTCTCAAGTTCACCCGAAGCCATCCGGCGCTCAAGATCCTTGAGCTTGCGAATCTGGCGATTCACAGTTTCGACATTCGTGAGCGTGCCACCAACCCAACGCACTGTTACGTAAGGCATCGCCACCTCTTCTGCTGCTTCCTTGACGGCATCCTTCATTTGCTTCTTGGTGCCAACAAACAAAATCTTCTTGCCATTTTTGGCGATTTCGGTAATTTTTGGCAAAGCCACCTCAAGACCCTCTACGGTTTTCTCAAGGTTAATAATGTGCGCATCCTGACGCTTCGAATGGATGTACGGCGCCATCTTCGGGTGCCAGCGGCTCGTTTTGTGCCCAAAATGAGCACCAGCTTCGAGCAGAGCTTTCATATCGACATCAACTGCCATATGATTTCCTTTCTCTTCACTCCCAGGTCCTCGCTTTCACAGGAAATCTCCCAAGAGTTGTTTCGTTAATTAATATATACCCTCATTATATCACGCTTTCTCTATTTTGTCTAGACGCCTGCCCAAAATTATTACACAAAATCACAAAAACCTATTGCGATTTTTTAAAAAATACAGAAAAATGCTTGATTCTATTTTTGCATCATGATACAATTAATTCAGAATCAATTGTCCCGATTCGGAAAAATATACATGGTATCAGGTTTACTAACAAGCAAAGACCAGCATCTATATGTGATTAAGCTTGCTAGTTTATCAGCCGTAAGGCGGTACTCGTGGCCGAATCGGGACAACATATAGATGCTGATTTTTGCTTCAGCCTCTATATGCGAATATTAATATAAGAGAGGCAAGTAAAAATGCAGGTCATACAAAAAATCAAAGCAAAACTTAACAATTCTCCACGTAGAGTTATTCTGGATACGCGCAAAAAATGCAGCAATAACTCTACGTGCAGGATTATTAATAGCAGGACGGGTGACACGCATAGGGGGACCCCCAAAATGTTTTGCACTAGCAAAAATTTTGGGGGAAAATGCGTGGCAGGACCCGTCCTATCATTCCTGCTCGTGGTATTAGGCATTGCTTGCCTCTCTTGCAATGCCTATGCCGAGATTGGCTCTTCTGATGTAGATTTCTCACTTTCTGTAGACGCCACTCCATCTCTAGAAATCGTTTTAGCTGGTGATGGTCTGACAACTAGTCCAACAAGTCTAGGATTGAACATCAAACCAAACATAGATGGTACTCCAGTCTTTGGCTATTCAGATCTTGATGTGACTGTTGCAACAAGTAACGCTACTGGCTATTATCTCAACTTTTCTACCACTAATGCTGATGGTTCGCTAAGAACCACAAGTTCTAGTACATTATCTACTCTTGCAGATACAGGCACATTTACTTGTACAACCACTACTGCCTCCACTTGTTCTTTTACTACCAATC
>JAFRBW010000034.1 GCA_017404685.1 Candidatus Saccharimonadota bacterium
ATGTAAAGGTTTTTTCTTTGCATGTTGCCAGCCCAAGTTAATTTTACAACTTTTCCTCATCCGAGACGAGTAAAGTTGCGAGCCCGCAGGGCGAGACAACTTGATCGAGGCGAGGATTGAGTGAAACGTTGTAATAATTAACATGGCGCGTAAGCAACACCGCAAAGAAAAAACCTTGCATTGCGGCCACCAAGTCCAAGCTTCAAAAATGGGCAGCTGGTGGAGCCGCAAACCCAATTCGCGCAAAAAGCACCGCAAAGAAAAACCATTGCATTGTGGCCCCGAAACCTCAAGCCTCAAAAATGGGCTGCTGGTGTAATCTTGCCCCCCTACTCCTCCGGCATATACTCCGCAATCCCATCCACAATATGCTCAGAAACCACCCCAAGCGCCGCCGCAATCGCCGACGCACACGCCATGTAAGATACCGCCATCTCCCCCGGCATAAACGTCGCCTCAGAAATTATCTCCCCACCCACCGACATCGTCGCTTCCGTTCCCCGCGGATACAGTTTAGAGTTCAAAACCTTCACGAAGGACCCAGTCTGCCCATAGTCCAGCGTCTTCTTCGTCCCCTTAAACGCCGCAAAAGTCTCATAATTCACATCATCGTGATTCAAAACTACCATCTCTGGCTTCATATCAAACAAAGTCTTCTCGCACTCCAAATATTCCTCTGGCGTCATATCAGAAAGCGAAGCCGTAGTAAAATTCGTCATCGCCGCCACCGTGATTGGCAAACCATAAAACACATTTTCGCGCAGCGACCCCGCCGGCACGGTCACAATCACCACATTCGCACCCGCCTTCCACGCATCAGACAGGAACTTATGCAGCATTCCCATCTTGAACGGCTGGTCCGAAGCCAGCACCGCCACCTGCTCCCCCGAAGCCTTCAAAATCTCATGCACATAATGCGCCACCGCCACCTTCCCCGTCGTGCCAGTAATCGCCACCAATTTCATATCTTTCGTCGGATTGCCATAGTAAGACTTCAGCATCCCAGCCTTAATCTTTTGCGCCTTAGATTTTAGCCCGCCATTTTTCGCTTGTGACTTTGCTCGCTTTTCCATACTTTGATTGTATCACCTTTTGCAGAAAAATAAAAACATAATAGTAATATACCTTACAGGTGACGCCTTGCTAGGGGACCCCCAAAATGTTTGCGAATGCAAAATCTTGGGGGAAAGCAAGGCGGCAGGACCCGTGCCACACTATTCTAGCAATTTGCATACCAGCGACACAATCAGCTGTTTTTCTTTTGGCTCACTTTCCGCAATCAGGAGCGCAATCGCCGTCAGCGCCCGATCGGAAATCTTCGTCTCCCCATTCGCCGTGAGATGACAATCATTTATCGTGAGAAACAGCACAAAAAGCAGCGCCCCAATCCGCTTGTTTCCATCATAAAACGGATGATCCTTAATCACAAAATACAGCAGGTTCGCCGCTTTCTCTGGCACGGATGGATATAGTTCTTTCCCATCAAAACTCTGGAAAATCGCCATCAGCGCCCCATCAAACCCCCCGCCTCGCTTTTTTCCGAACAGTTCCGACCCACCCACGCTCTTTCGTAGTTGCAAAACCGCCGAATTACACATTTCCACCGTGAGTTCCTTTTGCCCCCGCGCCTTGTTAAGAAATCTTAGATCAATATGTCCATCGTCATATTCTTCCAGCGTCCGAAAACTCCCGGCATATTTAGAAATCACCTCCAGCACGCCATTCGCTTCCCCGGCGTCTAGTTCGCTTCGCGCCATCAGCCGCCGCACCACGCTCATCATCTCCTCTACATCGTGTAGCTTCTTGAGCTCGCGCCGCGCCGCCAGTTCGCCAACCCGCTTTTCATTTACCACCACGCCATTCGTCACGTAGCGCCTTAGAACATCAGTCGCCCAAATCCGAAAATTCGTCGCCTTCTTGGAGTTTACTCTATATCCCACCGAGATAATCGCATCAAGATTATACATTTTTACCTGATAGGTTTTCCCATCCGGCCCAGTATGTGCATTTTTTGCACATACTCGTTCTTCCGGCAACTCGCCATCATTAAAAATGTTGCGCAAATGCCGCCCAATCACCGTGCGATCCACATCAAAGATTTTTGACATTTGCTCCTGCGTTGCCCAAATCGTCTCCCCATCTCCGTCAATATCAAAAACCACTTCCCCACTCAGCCCCTGGTAAATCTCAACGCGTTTGTCTTTGTTCATCTAAAGCCCCTACTTTCTTCGCGGCAGTTTTAGCCTCACCTTGTCAAAATTAATCGCATTCTTCCTAAATGTCACCACAGAAAGTCGCACCATCACCACCGCGAGCGTCACTACCTCGATCAGCCCAATCAAGAACTCGCCCGTAGAAAGCGTCCCAAATCCGCTCCTTAGCATCAAGGCAATCGGCGCCGATGGCGGGAAATAAGTAAGAAAATACACCATAAAATCCGGCTCTCCCGCGAGAAACAGCTGCATGAAATAAAGTGGCAGCACCATCGCCACAATCGTCGGCCCAATAAACGACGACGCATCTCTCGCCGTAGATACTAGAGATCCCACAAACACGCACGTTCCCGCGTATAAAAACACCGATGCAATAAACAAAATCAAATTCATCACCACCGCCGTAGGCGCAATTTCCACCGACGCCAATATTCCCGCCACCATCGGATTCTCGCGGTTCAAAAACACCAGTATCGCCGCCGGTATCACCAACGTCGCAATCTGTATCACCCCCAGCGTCATCATCGCCGCAATTTTCCCCACGATCAAATGCTGCGCCGACACCGATGTTAGAATCATCTCCGATATCCGGTTCTCTTTTTCCTCCACCACCGCCATCAAAAACCTATTCCCAAATAGCGCTATAAACATAAAGAACACTACAAGGATCGCAATCGGCACCACCGCCTTGCCTAGCGCATTCGCATCTTCCCCACTTTTCGTCAGCTTGTTGTCTTGAATCTCATAGCCGCCAGAAAGCACCATCGCATCCATCGCATCCACCCTCGTTCCCACCACGTTCGCCAAAATCCCCCGCAAAATATTCGCATCATAATTAAACAAATCCAGCCCCTCAGAAATATGATAAAACTCCGCCCGTTTCGTCTCTCCAAAATCCGCCGGAATATAATAATATAGATCCACTTCCCCATTCTTCACTTTTTCAATGCATTCTTCTCGCGTTTCGCAAATCCCCGCATACGGATTTTCCGCCGGCAAAATCCCCGCCTCATCCGTAATTGCCACCACCGTTCCCTCCGTAATTTCCGGATTCACATTCACGTCCTGCTCCTCCGCCAAATATCCAATCAGAAGTATCACCCCAATCATAATCGGCAATATCAGTATCGCCGCCCAAAACGCCGGCTTCTTCAGCTGCCGCACGATTTCAAATTTTGCCACTTTCAAAACATTACCCATCATTTTCTCCATATATTTCCACAAAAATCTCATCTAGCGTCTTCCCGCCAAATTCTTTTCTCACCGCTTTAATATCACCATACGCTCTTGCCACCCCGTCCTTAAGTAGCAAAATCCTATCGCACAATCTCTCCACTTCGTCCATATAATGCGTGATGAGAACCACCGCCGTCCCCTTCTGATGCAACTCATTTATAATCGTCATAAGGAGCTTCCGATTCATCGGGTCAAATCCTTTCGTCGGCTCATCCAGAATCAAAAGTTTCGGATTCCCCATAACCGTAATCCCAAGTTGCACCTTCTGCTGCTGTCCACCGGACAATTTCTCCACCTTCTCATTCGCCTTATCAAGAAGTCCCACCCGCTCTAAATATCCGAGCGCCCATTCTCTAGGATTAGAAAGCCCCTTCAGCTCGCCAAAATACACCATCGTATCAATCACCGACTCTTTCCGATAAAGCCCCCGCTCCTCCGGAAGATACCCTACCACCACCGAAGTATCCTCAGGATCATAAACCTTCCCATCCACTAAAAGTTCCCCGTGAGTCGGCGCATAAAATCCCAAAAGCGCGCGCAGCGTCGTAGTTTTACCAGAGCCATTAGCACCGAGCAACCCAAAAATCTCACCTTTTTTCACCTCAAAGCTAAGATCGCGAATCACGGTCTTATCTCCAAAGTCCATCCGGAAGTTCTTCACCTCAACAATATTCTTCATAGTTCCATTATATCACGTCCACGTGTTATAATATACACTATGAATACTCGTGTTTTTGCCACCGGCACCGAACGCCTTGTCGACCCAATGAAAGTCGGTGAGGTTCACTATCTCCAGACCAAATTGCGTCGCCTTCCAGTTTTCTTGCAACGCAAAATCATCAAAAGTGCCACCAAAAAAGCCACCAAAATGCCTTTCATCGTCGAGCCATACGCACTTTTTCTTTTCTACGAAATTTCCGATCCAAGAAAAGTCCAAAAGTTCCTCCCAGATGGCTACGAGCCAGCCGAGTTCAGCATTTTTAAAGGTGATGCGCCAAAATACTATGGCATCATGAGCAATTTTCGTATTCACACCAGCGTCTTCTGGGGTACACGCTCAGAGTTTTATCTTGTCGCGAAAAACACTAGGACCGGCCTTCTCTCCTGGGTAATTATGGATTACATGAGCGACACCATCTCTTATGACGAAAAACACGGCCTCCGTTCGCCAGACGTAAAAAGCGCCGTTATGACCACCACTTGCGACGCCGAAGTTCTCGTCGACATCAAAACCGCCGATGACACAAAATGTGTAGAAGCCACCGCTAGTCTAAAAAACGCCAAAATGCGCCCCCTCGACCAAACCCTCTGGATCGAGGGCAATACCTCTATCGCCTACGGTCGTCTCGCTGGCGAGCCAGATTCTGACCTCTTTTCCCTTACTTTTCTCCCCGAAGAAATGCGCGAAGCTCTTGATATCCCTCTTTCCGATGTTCATAATGTCAAGGCCTACACCAAATCCGCACCCGTCGCCGCCACGCTTGCTAAAGTCGTCTGTTTCCCTTATGCTCAGCATATGCTTTCCGATGCTCCGGGCAACACCACTCACTATGGTTCCGAAAAAGCTCTCCGCGCTGCCGCCGAATCCGTAGATTTTTCTAAACTAAACACCTTGTAACGCCATGCCAACCTATCAAGCTACCGTAAAACCCGGCTCCTCACAACAAAAAATCACCGAAACTACTCCCGGCAATCTCACTATTTTTCTTCGCGCCAAGCCTCACGATGGCGAGGCCAACGAGGCTCTCATAAATCTCCTCTCAAAGCATTTTAAAGTCCCCAAGACTTCTATCAGAATCTCTCGCGGCGCTCATTCTCGCCACAAGACCATCACTTTCTGAGTCCTAAATCCCGTTCAATCTGCTTTTTATATCGCTCCTCTTCCGAGAAAATACATCCGCAATACTTTTGCATATAGAGTCCCATCTCTCGCGCTTTCGCCTGTCCTTCGCGAAAGCCCACTCTGAAGTCTCGGTACAAAAACTCCACCCCAGCCAGCGCCGCCATTTCCTTGCAAACTTCCACCAGCTCCTCATGCTTCTGATATGGTGACACTAGTAGCGTAGTCGTAAACGCATCGTACCCGTTGAGCGCCGCGTATCTTGCCGTCTCCCCTATCCGCTTCCGGTAGCAATAATTCACGCACCGCCCCGGAATATCACTTACCACATTCTTGCAAAACTCATCCAACCCATAATCCTCGATAAACACACTCTTAACTCCCACCTTCTCGCAATAATCCTTAAGACAATCCCGCCTCGCCTTGTACTCTTGATACGGATGAATATTCGGATTATACCAAAAAACCGTCGGTTCAATTCCCTCGGCTCTCAAACTATCTATACAGTACACCGAACATGGCGCACAACATGTATGCATCAACAATTTCATATTCTAAAATAATGGTATGCCCGACAGGATTTGAACCTACGACCTTTTGCTCCGCAAGCAAACGCTCTATCCAGCTGAGCTACGGGCACACACGAATATTGGCACGCCTTCTTACCTCTCGGTTTTCTGGCGCAAATGTGGATGTAGTTGGCATCCACCTAGAAATGAAATGAACATCACTTTTGATGGTGACTCTACTATTATAACATATTTTTGTGATTTTGTGTGGATTTTCGTGTGATTTTATGGTAAAATAGTAAGTGGAAGCGTGGCCGAGTGGTTGAAGGCGCACGACTCGAAATCGTGTGGGCGGGTGACCGTCTCGGAGGTTCGAATCCTCTCGCTTCCGCCAGAACGAAATTAAAGCCCGAAGGGCTTTTATTTTATTCTGATAGAAACAGAGAGGATGAGAACCGTAGGTTCGACCGGACGACGAAGTGAGAGAATATCGGGAGCTTGCTCACGATATTCCGAGCGAGGAGGAACGGAAGACTTTTGCTTTAGCAAAAGTCTAATCCTCTCGCTTCCGCCATATTCAAATCATCAGAAAAGCGTAGCTTTTCTAGGGATACAAAAAGAATAAAAAATCTAGAGCTTGCTCTAGTATTTTTTATTCTTTGAAGTAGACCGTAGAAACATAGTTTCTGATGATTTGCATATGTGTGCTCTGAAGCAAGATGGATCCCCATCCTCTCGCTTCCGCCAGAATAAAAAATTCCTAAAATAATCCATGATATAATATGGACATGAAGAGGACAAATTTTCCACGAATCTTTCTCTCGTTAATTATCATAACTATTAGTCTAATGTTGGCGCTAATTGTGATTTTTGCCATTGCCTATCGCGTGAGTGGCGGTGCGTTCAGTGAGAACTCCGTCAGCACCACGAATTTCCCCACTATTTCTGCCAACCTTTCAGAAACCCGCCAAAATATCCTTAGTATCGCCCAGCAAGAATACGAGAATCCACAGTCGCCAGAAACCTACATTACCGGTAACTGGGAGCCATGGTGCGCAGATTTCGTTTCTTACATTTACAAAGAAGCTGGCTACCCATTCTCCAACCCAAACAGCGGCTCTTGGCGTATCCCCGGCATCTACACTTTGCGTGACTATTTTATCGCCACCGAGCGTTGGCACCCTTTCGGTAGCTACACTCCTGAGCCGGGTGATGTCGTGATTTATGATGGCGGGATTTTTGGCGGACATACTAATCTCGTTATCTCAGTGGCCGGCAACGAAATTACTACTCTCGGCGGAAACGAAGGCGACAAAATCAACCTTATGCGTTTCAACTTCCAAGACCCAAAATACGGCATCCAAGGCTTCGGTGTCATCCCATAAATTCCAAGACCCAAAAAGGTCTTTTTTGTGCTATAATAAACTTATGCAGTGGGAAAAAGTCACCGACATCATTCTACTTACTAGCTTCGCCGTGCTTGCAGTTTTTGCCTGTCTCGGCCTTTACCAGCTTATTACGCGAAAATCCCTCAAAAAAGTCGATAAATCCCTCCTCGCTTTCATCCCACCAATGCTTCTTGTCGCCATCACCTACTTCATTTTCGACAAAATCTGGATCGTCAGCACCCGCCCAGACGGCTCCGGCGAGCCTAGCTTCCCTTCTTCCCACACCATGGCCGTCGCCACAATCTTCCTCTGTGCCATGCTCGCTCTCCCAAGGTACGTCAAACAAACATCCCTCCGCATCATCCTAAGCATCGTCATGCTCATCCTCATCTCCATCACCGCCACCGGCCGCGTCCTCTCCGACAAGCACTGGCCCACCGATGTTATCTGCAGCCTCGTCTTCGCCATCGTTTATTCCGGCATCTATTATTTAATCTCAAAGCAAAGGACCAAAAATGAGTAGCATCTTCACCAAAATCATTAACGGCGAAATCCCCTCCTACAAAATCTACGAAGACGACAAAACCATCGCCTTCCTCGACATCCATCCAGAGACCAAAGGCCACGTTCTCGTCGTCCCCAAAAAAGAGGTCGACAAAATCTACGATCTCGATGACGCAGATTACGATGCCCTTATGCATACCGTCAAGAAGCTAAGCAAACATATGGAAGACAAACTCGGCGCCCGCATCCTCTGGAAAGTCGTCGGCACCGATGTTCCTCACGCCCATGTTCACATCGAACCACTTGACGAAACTTGGTTCCACGGTCGCACTCTCGACCTTACGGAAAACGAGTTTGAAGAAATCCGCAAAAACCTAGAATACCACTCATGAAAAATCCCCCGATCACTCGGGGGATTCAGTTTGTTAGATTGTCATTGGCGATTCGTGCGCCACTTTTGGCTGGTTCGCAAGGAACTCAAATAGTAACGCCAGCACATCACGATTGACGCACATCTGCCTTTCGTCTAGGCTCACCCTCTCAAGCGGCTCCTCGAAACAAGGCGGAACCATCTTATGTGTGACATCAGAATCTGAGCATAAGATCCACCCGCCAAGCGAATTAAAGGCAATATAGTTCCGGTCTCTCTCGAAAACAATCCAATATTCCTCGCTCGTAAGGTCAGACGGCGTCTTGCCGTAGCCATCCGCAGTCGCATAACCTGAAGAGTGGTAGCCGTAATCGTTCAGCACTCTATCGAGATCAAGCCCAAACTCATCAGTGTAGGCCTCAATCTCACTGAGATGCTTATAATAATACGCATCTTTCTTAGCGCCATGCAGAATCTCCTCAACCAGGTCCGACTCCTCCGAGTGCTCTTCCGAGCCGGCACCAGCAGTCTCTGATTTTGTCTCCGCTGGCGTCTCCGTCACCGTAGACGCTTTAGGCTCCATAGTGGCCTCTTTCGGCTCGGTAATTACGCTAATGCAAAAAATCCCGAGAAGCCAAATTAAACAAATCCCATACCCTATGTCGATGAAACCGCGCCACTTTTTAAGGCGCTCCATCTCTTCTTCGGCAGAGGCAAGCTCCCGCTTGAGCCACTTGATCTTGCGCTTCTCGCGCTTAGACGGCAGCCTATCTTTCGGCCGGATCTTGTCTATTTTGTCAGTAAGTGTCGACTTATGACCAGAGAACGACTTCCATCTTTGATCGATGAGGTACCACATGATCTCAAGCGTCACCACCACTAAGACAACCTTCAAAATTTCTACCCATGTGAATTGCGCGAATGTCATAATTTCCCCCTTCTTAAATTCCTAGTTTACTAGCCCATGACAACTAACTTCTCAATGTCCTACCATCTCCCCCCTCCAAAAATAGTCTATCTCCTAATTATACCACAATTCACATCAAAAATCAAGATTCCGCTAGTGTCTAAGCTCAAAACGCCTAAGCTCCCTAGACCCCCTAAGCCCCTCAAAGTACCTAAATCACCTCAAGCTGCTGCTTCAGCCGCGCGATCAGCGCCTCTTTATCAGAAATCGCGTCCCGCGTCTCTTTCACGAGCTCCGCCGGCGCTTTATCCACATAATTCGGATTCATCATCCGCGCATTCAATCCATCCAGTTCCCGCCCTACCGAAAGAATCTTCTCTGTCAGAGCATCCTTGTACAAAGCAACCACCTTCTCTGGCACGTCCAGATACAGCTCATGATTCGCCAGTGCAATCCTCAGCCCCCGCGGCGCACCATCTAGCGCCACTGCTGCTGGCACCTTCGTCAGATTCCGTATCAGAAGCAAATTATCCTCCACTAGCGAGTCTTTGTCATACATCAGCGCGTATTTTTTCGCATTAGAGGCCCCTGGCAGGCTCTGTAAGGTGCCTCTGACCTCGGAGACTATTCCGATTACGCTTTCAAACTGCTCGGCCGTTATCGGGTCATATTTGAGCTCACACGGCCATTCTTGTGTTATGATAAATCCATCCGTCCACGACAGATTCTGCCAAATCGCCTCCGTCACAAACGGCGCAAACGGATGTAAAGCAATCAAAAGCGTCTCCAGCGTCCTCTTGAGTAGCGGCACATTCCGATAAATCTTCTGGCTTTCAATAAACCAATCCGCATATTTGTCCCATATCGTAGAATACAAAACCTCCACCGCCTCAGAAAACCGGTAGTCATTCATACAATCTTCCACCTGTTTCACGCACTCGCTAATCTCCCGACAAATCCAATCCTCCCCCATATTATCATTAGTGTAAGAAGAAGACGAGGCTGGGGTGGCCGCAATATCTTTTCCTCGGGACAATGTCCGATTAGCGAGTTCTGAGACGTATATTCCTGACGCACCCGAGGGGTTCGTCTCCGAAGGAGACGGTTCCCCCGGAGTGCCAGCGTATGACGTCGAAGACGAGCTAGTCGGTCCCGAGAAAAGATTTGCGGACAGGACCCCAGCCTTATCCCCATCATCTTCATCCACGATATTTTGTATCAACCTCGATATATTCCAGAGCTTATTACACAGATTCCGTCCCGAAATCACCGAATTCTCCGAGAACGCCTGATTCATCCCCGCCCCTCTTCCTCTCACAATCCCAAGTCTAAACGCATCCGACCCATATTTCGCCACAAGATCCATCGGGTTAATCACATTCCCCTTGGATTTCGACATCTTCTTCCCATGCGCATCAAGCACCATCCCATGCATATACACCTCGTAAAACGGCACTTCCCCTGTCACATAAAGCCCCATCATAATCATCCGCGCTACCCACGCGAACAGTAAATCTACCCCTGTTTCCATCACATTCAACGGATAATACGGCGTCGGATTTTCTTCGCTCCAATCTGTACACACAATCGGCCAATGGCTCGACGAAAACCACGTGTCAAACGTATCTTCATCACGCACGTATTTCACCCCACTCCGCTCGATCTCCTTAAGATGCGTCCGCCTATCAAAAATCCACTCCGGCTCATCCGTCGCTTCTTCGTCCACTTTCCGGAACATCGGAATAGCAATGCCCCACGGAATCTGCCGCGAAATGTTCCAATCTTTCAGATTCTCCAGATAATTAATCAGCACCCGCGCCTTATTCTCTGGATAAAACCGAATCTCATTATTCTCAAGATGCGAAATCGCCACCTTCGCGAGCTTTTTCACGTCCACAAACCACTGTTCCTTCAGCGTCGGTTCCAGCACAGTTCCACATTTATAGCAATGCGCCACCGAATGCGTAATCTGTTTCTCGCCCTTTAAAAATCCCTGTTCCTTGAGGTCAGAAAGCACCGCCTTCCGACATTCCGCCGCACCCATTCCGAGGTACTTCTCCGGCACATTGATCATCTTGCCTTCCTCAGAAATCACCTGAATCCGCGGCAAATCGTGCCTCTCCCCCACCTCAAAATCATCAAAATCATGCGCCGGCGTAATCTTCACTACCCCTGTACCATACTCTGGATCCGCATGCTCGTCCGCAATAATCGGTATTTCCCTATCCGTAAGTGGCAAACGCACCATCTTCCCCACCAAATCCGCATAGCGCGCATCATTCGGATTCACCGCCACGGCCGTATCGCCGAAGAGTGTTTCCGGCCTAGTGGTAGATACGATAAGAGATGTTAAATTATGCGATTCGGAAGCGTTTGCGACAACGGGAGCAATCGACGAAGCGAGCCCCGTAACGACGGGCGCGAGCGAGGAGGCTTCCGAAGCGCATGATTTGACATCTTCGTCTTGCACCACCGGGTATACAATCTCCCACAGCGTCCCTGGCTCATCACGATGTTCCACCTCAATATCCGCAAACGCCGTCTGATGCTTCGGGCAAAAATTTACCAGTTTCTCACCTCTGTAAACCATCCCATCATTCCACATCTTCTCAAACGTCGTATATACCCGATCAATCACGTTCTCATCCAGCGTAAAAGTAAGATCATTCCACGCACAAGACGCCCCTAGCGCCCGAAGTTGCAGCTCCATATTCCCCCGTTGCATCGCCACAAAATCCCACACCCTCGCATAGAGCTCATCTCTGTCAAACTCAAACCGCGTATGCCCTTCCGCCTCTAGCGCCCTCTCATAAACCACCCAAGTCTCAAACCCCGCGTGATCCGCCCCTGGTACATACCAAGTCGACCTTCCACGCAAGCGATAATACCGCGTCAGAGCATCCTCAAGAGCAATCGTCAGCCCATGTCCAATATGTAGGTTGCCGTTTGCGTTCGGTGGCGGCATCACAATGGAATAATACTTTGCGTTCTCATGGAACCTATCATCTACGCCGTTCCCATCATCATCAATCGGCACTGTCGGCACCAAAGGCTGAAACACCCCCGCCGCCTCCCACGCCGCATAAATATCTGATTCGTATTGATTAGGCTCGTAACTGCTCGCGAATTTCATTTTTATCCCTTTACTCTTATTCTCTTAATTATATCACACTTTACCGATGAATTAAAATCCCCTCATAGTTGACGCCGCAAACAATTTATGCCATAATAGAACCATGACCTTCTCCGATGTAGAAAAAGCCCGCGAGGCCTACCACAAGAAAACCCAAAAAGGCTGGCGCTATACCGCCATAGCTACTATAATTGCCGCCGCCCTCGGCTGCATTTTCTTCCCCGTTACGGGACTTTTCTCTATTATTCCTGTCTGTTTCTTCGCCTTTTTCGCCCTTATTATAGGCATAATAATCATCGCCCTCACCACCAGAGAAGAGGCCGAAGCCTACCGAAAATCCTACAAATCCTACTTTGTCGAGCAAAATCTCAGAAAAACCTTTACCGACCTCACTTACGACCACCAAAAAGGCCTCGACAAGTCCCTGCTCCGCCAAACAGGTATGGTGAATACCGGCGACGCTTATGTTTCAAACGACCTCACTGTCGCCAGATATAGAACCACCAAATTCATCCAGGCCGACGCCACCATCCAGGAAGCACACACCGATTCCGATGGCAACACCACCTACACCATTATCTTTAGGGGTCGCTTCATGTTTTTCGAATTCCCCAAGAAATTCGATTACAAACTCGAACTCATCGGCAAAAAGTTTTACTCCTATCTCATCCCTAAAAAAGACGCAAAAACCGGCCGCAAAATGCAAAAAATCAGTACCGAATCCACCGATTTTAACCGCAATTTCAAGATTTACGGCCAAGATGGTTTCGAGTCGTTTTACCTCTTAGACCCAGCCATGATCGACAAAATCGACCGCCTCGCCGCCCGCTATGGCTACAAGGTCCTCCTCGGTTTCATCGACAATACCCTTCTCGTCGCCCTAGATGACGGCAAAGATTCCTTCGAGCCACCAAAAGCCAACAAGCCAATCGACGAAAGCGCCGAACTCGCCAAAATCAACACCGATATCAGAGTCATCACCGATTTTGTCGACGAAATCATCGCCCACTAGCCGTAACCCGCAAAAAATTGACAAATCAAAGAATAAGTGGTATAATTAGCTCAAACAACCTCACCGTACATTACAGATAAGAAAGGAGCCCACTATGCTACTACCAGACTATCTCGCGCGCTATCCCATTCTCGATTCTTTTTCCGAAGACCTCAAGCATCGCATTCTGGTCAGCTTTCGCCTCTTGAGCGTCTTCATCGACGGTGATGACGAGAGCTACCA
This sequence comes from Candidatus Saccharimonadota bacterium, assembly GCA_017404685.1. Taxonomy (GTDB): domain Bacteria; phylum Patescibacteriota; class Saccharimonadia; order Saccharimonadales; family Saccharimonadaceae; genus Nanosyncoccus. The sequence goes on from JAFRBW010000034.1 coordinate 13,335, forward strand.
CAGCATCCTGAGAAACCACAATACGCTTAGTCGCGAAACTTTCAAAAACCTTTCGCGCGCGTTCACCATTTTCCGCATGAACCCTAATCTTCGCAGCCAGCTCGAGCTTTACCTGATTCTCTGGAACTACGCCGGCTCTCGTCAGGGCCAAAAGGTCCTTCGTGGCCTGCCGAAAGAAGTCCGCGACGTCACGGGTACATCAAAAATCGCTTCCGCGATCTTAAAATCCGGTTACCTGAGTGACAAGCTAAATCTTTCATTGGACACCTACGCCGTTCTCAAAAACCTCTTCGAGCACGGTTACGACGCCTGTCGCCTCCTGAGCGGCGAAGCGCCGCCATCGATCACCGAAGAAAGCTGCCGACATCTTGATAGCTTTGAGCAGAAGATTCTTCTCGCCCGCAGCGTGCTCAATATCGCCACCGACGGTTATCTGTACAGCGACGACGACACCATTGGCCTAAGCGAGGAAGCGGCAGACAATATTTGCCTGTTGTTCTTCTATTCAGACAAGCCCTATCTTGGCCTCAACTTCTACGAAGTCCAGGCCAAGCGCATCCAGCACAAAGGTTTCAATCGCAAAATCTCCATGGCTGCAGGCAGACTGGGCCTTATGCTCGGTCTCTCCAGTGAAGGCTGTATCTACACCGCTTCCTATCTGGTCAGGACATTCCCTGCCTACGAGAGTCTCATCTCCGAGCTCAGCACCATGGGCGAAAACAAAGCTGGTCCCAAATTCCCCCTTTTCCCCATCGGCGCTTCCCAGTTTTTCACAAACTGCCGCCTCTGGCAGCTGCAAAACGGCGCAAAAGATCCGCTGCAGGCAACGCTCGAATCGAGCCTGCCGGTTTTCCAGCATCGCCTTGTCGAAGTTCGCCTCTCTCTTGGTCGCGAATACCAAGACCAGCTCGACCTCGGCATCCAGCCCAAAAATCCCCCAGAGTTTTACGAAATCGACTTCTCTGTCGAAGCCGAACTCGCAAAAAACGGTCCCCTTTCTATCCATTTATCTTAAAAGCCGCTTCAAAGCGGCTTTTTACTTGTTAAACCTATCAAGATTAAACATCGGCGTTCCCTTCTCCGCGTCAATGATTCCCCGGGCCTTTTTAATAAGCCGAGCCAGCGCCTTCTCATCCGACGCCGACCCAACATGCACAGTTTTCACCACCTGATTCCCCTCCTTATAGCACACCTGCACCCCAGTCGCCCCCGAAGTCGTCTTGTATTTCCTAATATAAGCCATATCTTAATTGTATCACAAAAATCGTAACATGGCGGGTGACGCGCATAGGGGGACCCCCAAAATGTTTTTGCGTTAGCAAAAAATTTTGGGGGATAATGCGCGACAGGACCCGCCAGAACGAAGATTCTTGCACAACGATTCCCCATCTTTTTCCACAAAAACCACAAGCAAAATAGCACCGAAACAGAGTAATCCTGGCACACGCACCGCCTGGCAACCGCGCTTGACAAACAATCCCGCTTGCGCTAAAATCAAAGTAACCATTGGCAACCGCGCCTTTGGGAGGTTGACCACCAGGGAGACTCAAAATCCCCAGTGGAAAACTGAATGTTTCTGTTTAGCAACCCGAGCCAACACGTTCGGAATAATGGTTATGCAATAAAAAGCATAAGCATGCAATATTTTGCGTGTGTAGAAACAGGGAAGCGTAAGCAAAATCGCCCAAAAATGAGGCTAAAAATATGTTATAATAGAGAAATATGGAAGTTCCGATCACCCAATCAGAAGTATGGCAGGATCTAGAAAAAGATCTCGGCGAAAAAACCGTTTTCGAAAAACAGGACGGCTATCAGTTCCTCGCGATTATCAAGAAAACCAAAGCAGGGAATTACCTTTTCGTTCCATATGGCCCATTAGCAGAAGACCAGAAATCATTCAAGAAGGCCCTAGCGGCCTTGAAAACCCTCGCCAAAGCGCATAAGGCTATCTTTACCAGGATCGAGCCAAGAACGCCCGAAATGGCCCAATTTTTGCCAAAAACGGCCAAAAAAATCCACGATATTGACCCAAAAGACACTTGGGTTCTCGATCTCACTCCGGAACGGACCACACTTATTAGCAATTTTTCCCAAGGCACCCGCACCCGCTATAACAACTATACAAAAAAGGGAATTACTGTTACGACCACCAAAGACCCTAACGAAATCAAGCATCTCGTTCGTCTTCAGAATAAGCTCTATAGGAAAAAAGGCCTCCACGCCTTTAGTGAAAAATACCTAAAAACCGAACTAGCGCAGCCCTTCGCCACCCTCTACCTTGTCCATTACGAAGACAAAATCATCGCCGCTAGCCTCTTTTTCAACCACGAAGGCACGCGCTACTATATGCAGTCCGCCGCCGACCAAGATTACAAAAAACTCCCGGCCACTGTCGCCCTCCTCACTACCGCCCTCTTTGACGCCAAAGACCAGGGAATCAAGTTTTTCGACTTCTGGGGCATCGCCCCTGATGACGCCCCCAAAGACCACCCATGGCAAGGCTTCACCGAATTCAAAAAATCCTTCGGTGGCGAGGCCAGGCATTACGCCGGCACCTACGACATCATAGAAAACCCCCTAAAATACCGCCTCTTCATCGCCGCCCAAAAACTAAGCAAACTCGCAAAAGTAACCAAATCATAGCAAAGTAGCCGCCCCTGCCGCCACTACTGCTAAAGACTATGATTTTTTGGCACTTGACATTTTTTATGAATCTCCATATAATTCATAGTAAAGGAAGGACTATGGAAAAAATTAAAAAAGGAGAAACTATGAGTTTCGCGGTGACTATTAATTCGTCGGGACAGGCGACGATACCAAAGGAGGTCAGGGACATCTTAGGGATCATCCCCGGCCAAAATCGTTTAACTTTTGACATTGTAGACGGTGAAATCGTTCTGGGTCGCGAACCGTCTCGCGCCGAACTTCTTGAGGCTTCGCTTAAAAAAATCTGGCGAAACATTGAAAAAGAAAAGAAAAAGAACCCAGAGTTCGCTGAAAACTATGAGAAATACAAGGGAATGTCTTTTGAAGAAGTGCGAGATGCTTATGACGCCACTCCAGAGGGCAAGAAAGAATTTGAGGAAAAATATGGAATTAGACTCTAAAGATTCTTCCGTAGACAGCTGTGTATTGCTCCGCATTATCCAAAGAAACAATGCAGAGCAATTCAAAAAAGCCACAGAATTGTTGCTAAGCGGTAGGGATTTGTATGTGGATGATGTAGTTATTATGGAAATAGTCTACGTACTGGTAAAAGACAAAATGTCCCGAGCAAAAATTGTCGAAAACATACGTCTACTTTTGAACAACCCAGTATTCATCTGGGACAGAATGTTTTTTGATCCCATTTTTGACAATTTCTTGAAACATCCATCACTATCGTTTGATGATTGCATTCTGGATGCGCGCATTGCAATGAAGCGGCGCGCCCCTCTCTGGACCTTTGATCGCAAATTCGCCAATCAATCTAATGTCGCCAGGATCGTCGCCTAAAACAGCCCATAGTTACCACTAAAAGCAGCGAAGCACCATCACCTAGCCTAGAACCTATCCAAAATCTTCGGCGTAAGATGCGCCAGCACCCGCCGCAGAATCTCAAAAACTGCTACACTCGCAACAATCAGAATAGCAGCTATGAAAAGCCCATTATCCGTAAGAAAGGTAAACTCAAAGAAATCACGCGCAAACGGCCAGACGAAAATAACGCCCATGATAGAAACAATAGTAACAATTAGTGCAGCCCGCAATTTATTGAGTGGCCTAGAAATCCAATAGATCAGTATCAGATCAATCACAAAAGTCACAAACACCGCAGTCGTAGAAAGCTCGTAATGCGGAAAATTGTTCAGCCCAGCAATAATGGCGAGCGCAATCATCGCGAGCGACACCGTCAGCCCAATCGGTAGGGAATAGGTCAAAATGTTTGTCACAAACTTATTCTTAACGCGATCAGTGTTTTTCTCAAGCGAGAGCACCAGCCCAGGGAACCCAATACAGGCGAAGTTAAGCAGCGACATCTCAATCGGCTTAAACGGATACGAAAACGGCAAAAACACAAACACCACCGCCAAGATAGACGCATACACCGTTTTAGCAAGAAACAGGGAAGTAGAGCGTTCCAAGTTGTTGATAGATTGGCGCCCTTCGTCAATAATACTCGGAATACTCTCAAACCCCGAATCAAGCAACACAAACTTTGCCGCCCGCCGCGCCGCGTCCGAGCCTTCCCCAATCGCCAGCGACGCATCCGCCTCTTTCATAGCCAGTATGTCATTTACACCATCTCCAGTCATCGCCACAGTCCGCCCCGCCGCCTTGAGTGCTTTTATGAGCTCCTTCTTCTCCCCAGGCGTCACACGCGTAAAAATATCGTAGTCCTTCGCCAGTTTCTGGTAATTCTTGGTTTTCATCTCAGACAGATTCACACCCCGAAGCCCCCTCACCCCCACCTTCTCCGCAATGGCTGTCACCGACCCCAGGTCATCACCAGAAATAATCTTAACGTCAATGTCGTTATCGTAAAAGTAGCGAATAATCTTCGGCGCCGTCGCCCGAATCTCATCCTCTAACCTTATCATTCCAAGAAGCGTCGTTTTGCCGCGGCCATCATCTCTCACCACCGCCAGCGTCCGATACCCTCCGGATTTCGCCTTGACTTCTTTTATTATTGTCTTGTCTTCAGTAATAAACTCAATCGCCCCCATCAAGTATTTTGCGCCCTCCACCCTTACGCCAGAATATTTCCGATCTGAGCTAAAGGGGTAGATTTCGTCAATTTTCGCAAAATCGTCTGTGGCTTTAAATTTGGCACTTCTCGCGAATTTTTTGTTCAAGGCGATTATGGTTATGTTTTCGGCCGTTTGGCTCGTTAGAATGGCTTTTAGGGCCCTTAGAAACGATTTTTCAGCCGGGGTACTATCACCACCACCCTCCATTTTTGACCCGTCCGGCATCAAAACATCAAAAACCGTCATATTTCCAGTCGTCAGCGTCCCAGTCTTGTCGAGGCAAATCGTATCCACTCGGGCGAGAGTTTCAATCGCATAAAGATCTTGTACCAGCACCCTCCTCTTAGAAAGCCGAATCGTCGCAAGCGCCAGTACAGAGCTAGTAAGCAGAATAAGCCCTTCCGGAATCATGTTGATCAGCGCCGCCACTGTGCTTGTTATGGCCGTCGTCGTATCGGCCTCCGCCCGAAATCTCGCCCAGAGAAGCAGCGCCCCAATCGGAATCAGCGTCCAGCTAATGTACTTCACGATGTTGTTCATGAGCCTAAATAGATGCGAATCCGCCGTTTTGATGCTGCTCGCCTCATTTTGGAGTTTCGTCACAAAGTTCTCCGCGCCAACCCTTTCCACTTCTGCCTTTGCAGATCCAGCCACCACAAAAGACCCAGAAATCAGCTCATCCCCCGGATTTTTCGCAATATTCTCTTGCTCTCCAGTAATAAACGCCTCATTCACCTCAATCTGCCCCTCGATCAGCCGCGAATCATACATAATCTGGTCGCCCACCGTGAGCACCATCACATCCCCCTGTTTCACGTCTCCTATTTCCACCTCCGTCGGCGTTCCATTACGCATAATAACAGGATTTTTCTCAGAAAGAAGCTTCAGCTTATCCACGATTTTCTTTGCCCGCACCTCATTTATGATGCTAATCATAGTGTTTGCAATGGCGATAGTGATGAATAGCATATTCTTGTACGAGCCCACCGCCGCCACCATTATAGCAAGTATCAGGTTCACGAAATTAAACAGCGTGAAAGTGTTCTTCGCGATAATTCTCCAAATCGAGTGTTTCATACTCCTATTATAGCACCAACTTCGCCTGTGGCAGCTGATTCGCTAACTTCTTATCGAACGTGAACAGCGGTTCGTGATGATTAATCTCCGCTTCCGCCGCCAAGGCGCAATCCGCCCACGACAGCTTCGGATGTGATAAATAAACCGGAAACGCCATAGCGGTCATCTTTCGGTCATATTCAAGCACGTCGCTAAACTTCGTCAGAAAGAAATTCATAAGATCCACCACTTCGCGTCGCGGAATCCCTTCGGCAACCTCCAGTACATAAATGCATTCTAAAAGCGCCTGACTTGACAAATAATGCACGGACCGGCTTCTCAATAGAAGCTGCGTTGCCAGTTTTCGCTGCTCTGGAACATCGCCCAGGATAATTCGAAGTACTACATTCGCATCGATAGAATCCGTCGTCATAGTTTTCCCCCTGCCATTTCTTCGGCCAAGGTTTTCTTCATCGCTTCTTCAAATAGCTCGTCGGCATTTTTTCCCGCCAACTCCCGAATTCGCCTCTTCGTTTTCTCGCTCTTCAACGCGTCCAACTTTTCGAAAAACTCCTCTTCCGTCATCTCACGTTCAATCGTTGCATTCTTCTCAGAAAAACTCACTCTCACTCTATCACCAAGCTTCACCCCTAGCGCCTCTCTAGCCGCCTTGTTTAGAAGTATTAATCCGTTTTGATTTATCGTTGTTGCGTACATGTATTCTCCTTACCATTGATTCTACCACACACCATCGGAAAAGTCAAGTACCATTGAAAGGCAACAAATCATTGGGAACAAACCAAACCGTTGGCAGTTCTGCTAATCATCAGAATAAGCGATTACATCGTGGCAATCTAAACCCCTTTTCCCAAGAAAATCCCCGGGCATCACACCCGGGGTATTCATCGCAAGTTTGTCTTCTATTCCACTTCGTCCAAACCTCCTGCAACTTCTGCAAATCTTCTACTTCACTTCATCCAACACTTGCATTTCGCCAATCAGCAGCTTGAGCCGCCTCAGCGATCGCTGCTCCTGCGCCATTGGTAGCATCCGCCGCCCCCGTTCCGCGAGTTTCCGATGTTCACGACAAGCATGCTGCACCACTCTCAGCCGCGAATATTCGCTCGTGAGAATCTCCACCTGATCACTAAGAGACAAATTCTCCCCGCGAGATTTATCATACTCCTCAGCCGAGACCATGTCGCTTTGAATATCAGTTGCAAGATCCTGCGCCCGCCTTTCGCAAGCCAGCATCGCCACATCGTACTCTCTCAGCTTCTCCCGGAACATCTCCGTTTCGGTCACTACATCGCCGTGAGCATCCAGCTCAAACTTTTCGACCAGCGCCGCCGCATTCGCATACTGCGTCTCCACATCATGCACCTGCCGTGGATACGTCTGTATTCGCGCCATCAGCGCCCTGTAAAACAGCGTACTCATTTGCACCCCCTCCAGATTAGTCAAGAAGACAAACTCTAATGTCCTCCCACGCCTTCTTTCATTTTATCACAAAACCCCAAAAACTTTTAGCAAACTCTTAAAAATTCGAGAAATACTGTGACCAATGTGTCCTGTATTTTGACCCCGGATCAAAGTAAAATCCCACCGACAGCCGCGTATAGTTCGGACTCAGAATATTCTCCCGGTGCGCCTCGGAGTTCATCCAAGCCGCCACTACCGTTTCTGGCGAAACCGCCGAATTTCCCACCACAAGGTTCTCTCCCTCTGTATATACGCCACCATCCGATGGTTCCACGCATGCCGTATCCCAAGACGATCCATCCGGCCGCGTATGCGAGTATAGCTCCATCAGCTCCTCTGCCCTAATCTCCGCCGCATCTGCACAAGTATCCCCCCAGGTCAGCTTTTCTAGCCCATTCCTTACCCGCTCCTGATTCACCAGCGCCAGTACATCATACTCCCACTTCGTCTTCGGTACTTCCATCACCACCACGTCAATCGTATCCCGCCGCGCGCCATCATATGTACCCGCCGTCACTGTCGTCGTCCCCGTTCCCACGATGATCGGAAATCTACAAGTATCCGAAGAATACCCAAGCCATGTCCTCGCCCCAGGATAAAATCCCGCAATCACATCCGCATCGCTCGTCTGCCAATACATCTCGCCAAGTCCAGAAAGCTCCCCTCCCACACAGAGGTCAAAATTCGCCGATTCGTAAATCACTATAGATTCTTCCGCCCAAAGCTCGCCATCCGGCACCGGGGAAGAATCCACTCCAGTAGAAGTCCTCACCGAGGTCACATATGCCTTCTGCTCATCCGTCAAGGCCACCTCACTCGAACTTTCCGCGTCAATTAGCTCCGCTTCTTCAATTTCTTCATCTACCACATCATTCCGCGCCGCCACCACACGAAAATCCAACCCATCCTTGAGCAGTATCGCCCCTGCAATCAAAACTCCTGCCACCAAAATCGCCGCCGCATTCAGCGAGAGCAAAATTGTCGTCTTGGTTTTCTTAAGACTTGCGGCCGTCATTTTCCACGAGCGTCCCCATTAAGCTAATAATCATCTCCACTTCAGCCAAATCCTTCTTGTCCAGATTCGCTTTCGCACTCGGTTTCCCCAGCACCACCTGTCCAATCTCATCACCATTTGTATTCGTGAGAATCGCCACCCGCATCACGCCATATTCTGTCTTCATTTCCTTCGGCAAAACCGCCGTATCCTGCCAAACCCCCCGCTCCGGCCGTTTCAGCTTCGCAATTTCCCCTAGCGCCTCCGCCGGCAACTTATAATCATCATCCTCCACATAGTATCGCCCATTTATCAAAAACCCCACATAGTCAAAGTGCATATATTCCGCCAAAAATCCCGAAACCTCCTTAAGGCTCAACTTCTTCCGATTAAGCCCCGTCAGTTTCTTCACTATATACGCTATGTCAATCTGTTTCGTCAAGATAAACGATTTTGACATCGTCGCAATCTCCGAAATCGCCGGCGTAAGGCAAAGCACAATCGCCACCATGATAAAGTTCAGAAGTATCACCTGATACGACGGGCTCGCCACCTTAAACAGCGCCGAAAACACCAAATGGAAAATCAAAAGGTACACCACAAACGCGCTCGAGAGAATCACCGCGTAAGACATCACCTTGAGCCATCCCGTCGAGATTGTCACCATCCTAAATCTCAAAATCGCATAGTAAAACCCCAGAATCACCAGCCCAATCGTGAGCGGCCCCACCCAAATCAAATCGTATCTCATAGGTGGCAGAATAATATCAAATATCAGCGACAAAATCCCCGCCACCGAAAGTCCCGCCAGGAAAAACAGATAGCCTTTCTTCACATTTTTGTTCCGCGCATTTTTGATCTGATGAATCAAAAACCCACAAAACGCCGGCGTAATCGTACAGAAAAACAGCGCGTACGCAATATAAAACCCATGCGAAAGATCAATCTCAATGCTCGGCCCGCCTTTGCCCAGCACAATCGCCGAATACAAAACCGCTGGATCATAAAACAATATTGCCACCAGCCCCACCCCTATTATCGCAAACAAAATCGTGGCAATTTTGCCCAGTTTATATTTCCACGCAATATAGCCAAGCAGCGCCACATCCATCAGCACCGCCCCGGCATAAATCCCCCGCACGAAAAACGGTGCCACCGCTTCCGCCACATTACCAGAATCGATCGAGAGAAACAGGGAAATAGAAAGCCCCCACACCGCTTCACCAATCGCCGCCGTAAGAAACCACAAGCTCCGCCCCTTTTCAGACTTCGAGCTCCCAAAAAGCAGCGCCACCGCCGAAAGCACCGTCAGTACCGACACCGCTATCACTAGAACATGAATAAAATTCACATCAAACCTCCATTACTACCTCTATTATATCACAAAAATCATAAAAATCTCAAATCAAAATCCACACCAATAAAAAGGCCCGCCGAAGCGAGCCAATTTGAAGGGGGGTTAAATTCTTGTGAGTGTGACCATCACTGCGGACGGCGCCATGTTGTAGGTGTCAAGCTGATACTCTGCGCCAAACTTCAGACCTTTCTCCCAGAGCTCGCGTCGCACGCGCTCCAGCTGCGCAATCAGGGCCTCCGGGCTCTTGGCGAGATTCATCTCCGGCCAGTCAAACAGCTTGATTGTCCACTCATACTGCGGACAGTCAAGCTGCAGGTCAAAGAAAAACACCCCGCCGTGTTTCAAGAACCCATACACTGGCATCATAATCGCAGAAACAAAAGTCTCAAGCGGCATATAGGATGCCACTCCTGCGAGCATGATGAGATCGGCATTCTTGCAACCAGGATTAGAAAACGCCTCGCGTAGATCACCGGTGCAGTAGTTGAGCCCCAGCCGTTCAAGATTCGTGCACTCAAACAGCTCACTAGGATCAATGCTCGGATCCTTGTCGTAGGCAATGATGCGCTGCTTTCCCGGCGCAAACTGGAATCCATGCCACCGCGCCCAGGTCATCCGCCCAGCTCCGAGGTCAAGCACCTTGGTGGGCGTGGCGTATGCGCCTTTGTCTTGCACGCTCGCCACCAGATCCGCCATAAAAAGCTCTCGCTCGCGATTGAACACCAAAGTCGGCATGTCATGGATAAAACGCGCAATTTTATCGTTGTCCGAAATCACGCGTACCCAGTCGCCTTTAAGGTCGTAGCCAGACCCATAGGACATCTCAAGCGCCCTAGACGGCGACTTCGCTATCGTGATCAGCCACGGGAAGAAAAACTCCGATTTCGCCCCGCCGTAGTCCAGCACAAACTGCGAAAACGCCGCATTGTTACCGCTCATCGGTCCGATCACTCTCCAGATATCGTCCAGTCGCTCCTTCGGCACGTCCGTATGCGTTCCGTAAAACTCGTCACGCACCGCCCCCACAATATCAGGGTCGGTCGGCTCGTGCGCCCCCTGCGCTTCGCGCATTTTCACGTACTTCGTAAACTCAGAAAGCTCAAAGTCTTTCACTCGGTTAATCGGGTCATACAAATATTCATGCCTCAGCATTTAAAAACCTCCTTCTTAAGTTGCAACCACCCTTCACCCCTCATTATATCATATCTCACCCCTTCCGTCCATAAGTATGCTATAATTACTCTATGATCAAGATTATCGCCGGCGGCAAACGCCACCTCCCCTGGGCCGACTCCGCCATCAAAGAATACGAAAAACGCCTAAGGAAGCCCTACGACCTCTCCTGGGAGTTCATGGACGAAGACAAACTCGCGTCAAAGCTCGCAAAATGGCCATTTAGTAGGCAAAACGATTACGTCATCTGCTGCGACGAGCGCGGCCAAAATATATCATCCAACGAATATTCCGCCAAGTTAGAAGCCGCCCTCACCCAGGGCAAAAACGTCGTCATTCTAATCGGCGGCGCCTACGGCTTCACCGAAGAAGTCCGCACAAAAGCCGATTTTATTTGGGGTTTCTCAAGACTCGTTTTCCCGCACATGCTCGCTCGCGTCATCGTCGCCGAGCAGACTTACCGCGCTTCCGAAATCCAAAAAGGCAGCAAATACCACCACGAATAATATTCGTCCCGTGATATATTTAAGGTTGCACGAAAAACGCCCCGCCAAGCGGAGCGTTTTCAAAAGATTAGACCAATTCTCTGAGCGACCGAATAATGGCATATCCGAAGTATTCTGCCACATCTTTCGCATTCGCCGCCAAGGGCATCTCGCTGACCCTAATACCAGAGCCAAACAGAGAATGTAGCCAGGTTCTTTCATCTTTGCCGCTATAGATAGAGAATCCCCTTGCGCCAAAGGTGTTTTTTGCGTCCAGCAGTGTCTCCTTCCGGTTTGTAAACGCGCGAAACGCATTGATGTTGCCATCATGCGTCAGGGAAGAGAACACTACCGTGAAATCTTCCTTCCCATCGCGATGCTTAAAAAGCATCGCATCCAGGATCGCTGCTTCTACACCAGCAGATATGAAGTCCGCTAGCTCGCCATAAACCCCCGCAAACGAGTAAATCTTGTGCACCCGCTCGCCTTTGCTGGCGTCGCCATCGACCACTGCCGGTTGCTCGGCAAAATTGTTGAGAAGACTCGCCGCCCGTTGTTCATCGACAAGCGCAAATCCGCGCATCCGCCGATCCTTGAACGGGATCTCGATAAGCTCGTTGCCCGTTGCTCCATACTCGTATAGACTCTGGATACCGCCTGCCGCGTAATACGCCACCATACTCTCCCAGCGAGAAAGCCGGTGATTCACCTGCGGCAGCCCAGCAATCTGGATAATCACCGGAATTGCCATCGGTGCAGAAACCCGCGAAAGTCTCGTTGCGAAGTGTAGGTATGGTTGACCATGCATTCTTTCAAGCGGCACGCTTGGAAGAAAATACGACTCTGTCCCCTTCAGCGCATCGTTCATGAACTCGTGCAGCTCCGCATCCGGAAGATGCCGAAGCTCGTTTTCAATGTCGATGACGTCGAAGCCATGCTGCCTCAGGATCGAGAGGCATACAGACTCCTCAATCCCATTCCACTGGCCGCATCTGAAAAACTTTACCGACTCAAACTTCTTCATAAAAAAAATCCTCCGCTGGTGATGGCCCAGCAACCAAATTTGGTCTAACCTGTTAATGTGCTAAAAGTCACAGATTCGACCCTATACCCCTAATTATATCACACTTATGCCTTTTTGTCAATGTTTGCACCACAAAACCGCCCATTTGGCGATACATCTAGGCGGCACCAATCTCAATCCTCGGATAAATATTCAGCGCATACGGATCTGTCGGCAAAACCCCAGAGATAATCTCATAATACGCCGCTGCCGCCACCATTGCCCCATTATCACCAGAAAACCTCGGCTCCGGAAAATACGCCTCCGGAAAACCTTCCCTCAGCGCCTGGTTCGCACTCACTCCGCCAGCAAACACCACCGATTGCACTTCTGGATGCATTTGAAGCGCCTTCTTTAGTTTCTCCGCCAAAATCATCACCGCCGTTTTCTGAAATGACGCCGCAAAATCCGCCACCTGTTCTAGAGAAAGATGGTTTTTTAGATCATGCGACGGATGCGAAATCGGAAGCTGAAGCTCCTTCTGCACCGCGCGAAGCACCGCCGTTTTTAGCCCAGAAAACGAAAAATCCAGCCCATCCACTTGTGGCCGCGGCAGATGATACTTATCCGGATTTCCCGCTGTCACCCGAACTCCATCTGGCATCTCTCCCATAGCCGCCTTAGCAATCGCCGGACCACCCGGATACGGCAGCCCCAGAATCTTCGCCACCTTATCAAAACATTCCCCAATCGCATCATCCCGCGTCGTCCCAATAATCTGAAACTCATTATGCCTTGTCATATATAATATCTGCGTATGCCCGCCCGAAATCACCATCGCAATCAGCGGAAACGTTGGCACCGCATCCTGGACATCAGATTTTAGCCAATTTGCATACACGTGCGACTTCAGATGATGTACCGCATAGAGCGGCTTCTCATGGAGAATCGCGAGTGTCCTCGCCGCCAGCGTCCCAATGAGTAGCGACCCCAGCAGCCCCGGCGCGTGCGTCACCGCAATTGCATCAATATCGTCCCAAGAACAAGACGCATCAGCTAATGCCTTATCTATCACCGGCAAAATCGCCTCAAGATGCGATCTCGCCGCCACTTCCGGAATCACACCCCCATACTCGGCAAAAATATCAATCTGCGACACCACCACGTTCGACAAAATCTCCCGCCCATCTCTCACCACCGCGGCCGCCGTCTCATCACAACTTGTCTCAATCCCAAGTATTATCATGGTATAATTATACCACACCCTAAATCGCGTAGCGATTTATTATAATCAAAAAAGAAAATCAGGACATGTGCCTGTTTTCTTTTTCACTATTCTTTTCTTTGCTAAACTTTCTTTTTTAAAAGAAAGTTTAAGTGTCTGGCTGGGTCGGCAGGGTTCGCATCTTTAGATTCGAACCCCCAACTAATTAACACTTACTTGAAACGTAAAACACTATTGGCTGGGTCGGCAGGGTTCGAACAGGCGAATGACGGGACAAAAAC